>JBKHCM010000001.1:0-85130 GCA_046541805.1 Alphaproteobacteria bacterium
CTCGCGCCGCTTCTCCACCAGCCGGAACGAGGGCTGGAAAAAGTTCACGAACAGGCGCATCGGCCGATAGAGCCGCGCCAACGCCTCCGCCGCAGCCAGACCCTCGAGCCGGCGGTAACCCACCATGCGCCGGACCACGGCGCCGTTCTTCTGCTCGATGTGCGCTTGGTCGTTCTTGCGGTAGGGCCGCGACCGGGTGAAGGCGATGTCGCCGCCGTCACACCAGTCCTTCACCGTCGCGTTGATGAACACTGTATCGTTGTCGGTGTCGAAGCCGAGCAGCGTGAACGGCAGCGCCTCGCGCAGTACCGTGAGCACCTCGCTCAGCAGCCGCTGTTCGCGGAACAACAGCGGCGCGCACTCGGTCCAACCGGTCGCGATGTCCGTCAACACCACCGTCTGCACGAAGCTGCCCGCCGGCGACGGCCCGCTGTGCGCCACCAGGTCCGCCTCGACAAAACCGGGCGCGGGATCGTTCCAGTCGGCGTAGGTCCGGATCGGCACCGAGCGGCGGATCGCGGCCGACGGCGCCGTCCGCCGTCGGCCGCGGTGCGCCGTCTCCCGCCGCACCGGCGCCAGCACCCGATCGATCGTCGCCGCGCTCATCCCCTCCAGGCGCGCCCGCACCTCGCCGTCCAGAGCCAGATGGCCGTGACGCTCCATCGCCGCGAGCAACGCCGGCAGCAGCGCCTTCAGCCGCTTGCCGCAGATCCGGTCCGACGCCTCCCACAGCACGATCAGCGCCGTCCGTACCGCCTCGTCGTACCGTCGGCGCCCAGGCCGCGGAGCCGCGCGATCGCCGCGGCAGCCACCGCGGAGGACGCGCGCCGCGTGCTTGCGATGGTACCCCGTCAGCGCCGCCAGCTCGCTGATCAGCCGACCCTTCTCCTCACGGCTCGCCGCCGCATAGCGCCCCACCAGCGCGCCCAGCACCTCGTCTCGCGTCGCCATGCTCACCCGCCTCACCACCGCCTCCCGACCCCGGTCCCGTCGGGAACATCGTCGTTGCGGCAACCACCTCAGCTTCGGCAACAATTCTGGCGAGGCAATGCGCCGGTCACGGTGGTTGTCGCTGAACACGTAGGCCATGGCGCGCCCCGCCCGCGCTCAAGCTGCGGTGAGGACCGCGGCACCATCGCGGCCGCGCGGACGGGCGCTGCCGGCGCGGGAACGCCGCGCGGTCGCCACGGCCTCGTCCGCTGGACCTTCGAATCGACGAGGAAACGTCGCTGGTGTCGCCATCGGCCCCTCCGTCATTCTCGTTAAAAGTGAATTACGACGAATTCTGTACACCTTTGACGCGATAAACTCCTGCCTGCAAGCCGTTTCTCGTGTCATAGGACACCGACGAAAGGGCGTTGCCCCCAACGCGCGCCGTCGTTCGAGGCTGAGTGGAGGGATCGACGCGATGGAGGCTGAAACCGTCGCCCGCGCGACACGCGCACGCGCCCGTGACGCGTAAGGCGGCACGCCGCGGCGGCGCGCCCGGTGCCACGCCGTCGGCGGTGGCGCCGGGTGCCGTGACGCCGCCGGTCGAACGGCTGGGTCGCGATGTCTGTGCCGATTTGGCGACGGCGGAGCGGCGCGAGTGGCTGGTCACCAACGGCGCCGGCGCCTACGCCTCGGGCACCGTCGCCGGCCTCGCCACCCGCGGCTATCACGGCCTGCTGGTCGCGGCCCTGCAGCCGCCGGTCGGCCGCACCCTCAAGCTCCAGGCCGCGCTCGAGGCGGTGACCGTCGCGGACGAGACCGTCGAGCTCGCCACCGTGCGCTGGCGCGGCGGCGCGATCGCGCCGGCGGGCTACGTCGTCCTCGAGGAGTTCCGCCTCGAGGGCTCCGTGCCGGTCTGGCGCTACGCGACGCCGCGCTTCACGCTCGAAAAGCGGATCTGGATGGATCAGGGGGCGAACGTCACCCGGATCGCCTACGACAATCTCGGGTCCGACGCACCGCTGACGCTCTCGGTCAAGCTCTTGACCGACCACCGCGACCATCACGGCCGCCGCTTCGCCGGCGCCACCACCCCGGCCGTCACCGCCGCCGGCGACACCCTCGCCGTCGAGGCGCCGGGCGGACCGGACACGACGCTGCACCTCCGCCTCGAGGGCGGCCGCGCCGAGGCCGCAGCGGTGTGGTATCGCGGCGTCGACCTGGCGCGCGAGCGCGAACGCGGGCTCACCGACAGCGAAGACCACGTCTTCGCGGGCACGCTGACCGCGGAGCTGGCGCCGGGGGCGACGGTCCAGCTCGTCGCCAGCGTCGGCGCGCGCGCGGCGGTGCCGCAGGCGGGCGCGCTCGCTGCGCGCCGCGGGCGTGACGCCGACTTGCTCGCCGCCTGGACCGCCGCCCGCGGCGCATCGGCGCCGCCGGCGCCCGACTGGGTGGCGCGGCTCGTCCTCGCCGCCGATCAGTTCGTCGTCGCGCGCACGCGCCCAGACGGCACCGCCGGTCATTCGGTCATCGCCGGCTATCACTGGTTCTCGGACTGGGGCCGGGACACGATGATCAGCCTGCCGGGCCTCGCGATCGAGACCGGCCGGCTCGACGTCGCGCGCTCGATCCTCTTGAGCTTCGCCGACGCGATCGACGGCGGCATGATCCCGAATTGCTTTCCCGACGGCGGCGAGCCGGCCGAGTTCAACACCGTCGACGCCACCTTCTGGTTCATCGAAGCGGTCCGCGCCTATCACGCCGCCTCGAACGACCGCGAGCTGCTGGCGAGCCTCTTTCCCGTTCTCGACGACATCGTCGCCCATCACCTCGCCGGCACCCGCTACGGCATCCGCGTCGACGAGAGGGACGGCCTGATCCGCGCCGGCGAGCCGGGCGTTCAGCTGACCTGGATGGACGCCAAGGTGGGCGATTGGGTCGTGACCCCGCGCATCGGCAAGCCGGTCGACGTCAACGCGCTCTGGTGCGCCGGGCTCGCCTTCATGGTCGAGGCGGCGGCTGTGCTGGGCCAACCGGCCGAGCGCTACCGCGAGCTCCTGGCGCGGGCTGCCGCCGGCTTTCGGCGGTTCTGGAACGCCGAGCGCGGCTACTGCTTCGACGTGCTGGACGGGCCCGACGGCGACGACCCCGCGCTCCGGCCCAACCAGATCCTGGCGGCGAGCCTGCCCGTGCGCGCCTTGCCGGACGATCAGTTGCGGGCCGTGGTCCGTACCTGCGAGCGCGCGCTCCTGACGCCGGCGGGGCTGCGCAGCCTCGCCCCCGGCGCGCCCGGCTACCGCCCGCACTACGGCGGCGATCAGCGGTCGCGGGATGGCGCCTACCACCAGGGCACGGTCTGGGGCTGGCTGATCGGCCCATTCGTCGAGGCCCAGCTCGCCGTCTTCGGCGACGTCGCGCGCGTCGAGCGGCTGTGCCGCCCGCTCGGCGATCAGCTGCGCATCGAAGGGCTCGGCACGGTGAACGAGATCTTCGAGGGAGCCCCGCCCCACGCCCCGCGCGGCTGCATCGCCCAGGCTTGGAGCGTGGCGGCATATCTCAGGGCGTGGTGCCTCGTCGACCGCGCCAAGCGTGCCGCCGGCGCCTGATGCGCCACGCCAGCGACCCGGGAAGGTGACGATGTCGATGCTCGGTCGGACCGAAGAAGATCGCCGTCTGCAGGCGGCCTGGAGCGCGCGCGAGCCGTGGTTGCGCTGGGGGCCCTATCTGAGCGAGCGGCAATGGGGCACCGTCCGCGAGGACTACAGCCCGTCGGGCGACGCCTGGGACGCGTTCCCGCACGACCACGCCCGCTCGCGGGCCTATCGCTGGGGCGAGGACGGCCTCGCCGGCCTCTCGGACGATCGCCAGCGCTTGTGCTTCGCGCTCGCGCTTTGGAACGGCCGCGATCCGATCCTCAAGGAGCGCCTGTTCGGCCTCACCAACAGCCAGGGCAATCACGGCGAGGACGTCAAGGAATACTACTTCTACCAGGATAGCGCCCCCACCCACAGCTACATGCGCTATCTCTACAAATACCCGCAGGCGGCGTATCCCTATGACGACCTGATCGCCGAGAACGGGCGGCGCAAGGCGACGGCGCCGGGTGCGCTCGAATACGAGTTGATGGACACCGGCGTCTTCGACGACGAGCGGTATTTCGACGTCACGGTGGAGTACGCCAAGGCCGCGCCGGAGGACATCTACATCCGCATCACCGCGGTCAACCGGGGCCCGAGCGCCGAGACCATCTGGTTGCTGCCGACGCTCTGGTTCCGCAACACCTGGAGCTGGCGGCGCGGGGCACCCGAGCCGCGCCTGGCGGCCGACGGTGCGGGCACCGCGATCGACGCCAACCACCAGGAGCTGGGCCGGCGCCGCCTGGTGTGCCCCGACGCGGACGAGCTTTGGTTCGTCGACAACGAGACCAACGCCCGCCGGCTCTACGGCGTCGACGGCCCCGCCTACCCCAAGGACGGCATCAACGACCGGCTGGTGCACGGCGCCGAGACCGTGAACCCGGCGCGCCGGGGGACGAAGGCGGCGGCGGTCTACGAGCGCCGGCTCGCCGCCGGCGAAGGCACGACGATCACCCTGCGGCTGACGGACGAGCCCCGTGCGGCGGCCGGCGACGCCGAGGCCGTCTTCGCCCGGCGCCGCCGGGAGACCGATGCCTTCTACGCCTCGCGTCTGCCCGCCGATCTCGGCGACGACCGCAGGTCGATCGCGCGGCAGGCCTATGCCGGGATGCTGTGGTCGAAGCAGTATTTCCACTACGTCGTCGCCGAATGGCTCGACGGCGACGAACTACCCCCACCCCCCTCGCGCCTGCACGGTCGCAACAGCAAGTGGCGCCATGTCTACGCCGACGACGTGCTCTCGATGCCGGACAAATGGGAGTATCCCTGGTTCGCCAGCTGGGATCTCGGCTTTCACACCGTGGCGCTCGCCCGCGTCGACCTGGACTTCGCCAAGCGGCAGATCCTGTTGCTCTGCCGCGAGTGGTACATGAGCCCCGAGGGTCAAGTTCCCGCCTACGAATGGGCCTTCGACGACGTCAATCCGCCGGTGCAGGCCTGGGCGGCCCTGCAGATCGCCGAGTACGAGTGGCGCAGCTTCGGCACGCGCGACCGCGATTTCCTGCGCAGCGTGTTCGAGCACGGCCTGCTCTATTTCACGTGGTGGGTGAACCGCAAGGACGCCGACGGTAACAACCTGTTCCAGGGCGGCTTTCTAGGGCTCGACAACATCGCCGCCTTCGACCGCTCGGCCGGGGCGCTGCCCGGCGGCGGCCGGCTCTATCAGTCGGACGGGACCACCTGGGTCGGCTTCTTCGCGCTTAAGCTCATGGAAATCGCGACCGAGCTCGCGAAGGACGACCCGACCTATCTCGATTTCGCGGCCAAGTTCTTTCAGCACTTCGTCTACATCGCCGATGCGCTCGACCATGTCGGCCGGGTCTCCGACGGCGCGGCCGAGCTGTGGAGCGACGCGGACGGGCTCTTCTTCGACGTCTTGCGGCTGGGCGACCGGTTCGAGCCGATGAAGGTCCGCTCGTTGGTGAGCCTGCTGCCGCTGATCGCCGTCGCCTGCCTCGACCTCCAGGCGCTGGAGGACGCGGAGAACCCGAGCTTCGCCGAACGCTTGGCGTGGTTCCGCGACCGCCAAAGCGAGCTGCTCGAGGGTGCCAGCGAGGCGGACGGCGGCGCAAACCGGCTCTTGCTGTCGTTTCTCGGGCGCGACGGCCTGGTCCGGATGCTCGGCCCGCTCCTCGACGAGAACGAGTTCCTCTCACCTTACGGCATCCGCTCGCTGTCGCGCCGGCACGCGGACACGCCCTTCGTCACCGAAATCGCCGGTGAGCGCTACGCCGTCGACTACCGGCCCGCCGAGTCCGATTCCGCCATGTTCGGCGGCAATTCGAACTGGCGCGGGCCGGTCTGGATGCCGGCCAACGTCCTGCTCATCGACGCGCTCAGGCACTATTATCGCCACTACGGCGACACGCTCGCGGTCGAGTTGCCGACGGGCTCCGGGGTGTCGATGACGCTCGACGCCGTGGCCGACGAACTCAGCCGACGGGTGACGAGCATCTTCGAAGCCAAAGCCGACGGCACCCGCGCCGTCTACGGCGGCAACGCGCGCTTTCAGCACGACCCGCACTGGCGCGACAACCTCCTCTTCTACGAGTATTTCCACGGCGACAACGGCGCCGGGATCGGCGCGTCCCACCAGACGGGCTGGACGGGCCTCGCCGCGGTACTCATGGAAGTGCACGCCGAGCCGCCGACCGCGCATGACGTCGCCCCCTCGGACCGTCGCGCGCCGCTGGGCCTGCGGCCGAGTTGACGGTACGCCGCCGCCCTTGGTCGCGGACGCTCGTGCCCCGTCGCCGTCGGAGCGATCGGCGCCGACGGCGTCGACGAGGCGTAAGGTCGTGCGAGTGGCACAGCTTTGGCGCGTGCGGATGCGTGTCGTCCGAAGGCGCACTAAGTCCTTGATCCGGTCGGACCGCTAGTCCGCCCGTCCCGCGAAGAATCGCGCCATGACCGCGATGACGACCGCGGTGACCAGGAACAGCCCGTGCAGCGCGAAGAGCCACGGCAACAGCGACTTCATCTCATCTCCCAGATGGGCATCAGCAACGATATCAAAAAAAATCTGTAGAAGTTGAAAACTTGAGATGGCGCAGATCGTAATGAACAAGTTCATCTTCAGGCCGTGAATCCCCATGGCGCCGACCCAATCCGGCTTGTTTTTATGATTACGGACATAAATATGCGAGATAAAAAAATCATAACCGTTCACGGCGACCATAATCAACAATCCCGACAAAAGAAAATAGTCAATTAATCTAATAATTTCAATAATAAGCTGCTCTTCTTCATGATTAGTCGAAAAAATATGGAGATGCGCGACATGGATGGCTTGGTCGAAGAAATTGTAGAGCAAAGCGACGATGCCGAGGAGCAGGCCGAGCGCCATCGGCACCAACAGCAAGCGACCCGCGTACAAGGTGAATTCGATCGTGCGCAGCGCCTCCGAATGGGGCTTGTCGATCTCGTTCATGGAGGCACCTCCAATCCACGGCCGTTGCTCGACGACGCCCACCGGCGACGCCGAGCGGGCGGCGGTAGTGAACGACACGAAGTGACGGCAGAGCAACCTTAGATTGAGGTCGGTGCGCGTTCATCGACCCAAAGGCACCCAGCCGGCGTCGACGAGGGGAGCACGTCGGCCACGACGGAGCGCCCATCGGTCCAGTCGTGGCCGCCATCGGCGATGCGCAGCTCCACCGGCATGCCGCAGGCCCGCAGGGCCAAGCACATCTCCGCCGTGCCGCGCTCGAAGCCGAAACCGTCGCCGTCGCCCGCAACGAGCCAGAGCCGGGGCGGAAGATCGCGGGGCCGAGTGCGGCAACCGTGGTGCAGCGACCCCGCGGGGTGAAGCCGAGCACCGGCGCGCCGCGCACCGGCATCGCGCGAGGGTGCGCTCCGCGTCCTCGACCATGGTAAGATCGACGGTGACGACGGGCTGCGGCAGCTTCGTCTGGTCGATGATCGTCACCGCCGCGCCGTCGGTGGGTGGCCGGATCGAGCGATAGGCCTCACCCTGCACACGCATCGACCCTGCCTCGCTCTCGTGCGCGTCCCGCGGAGATCGGGCCTTCACCGGCGCGGTGCGACCGTCGCCCGCTTATGCGTTCGGCGCAACCAAGGCCGGACGACGCACGCGCAGGGCGCGCGGTCGGCTGGTGAAGTCGAGCGGCGAGGCGAGCGTCGCCAGCTCGCCATCGACGGTGGCGAGCAGCCGGCGCGCCCGGGTGTCGAGGCGCCGCGAGGGGAGCGTCTCGGCGATGATGTCGGTATCCGCGAAACCGCCGATGCGGGCGCGCAGGAGCGTCAGCAGTGCCGCCCAGCGGCCGGGTTGGCGCTGGGCGTAGGGCGCGAGGCGGCCGGTCTGCAGGCTCTCGCGGCGGATCAGCGCGAAGCCGCGCCGCGAGAACGGGCCGTTGGCGACGAAGACGGCCTGGCTCGTGAAGGTGAGCGCGAGGCCGTCGTCGCCGAGGGGGCGCAGCTGCAGGGGCCGAGCGCCGGCGAAGCGGCGCACCGCGTCGAAAACGGTCTCGGGCCACGCCACCGGCGCCACCTCGCGAACCTGCTCGCGCAGCGCGCAGGCCTCCGCGCCCAGGCCGAGCGCCACGGCGGAGAGGAAGGGCTCGCCGTTGACCTCACCGACGTCGACACCGGCGAGCTCGCCGCGGGCGAGGCTCTCGAGCGCCACGTCCATCTCGGGCGGGACGTCGAGATCGCGCGCCAGGCGGTCCGCGATGGTGCCCGGCAGGCCCTGGGGATCGCGGTGGCGCAGGCCTCCGGCGCGGGGGTCGACATGGGCGCGGGCGGCGAGCGGCATGGCCGAGGCGTCTCCACGCTGGACCCGATGGTGCGGGCACGGCCTGTCATGAAGGATCGCGGCATGGCGTTGTCACCTCCGCGATGGTGAAATCATGGGCCGCTGCTGCCGGGAGGGTGTCGAGATGAGCGAGCTGGGTGCGACCGTGGCGTTCAAGGGCGCCTTCGTCCCGGCGCGCACGGCGCTCTCCGGTCACCACGTCACGCTCGTGCCGCTGGACCCGCGCCCCCACGCCTTACCCTTGTTCGACGCCGCCCACGGCGAGCCCGTCGACCCGCGGCTCTGGTCCTATATGGGCTACGGACCGTTCGCTGATCTCGCCGCCTTCGAGGCCTGGCTCTGGCAGCAGGCGGCAGCGCTGGATCCCGTCTTCTACAGCGTCGTGCCGACCGGCGCCGAGCCGGCCGGGCTCGCCAGCTATCTACGCCTCGCCCCCGCCGACGGCACGATCGAGATCGGCCATCTCGTCTTCACGCCCCGCCTGCAGCGCACCACCGCTGCCAGCGAGGCGATCTACCTCCTGCTCGCCTACGCCTTCGATCGGCTGGGTTACCGCCGCGTCGAGTGGAAGTGCGACGCGCTCAACGGCCGCTCGCGCCGGGCCGCCGAGCGCTTCGGCTTCACCTTCGAGGGCATCTTCCGCCAGTCCAAGGTGGTGAAGGGGCGCAACCGCGACACCGCCTGGTTCGCGATGCTCGACGGCGAATGGCCACGCCACCGCGCCGCCTTCGAGGCGTGGCTCGCGCCCGCCAACCTCGACGCGGCTGGTCACCAGCGCCGCCCGCTCGCCGCGTTGCGCTGACCGCCCGCGCTACTCCCGCACGCCGGGCGTGATGTCCAAGGTCATCTCCTCGCCGTCGCGCCGCACGGTGATGGTCGTCGCCTCGCCCGGCTCCAGGCCGTTCAGGGTGCGGACGTAGTCGTAGATGTTGGCGAGCTCCTGGCCGGCGAGGCCCGTGACGACGTCGCCACCCTCGAGGCCGGCCGCCTGCGCCGGGCCGTCCTTCACGACGCCGGAAAGCGGCACGCCCGCCACCCCTTCCTCGGCGTAGTCCGGGATGGTGCCCAAAAAGACGTCGCTCATCGACCGGCCGCCCGTGTCTTCGGGCCGCGCGACCTCGATGTACTCGGGTGCCACTTCGGCCTGTGCGCGCGAGCGCGCCACGAGTGACGTGAACCGGGCGATGTCGGCGAGCCCCTCGTAGTTGAGCTTGTCGGCGGTGTCCGACGGGCGGTGGTAGTCGTCATGGGCGCCGGTGAAGAGCGAGAGGATCGGCACCCCGGCGGTGTAGAACGCGGTGGCGTCGGTCGGCATGTAGGTGTCCTTCGACGTGCGAATGGGCAGACCGACGACGGCGTTGCGCCGTTCCACCTCGCGCGCCCAGAGCTCCGCCGAGCCGAGCCCCGAGACGATCAGGCGGTCGTCGAGGCGGCCGACCATGTCGAGGTTGATGTAGGCGGCGACGAGCTCGCCCAAATCCTCCGCGCCGGCCTGCTCGGCCGTCACCTCGGCGAAGTGCGAGGCGCCCAGTAGGCCCAGCTCCTCGCCCGACCAGGCGGCGAAGACGACGTCGCGGGCGCCATCCAGCTCGCCCGCCGCGTGGTCGGCCGCGAGCTTCTGCGCCACCTCGAGCAGGGCGGCGACGCCCGAGGCGTTGTCGTCGGCGCCGGGATGGATCTCCCCCTTCTCCTCGCCGCGAGCGAGCGAGCCCGAGGTCTCGCCGCGCCCCAGATGGTCGACATGGGCGCCCACCACGAGCGGCGCAGCACCGTTCTCGACGCCGTCCAGGTCGAGCCGGGCGAGGACGTTGCGGCCCGTTCGCTCCTCGAAGTCGAGGTCGACCTCGCCCGCGACCGTCACGCCCACGAGCTCGCGGCCAGCCGCCTCGCCGGCCTCCAGCCGCGCGGTCATGTCGGCGAGGTCGTCGCCCAGCACCCCCAGCATGTGCTCGGCCGCGGCGCGGTCGACGGCGACCACGGGCAGGCCCGCCTCGCCGGAGATGGCCTCGTAGGAGAGCGCCGGCAGGCTGTCCTCGAAGCTCTCCCGCGGCGGCGGCGCCACGATGACGCCCGCGGCGCCGCGCGACCTGGCGACCGACGCCTTGTACCGCAGATCGGCGACGCGCGAGAGCGCGGTGCGCGCCTCATTCGAGAGGTCCGCCGGCATGCCGCGCCAGACCAGCACCCAGCGGTCGGCGACGTCGCGCTCGGCATAGCTGTCGATCTCCGGCGCTTCGCCGGTGCCGTCGGCGACGAGACCATAGCCGGCGAAGGTGACGCCCGTCTCCGCGAAGGCGCCGGTGCGCGAAAAGGCCAGGGGCCGCCAGTCGTCGTCCACCGCGAGGTCCCGCGGCTCACCGTCCACCGACACCGTCAGGCGGTTGGCATCGCCCAGATCCACGCCGGCGGTGAAGGTGAAGGGCTGGAACCTCCGGCCGTCGTCGCCGGCCGGCTCCAGCCCCAGCTCGGCGAACGCCTCGGCGACGTAGGCGCTGGCGCGTCTGGCACCCTTGGTGCCGGTGAGCCGGCCCGCCATCGCGGGATCGCTCAGCGCCTCGACATGGCGGCGGAGGTCGCCCTCGGTGATCGCCTCCTCGGTGCCGTCGAGCGGCGCGGCGGCCCGCTCCGCGCGCAGCGGTGCATCCTCGATCAGCTCGAGCGCCGCCGCGTGGTCCCAGTCGCCGATGAAGATCTGGCTCTGATCCTCGGGCGTCGCGTTCGAGGTCCAGCTGATGGTCGCGCCGTCGGGCGCGAAGGTGGCGAGGCCGTCGAAGCCCTCGCGGTCCGTCACCCGCACCGGCTCCTTCTCGCCTTCGGCGTCGACCAGATAGAGCTCGAAATTGGCGAAGCCCTGCAGATTGGTGGAGAAGATGATGTACTCGCCCGACGGGTGGAAAAAGGGCGCCCAGGACATCACGCCGAGATCGGTGATCCGCCGCTCGCCGCTGCCGTCGGCGTTCATCGTGTAGATCTCGGCGCGCGCACCGTCCTCGGAGAAACGCCGCCAGACGATCTGCTCGCCGTCGGCGCTCCAAAACGGACCGCCGTCGTAGCCCGGGGCGTCGGTCAGCCGCCGCAGGTTCGAGCCGTCGGCGTCCATGACGTAGAGGTCCATGAAGTACGCCGGATCGCGCTCGAGCCGCTCCGCCTCCTCGGGCGGGAGGTCCGCGGCGTAGGCGTGGCGGTTCGAGGCGAAGACGATCCGTTCGCCGTCGGGCGAGTACGCGCCCTCGGCGTCGTAGCCGAAGGCGTCGGTGAGGCGGGTGTAGCCGCCGTCCTCCAGGTCGGTCGCGACGATCTCGTAATTCGGATCGTAGTCCCAGCTGTAGCGCCGGGTCTCGCCGGAGGCGCGGAAGTCCAGCTCCTCGCGCATCTTGGCCTCGGCCTCGGGGTCGAATTGGGTCGAGGCGAACAGTGCCTTCTCGCCCGAGGGATGGATCCAGCCGCAGGTGGTCTTGCCGACGCCCGTCGAGATGCGCTCGACGTCGCCGGTCTCGAGGTCGAGGACGTACATCTGGTAGAAGGGATTGCCGTCCTCGCGCTCGCTCTGAAAGATCATCTGCGTGCCGTCGGCCGAGAAATAGCCCTCGCCCGCGCGGCGGCCCTCGAAGGTGAGCTGGCGCGCGTTGGAGATCGGCGTGGTGTCGGCAGCCGCGGCGGGGCCGACGACCACAAGGGCCAAAAGCAGAGGCGAGAGGCGTCGCATGGGGATCCGCTGTCGTGTCGTGAGCCGCGGCGGGCGATCACGATGAAATAGGTGGCCCGTGGGCTACGGCCAAGATCCCGGCGCGACGCGCGGGAACGATGTCGCGGCGGCCGACCTTCCTCGTTCGACACACCGCAACGAGCGAGGCTCCCAAATGGAGACGACGCGCATCGACGGCACCGGGCTCGCGCCCACGCGGATCGGGCTCGGCACCTGGGTCATGGGCGGCTGGATGTGGGGCGGCGTCGACGACGACGCCGCCGTCGCCACGATCCACGCCGCCCTCGAGCAGGGCGTGACGCTGATCGACACCGCCCCGGTCTACGGCATGGGCCACGCCGAGCGGCTGGTCGGCCGCGCGCTCGCCGAGAGCGGCAGGCGCGACGAGGTCGTGCTCTCGACCAAGGCCGGGCTCGACTGGGAGGGCACGAGCCCCTTCCGCGACGCCAGCCGCCGGCGCCTCGTGCAGGAGATCGACGAGAGCCGCGAGCGGCTCGGCACCGATGCCGTCGACATCCTGCACGTGCACTGGCCCGACCCGCTGGTGCCGATCGAGGAGACGGCGGACGCCATGCGCGAGATCTTCGAGGCCGGCAAGACCCGGGCCGTGGGGGTGAGCAACTTCTCGGTGGAGCAGATCGAGCGCTTTCGCGCGCACTGCCCCTTGCACGTGGTGCAGCCGCCCTACAACCTGTTCGAGCGCGGTATCGAGGCCGAGCTATTGCCGCACGTCGAGCGCAACGGCATGACCACGCTCACCTACGGTGCGCTGTGCCGCGGCCTGCTTTCGGGCAAGATCGACCGGCACCGCGACTTTTCGGGCGACGACCTGCGCCAGAACGACCCCAAGTTTCAGGAGCCGCGCTTCGCGCAGTATCTCGACGCCGTCCAGTGCCTCGACGCGCTCGCCAAGGAGCGCTTCGGCAAGGACGTGATCCATCTGGCGCTCAGGTGGCTTTTGGACCGGCCCGGCGTGGGCGTGGCGCTCTGGGGCGCGCGGCGGCCCGATCAGCTCGCCCCGCTGGCCGACGTCGAGGACTTCCGGCTCGACGACGCGGCGATGGCGGCGATCGACCGGATCCTCGCCGAGACGATCCGCGATCCCGTCGGTCCCGAGTTCATGGCGCCGCCGACGCGCGAGGCGCGGGCGGCGTGAGCGCTCAGCGCTTTTTGATGTGATCCCAGGGCATCGGCCGGCGGTCGGCGGGGGCGAGCAGGTAGAGCAGGCCCACACCCGCGACGAAGCCGCCGGCATGCGCCCACCAGGCGATGCCGGCTCCCATCTCGGGCGCCATCAACGCGCCGTAGCCCTGCAGGAGCTGCAGGCCGAACCAGAAGAGCGCGAAGCCCATGGCCGGGACGTCAAAGAAGAGCGGGAAGATGATGATCGGGACCAGCACCTTGATCTCGGCGCGCGGGTAGGACCATGCATAGGCCGCGATGACGCCGGCGACGGCACCCGAGGCGCCGAGGGTCGGCACCTGCGAGCCGGCGTTGAAGACGACGTGGACCACACCCGCGGCGATGCCCGAGGCGAGGTAGAAGACGACGAAACGGCCGGTGCCGAGACGGCTCTCGAGCGCGCAGCCGAAGAGCCACAGCGTCCACATGTTCAACAGGATGTGCAGCCAGCCGCCGTGCAGAAAGGTGCTGGTGAGCGGCCTGAGATAGTCCACGAGGCCCAGGGGCGGGACGTAGACGCCCGGCGGCGGCGTGTAGAGGATCGGGACCAGCGCGAACTCGGCGACGAAGCTGTTGGCCGCGCGCGGGGCCAGGCCGAGGGTGTAGAGGAAGACCAGCGCGTTGAGCGCGATCAGCGTGACCACCGCATAGGGCGGGGTGCGGCAGAACACCGAATCGCGGACGGGGATCATCGCGGGCGCAGGCGCATGGCGGACATCATCATGCCGATGTAGGGTCGGCGCGCGCCGTTGTCGCGGGTGGCGTCTTGCCAAGCCGGTTGGCCAGCGCGTACCGGCATCGGTTCCGGGGGTACGGCGTGGGGAGGCGAGACATGAACCGCGAACTGTTGGCGCTGAGCGCGCGTGCGGCGGTGCGTGCGCTGCGGGCCGGAGAGCTCAAGCCGAGCGAACTCGTCGAGGCGGCGCTGGCGCGCCACGACGAGGTCGAGCCCGCGGTCAACGCGGTGCCGACCCTCTGCTGCGAGCGCGCGCTGGCACGCGCTCGCGAGGTCGAGCGCGGCGCCCCGGCCGAGACCCTCCTGGGGGGCCTGCCGACGGTGGTGAAGGACCTGCACGACGTCGAGGGCGTGCGCACGACCTACGGCTCCACCATCTTCGCCGACCACGTGCCCGACCGCACCGACGTCTCGGTCCGGCGCCAGGAGGCGGCGGGCGCGATCGTGCTTGGCAAGTCCAACACCCCGGAGTTCGGCGCCGGCGCCAACACCTTCAACGAGGTCTTCGGCTACACCCGCAACCCGTGGGACACGCGGCTCACCTGCGGCGGCTCGTCGGGCGGCTCGGCGGTGGCGCTCGCCACCGGCACCGCCTGGCTCGCCGACGGCTCCGATCTCGGCGGCAGCCTGCGCACGCCCGCCGCCTTCACCGGCGTCGTCGGCCTGCGGCCGTCGCCCGGCCGGGTGCCGGGCGACAACCTCGCGGCCCGTTTTCAGACCTTGAGCGTGCGCGGGCCGATGGCGCGCGACGTCCGCGACTGCGCCTTGATGCTCGACGCCATGGCCGGCTTCGACCGCCGCGACCCGTTGAGCTTCGCCGCGCCTGCGGTGCCCTTCAGCGTTGCGGTCGAGCGACCGCCCGCGCTGCGGCGCGTCGGCTTCTCGCGCGATCTGGGCGGGATCACGCCGGTCGAGGCCGAGGTGGCGGCGGTCTGCGAGCGCGCGGCGCGCGGCTTCGAGGCGCTCGGCGTCGAGGTGGTGGAGGCGAGCCCCGATCTCGCCGCCGCGGTCGACACCTTCACCGTGCTCCGCGCCGAGCTCTTCGCCGCCAACATGGCGCCGGTGCTCGAGCGCTACCGCGACCAGCTCAAGCCCGAAGTGGTCTGGAACATCGAAAAGGGCTTGGCCCTCGACGCCGACGCCATCGGCCGCGCCGAGCGCGACCGCAGCGCGATGTTCGACGCGCTCGTGCGCTTCTTCGACGAGGTCGACCTCTTCGTCTGTCCCACCGCGATCTGCCGACCGTTTCCGGTCGAGCAGCGCTACGTCGAGGCGCTCGAGGGCCACCGCTTCGCGACGTATATCGATTGGGTGACGTCCACCTTCGCGCTGACGCTCACCGGCGCGCCGGCGCTGTCGCTGCCGGCGGGGCTGACCAGCGACGGCCTACCGGTGGGCCTCCAGCTGGTGGCACCGCCCCGCGGCGAGGCGCCGCTCCTGGCCGCCGCCGCCCAGCTCGAGGACCGGATCGGGCGGCTGTTCGCGGGCGTCCTCGACCCGCGCACCCCGTGAGGGCTCAGCGCAGCCGCTCGGCCAGGCGGTCGCGATCGACGTACTGCACCCCCATGGGCGACCTGCGGACGATGCGATGGCGTTCCAGCCGCGAGAGCGCGCGCTCGACGTCGCTCTTGTCGACGCCGAGCAGCGTCGCCCAGACGGCCGGATCGACCGGCGCGGGCAAGGGCGCCTCGCCCGAGCCGGCCCCGAGCCCCGCGACCGATTCGGCCAAGGCTTTCATCATCTGGGTGTCGAGGCGTTCACGCGGCTCCACGTGATGGCCGCGGCCGGCGAGCATGCGGCCGACATTGGTCGAGAGCGCGGGCGACAACGCCATCGCGTGAAACAGGTCGAGCCGGTGGATCTCGGCAACGAGCACGGGCGTGGTGGCGCGGATCGTCGCCCAGGCGGGGCCGCTGTACAAACACATCCTGAGCCCCAGCGTCTCGCCCGCTTCGGCGACGACGTCCGGCCGACCGTCGTGATAGCGCAAGCGCGTCGCGCCTTGCACGAGGGCGAGGAAGCTGGTGTTCACCTCGCCCGCCTGGACCAGCGCCGCGCCGGGCGGCCGGCGGCGCCATCTCGCCTTGTTGCCCAGGCCGATCACCGTGTCGGTGCCGACGCCGGCGAACAAATTGATACCCCCGAGCGTGTGCTGCGCCCACTCCGCAAACCGACGATCGACCATGTACGCGGCTCACTCATTCCAATTTTTCGGTCGGAACCTGCCGCGGCCGATGCGCTCGGGCAACGGTTGGCATGGCGCCGCGGCGCGTTATGTGTCGAGCAGCATCTGGGAGTACGGCATGTTCGGTCTGTTCACCAAATCGACCCGCCTGCCCACCGCGGACGAGGCGCTCCCCGGCCGGCACACGCCGCTCGCCACCGCCTCGCGGCACGCGGTCACCGGCGCGGCGCTGCACCCGCCCTATCCGGACGGTACGCGCGAGGTCGTCGTCGCCATGGGTTGTTTCTGGGGCGCCGAGCGCCTGTTCTGGCGCGAGCCGGGCGTCGTGACGACGGCGGTCGGCTATGCCGGCGGCCACAGCCCCAACCCGACCTACGAGGAGGTCTGTAGCGGCCGGACGGGCCACGCCGAGGTCGTGCGCGTGGTCTACGACCCGGCGGTGGTCGCGCTGGAGCGGCTGCTGCAGATCTTCTGGGAGAGCCACGACCCGACCCAGGGCATGCGCCAGGGCAACGACGTCGGCACGCAGTATCGCTCGGCGATCTACACCACCGACGCGGCCGATGCCGCGCTCGCCGAGGCCAGCCGCCGGGCCTATCAGGGGGCGCTCGACCGCGCGGGCAAGGCCGCCATCACCACCGAGATCCGCACCGGCGTGCCGTTCTACTTCGCCGAGGACTACCACCAGCAATATCTGCACAAGGTGCCGCACGGTTACTGCGGCCTCGCCGGCACCGGCGTCGCCTGCCCGACCGGCGCGGGCGTCGCGGCGAGCTGAGAGGCGGCGTCGGGCGCGCGGGGGCGGCGACCCGATAGCGCATCGGCGGGTTGCGGGAGCGTTGTTGCAGCGCAGCATACAATCCGTATCTTGGCGGCCGCTCGACCCCATCTCGAAAGGCCGCCGCATGCTTTCGGACGAACTGCCCCCGCGCCTGCGCGACATGGTCGAGGGCCGTCGGCCCCTGGAGGGTCGCGTCGGTATCGTCACCGGCATCGCCAATGAGCAGTCGATCGCCTACGGCTGTGCGCGGGCGATGCGCGTGCTCGGTGCCGAACTCGCCGTCACCTACCTCAACGAGAAGGCGCGCCGGTGGGTGGCGCCGCTCGCCGAGCGGCTCGAGGCGCCGGAGGTGCTGCAGCTCGACGTCACCGAGCCCGAAATGATCGACGCGGTGTTCGACGCCGTCGAGCGGCGCTGGGGGCGCCTCGACTTCGTGCTGCACTCGATGGCCTACGCCCCGAAGGACGACCTGCACGGCCGCGTCGTCGACAGCTCGCGCGCGGGCTTTTTGCACGCGATGGACATCTCCTGCCACAGCTTCGCGCGGATGGCACGGCGGGCCGAGCCGCTGATGATCAACGGCGGCACGCTGATCACGATGAGCTATCTTGGCGCGGTCCGCGTCGTCGACAACTACAGCATCATGGGCCCGGTCAAGGCGGCACTCGAGAGCCTGACCCGCTATTTGGCGACGGAGCTCGGGCCCAAGGGCATCCGCGTCCACGCGGTGTCGCCGGGGCCGCTGCGCACCCGGGCCGCGTCCGGCATCTCCGACTTCGACGCCCTGCTCGACAAGGTGGCAGGCGAATCGCCGCTGCACGCGCTGGTCTCGATCGACGATGTCGGCTTCACCACCGCCTATCTCTGCACGGACTACGCGCGGATGACGACGGGCAACGTCGTCTACGTCGACGGGGGCTACAACATCGTCGCCTGATCGCACGCCCGCCGCCGGCGTGATCCTCGCCTGGACCCTCCGCCTTAGGGCCAAGCGTTCAACGGGTTGCTGACGAATCACGCTTAAGCATCTTGACCAGAACGAAAATCCGTCGAAGCTGCCGCGGTGATCAATCGCGGGGACAAGATCATGCCAGGCTTCGCCGATGTCTGGTCGCGCCGCAACGTCATCGCCGCGGGAGTCGCCGCTGCGGGCGCGACCCTCTGGCCCGAGGCCGGCTGGTGCCGCGCCGACGCGCGCCGGCTCAAGTTCCGCCATCTGCACACCGACGAGCGGCTGGACGTCGTCTACTACGCCGCGGGACGTTACCGCCCCGCCGAGCTCTTAAAGGTCGACCACTTCATGCGGGACTGGCGCGAAAACCAGGCCATCCGCATCGATCACGACCTCTTGGATTTCCTCTTCACCGTGCAGACGCGCCTCGGCGCCTTCGGCGAGTGCGAGGTGCTGTGCGGCTACCGGACGCCGGCGACGAACGAGATGCTATGGCGCCGCTCGAGCGGCGTCGCCAAGCGCAGCTATCACCTGGTCGGGCGCGCGATCGACATCAACCTGCCGCAGGCGCGGCTGCACCACGTCCGCGCCGCCGCCCTCGACCTCGAGCGCGGCGGCGTCGGCTATTACCCGCGCTCGCACTTCGTCCATCTCGACACCGGCGACGTCCGTAGCTGGGGCGGCTGAGCGGCGCCGGGGCTGGCGCTCGCCGGCCCACGCTGGCACATCCCGGCTCGGCCGCACGGTCCGCGACACGCTGAGGGATGCGAGCAAGCATGACCGCCGGCGACCGACACGTGCTCATCACCGGCGCGAGCCGCGGCATCGGTGCCGCCCTCGCCCGCGCCTACGCCGCCCGCGGTGTCCGCCTCAGCCTCACCGGGCGCGACCCGGCGGCGCTCGACGCGGTGGCGGCGGACGCGCGCGCGGCCGGCGCCGAGGTCGCCCACGCCACCCTCGACGTCCGCGACGGCGAGGCGCTGGGCGCCTGGATCGTGGCCGTCGACGACCAGCATCCGATCGACCTCGCGATCGCCAACGCCGGCATCAACCGCCCGGACGACGCGCCGGGCGCGCCGCCCGACAACCTGCGGTTGCTTTTGGAGACCAACGTCCTCGGCACGGCGCAGGTGGTGAACCGCTGCCTGCCGCGGATGCGCGCGCGCGGGCGCGGCCAGCTCGCGCTGATGAGCTCGCTCGCCGGCATCACCGGCTTCGGCGGGATGGCGAGCTACGGCGCCAGCAAGGCCGCGATCCGCGCCTACGGCCAAGCGCTGCGCGGCGATCTCGCCCCGCTCGGGATCAAGGTGAGCGTCATCTGCCCCGGCTTCGTCGACACCGAGATGGCGGCGCAGGTCAAGGGCACCAAGATGGGCGAGTGGAGCGCCGAGCGGGCGGCCCGCTTCATCCAACGCGGCCTCGCCAGGAACCGCGGCCTCATCGCCTTTCCGCCGCTCGAAGCCTTCGGCGTGCGATTGCTCACCGTGTTGCCCGGGATCCTCATGGACCCGATCAGCCGCACCTTCCGCTACCGCGTCGACGACCGCGGCTGAGACGCCTCAGCTCAGCCCCACCAGGCGGTGCAGCTCGGCGAGCGCGGTGAGGTGCGCCGCCCGGCCGCGGTGGCGACGCGCACGCCGGCACCGAAGCGACGGCGAGCTCCGCCCCGGTCCGGGGGTCGCGACTCCGCGCCACCGAGCCGTCGAGGTCGCCGCCGCCGCGGGCGAGGCCAGCGAAGCGCTCGATCCCGACTGCGCGGAGAGCGGCCGCGGTGATCTTGCCACGGATGCGCCGGATCGCCGCCGCGTCGAGACGACCGTCGGCCCTGGCGGCGAGGACCATGGCCTCGCGCATCAGGTCCGCGCGCTCCGACAGCGCCGGGCCCCCGGCGGGAGCGACCACCGCCGCGCACGAGCCCGCCGACGCCGCCGCCCGGGCTCGGCTGGAGGTCGGCGAGGATGGCGGCGAGCGGGTTGCGCAACCGGCCATGACGCTCCCCTCACGCTGCCGCGGCACGGCGATGACAGGCCGGGGAGCGCCCCGGCTCCGCCCGCCGCGGGCGATCAGGCGACGGCGCGCAGGTCCGGGGCGATCCCCGCGTCGTGGAAGTAGCCCTGGGCCGCGCCGACGCCGGCGCCGAGCTGGATCGGGCAGCCGGCATCCTTGAGCGCCATCTCGGCGCTGGCGAGCGCCGACAGGCACATGACCTCGTTGAGGTCGCCCAGATGGCCGATGCGGAAGGCCTTGCCGGCGAGCGGGCCGAGACCGGAGCCGAAGGAGGTCCGGTACTTGTCGTAGGCGATGCGGATGACCTCGCCGGCGTCGACGTCGCCGGGGACCCGGATCGCCGTGATGGTGTTCGACTGGAAGCGCGGATCGCCGGCGACAAGGTCGAGCCCCCAGGCGCGCACACCGCGGCGCACGCCCTCGGCGAGGCGACGGTGGCGGGCGAAGACCTGCTCGAGGCCCTCCTCGAAGAGCAGATCGAGCGCCGCCTTCAGGCCGTGGAAGAGCTGGGTCGGCGGCGTGTAGGGGAAGAGGCCGTCGTCGTTGAACCTCACCATGTCGGCGAAGTCGAAATAGGCGCGGCGCATCCGGGCGGCCTCGCTCGCCGCCATCGCCTTGTCGCTGACGCCGAGCATGGCGAGGCCGGCGGGCATCATGAAGCCCTTCTGCGAGCCGCAGACGGCGAGGTCGACGCCCCACTCGTCCATGCGGAAATCGATCGAGGCGATCGAGCTCACGCCGTCGACGAACAAGAGCGCCGAGTGGTCGAGCGCGTCGAGGACGTCGCGCACCGCCGCCACCGGCGAGGTCACGCCCGTCGCGGTCTCGTTGTGGGTGACGAAGACCGCCTTGATCCGCCCGCTCCGGTCGGCCTCGAGCCGGCGCGCCATCTCCTGGACGGGCAGGGCCTCGCCCCAGGGGGCGTCGACCACCTCGACGTCGAGGCCGAGCTTGGTCGCCATCTCGACCCAGAGCATCGAGAACTGCCCGTGGCGGCCCATCAGCACCTTGTCGCCCGGGTTGAGCGTGTTGGTGATGGCGGCCTCCCAGGCGCCGGTCGCCGAGCCCGGAAAGAAGAACATCCGGCCGCGCTCCTGTTGGAAGACGCGCTTGACCCCCGCGAACAGCGGCTTGGTCGATTCGCCGTAGTCGTGGGCGCGCATGTCCTGCATCGGCACGTTCATGGCTTGGCGGACCCTTTCCGGCACGTTGGTCGGCCCCGGGATGTAGAGGTGGGTGATCCCTGTGCGCATGATGCCTTGCCCCGCTCGTCCGCTGTTGGGTTTGGAGGACCGTTGCGGCGGTCCACGCCCGAGGGGTAACCGCGCGCGCCGCGCGCACGAAGAAAAACCGGGTTGGCGTGTCAGGCTTGTGGTTTACCCCGCCACATGATGTAAACTTGTCAAAAGCCGTGATGACAGGGGGTAGCTTGCGCGTCCGCAAAACCTTCGTGGGCCCGAGGCTGCGCCAGCTCCGCAAGGAGCGCGGCCAGAGCCAGGTGGACATGGCCCGCGCCCTCGGGGTCAGCGCCTCCTACGTCAATCTGCTGGAGAACAATCAGCGCTCGCTGTCGCTGCCGGTGCTCCTGCGCGTCGCCGAGGTCTACGGCGTCGACTGGCGCGATCTGTTGCAGGACGACGCGCCGACGACCCTCGCCGACCTCAAGAACGCGCTCGAGGACCCCGTCTTCGGCGACGACAAGCCCGACCTGCAGGAGCTCCGTGCCGCCCTCGACCACAGCCCGCGGCTGGCGCGCACGCTGTTGAACCTGCACCGGGCCTACCGCGCCTTGAGCGAGGAGCTGCTGTTGGCCACCGAGGGCGGCGAGGCGCCCTCCTATCAGAGCGTCGAGACGGTCGTGCACGACCTCTTCCGGCGCCACCGCAACCACTTCGACGCGCTCGAGCGCGCCGCCGAGCGCTTTCGCGCCGGCGAGGACATCGCCCCCGACGAGGTCTACGCCCATCTCAAGCGCCGCCTCGCCGAGCGCTTCGGCATCGAGGTCATCCCGACGCCGACCCGCGAGCTCCCCCATACGCTTCGCGCCTACGACGAGACGACGGGGCGCATCCGGCTCTCGGACGCGATGGATTACCCCAACAAGGTCTTCCAGCTCACCCACGTCGCCGGACTCCTGGAGTACCGCGAGGTCATCGACCGCATCATCACCGGCGGCGGGCTCGCGGGCCCGCGCGAGCAGGCGCGCTGCCGGGTCGAGCTCGCCAACTACCTCGCCGCCGCGGTGCTGATGCCCTACGAGCTCTTCCTCGCGGAGGCCGAGGCCAGCGCCTACGACATCGACCACCTGGCCGCCCGCTTCGGCGTCTCCTTCGAGCAGGCCTGCCACCGGCTGACCACGCTGCAGCGCGACGGGGCGCAGGGCGTGCCGCTCTTCTTCGTGCGCATCGACCGCGCCGGCAACGTCACCAAGCGCTTCAACGCCACCAGCTTCAACCTCGCCCAGTACGGCGGGGCGTGCCCGCGCTGGGACATCCACCAGAGCTTCGCGATGCCGGGCCGCATCCTGCCGCAGTTCGTCGAGCTCCCCGACGGCTCGCAGTACTTCACGATCAGCCGCACCGTCGACCGCCCGGCGCTGGACCGCCACAGCCACGACCATCGCCTCGCCGTCACCCTCGGCTGCGCCATCGAGCACGCGCCCAAGCTGATCTACGCCCAGGGCTACCAGCTGGGCGATCCGGGCCTCGCCACACCGATCGGCATCAACTGTCGGCTGTGCCCGCGCCAGCACTGCCCCCAGCGCGCCCAACAGCCGCTGCATCTGGACCTGCCGATCGACGAGCGGCGGCGAGGGCATACCCGGTTCGAGAGTTGAGCCGAGGCGCTGGGGCGGTGCGGCCCGCGCTACACCGCGCCCCACCGCTGATCCCCGAGGCATCGGCGCAACCCGCTACGGTCCACGCGGGGTTTCTCACGCCCGGCCAGTGGCTCGCCGGGCCCGCCGCCCGGGCACCGACGCCGCGATGAACGCTCGCGAACCGCGTCGTTCATTCCATGGTAATTTTTTCGGTGGGGCCGCGACAAATAGACCTCACCGACATATCGACTATTTCCGAGCGAATACTGTATTCGTACGCGACGGGTACGCGTGGGTCGACGGCCGCCACGGTGGGGTCGGCGCCAGCGGGCGTGCCCGCGGCGGCCACGCTGGAGCCAACGGTCGAACCGCGGCCGATCGGCGGGTCTCGCATCGCCGCGCCCCGGCCGCCCCTGGGGAAGCTGACGCCATGGTCATGGTGAAGAATCGCTACGCGTCCTTCGCGCTGCCGGCGGAGGTCGAGGAGATTTTCGCTGCCGCCCCCAAAGTGACGATGGCCGGCACCCTTGCCGAGCTCGTCGCGCTCTCGACCCGCGACGCCGAGGGCGGCTGGCACGACGTGGCCTACGACGTGCCCGGCCACGGCCGCGTCGTCGAGGCCGTCGTCTGCCGTGCGAAGAACGGCGTCGTCGCCAACTACACCGAGGCCTACATGCGCCGGCGCGATCCGGACTGCATGGTCATCGGCGACGAGCGCCCGACCGACAAGCCCACCTTCGAGCAGCGCTTCGAGCAGCCCTTCGCGCCGGTCCGCCGCCGCGCCTTCGAGTGGCTGAAGACCCAGCCGCTCGCGGCGTACCCGTTCTACGCCGGCCTGCCCGGCAAGGGCACGCCCGCGATGGTGGTGGCCCCCGACAACGCCGGCTTCTTCGCCCTCGGCCTCGCGCTGTTGCAGGGCATCATCCCGCCGGAGAAGGTCCCCGAGGACTTCGAGCCGCAGGCCGTCATCTACGTCGTCCCGCCCTTTCGCCACACCGACTTCGACGGCAAGCAGGTCGTCGTGCACAACCGGACCGAGGCCGGCCACGAGCTCTTCAGCTTCAACCTCTACCCCGGGCCCAGCGCGAAGAAGGGCGTCTACGGGGTGCTGTTGAACCTGGGCGAGCACGAGCATTGGCTGACGATGCACTGCTCGACCGTCCGGCTCGTCACCCCTTACGGCAACAAGCTCGTGATCTCCCACGAGGGTGCGAGCGGCGGCGGCAAGAGCGAGATGCTGGAGCACGTCCACCGCCGGCCCGACGGTGCGCTCCTGATCGGCCGGAACCTGGAGACCGAGGACGAGCAGACGCTCGCGCTGCCGCAGGCCTGCGAGTTGCAGCCCGTCACCGACGACATGGCGCTCTGCCACCCGTCGCTCGATAAGGGCAACGGCCGGCTGACGCTGATGGACGCGGAGGACGCCTGGTTCGTGCGCTGCAACCACCTCGACCACTACGGCACGGACCCGCATCTCGAGGAGCTCTGCATCAACCCGCCCGAGCCGCTCTTGTTCTTGAACGTCGAGGGTCATCCCGGGGCGACCTGCCTCATCTGGGAGCACACCGAGGATGAGCCCGGCGTGCCGTGCCCCAACCCGCGCGTCATCATCCCCCGGCGGATCATCCCGCGCGTGGTCGAAGGTGCCGTCGACGTCGACGTCCGCAGCATGGGCGTGCGCACCCCGCCCTGCTCGCGCGACCTGCCCACCTTCGGCATCATCGGGCTGTTCCACGTCCTGCCGGCGGCGCTCGCCTGGCTCTGGCGGCTGGTGGCGCCGCGCGGCCACGCCAATCCGAGCATCGTGCAGACCGAGGGCATGACGTCGGAGGGCGTGGGCTCCTATTGGCCCTTCGCCACCGGCCGGCGGGTCGACCAAGCCAACCTGCTGTTGAACCAGATCGTCGAGACGCCGCGGGTCCGCTACATCCTGGTCCCGAACCAGCACATCGGCAGCTGGCGCGTCGGCTTCATGCCGCAGTGGATCACGCGCGAGTATCTCGCCCGGCGCGGCGGCGCGCGCTTCGAGCCCGACCAGCTCCGCCCCGCCCGCTGCCCGCTGTTGGGCTTTACGCCCGGCAACATCGTCGTCGAGGGGCGCACCATCGGCACCCAGTTCTTCGAGGTCGACCGCCAGCCCGAGGTCGGCCCCGAGGCCTACGACCAGGGGGCCGCGCTGCTCGCCGCGTTCTTCCAGCGCGAGCTCGCGCAGTTCCTCGTGCCGGACCTGCTGCCGCTGGGCCGGCGCATCATCGAGTGCTGCCTCGAGGGCGGGACGACCGCGGACTACATGGCGGTGCTGGACGTCCCCGTCTTCGAGGTCGACGAGTAGCGCGGGTGGAGCAGTTCGACACCGCCTTCGGCAAGCTGCGCCGGCCCGCCTTCGACCAGGTGCCCGCGGCGCACCGCCACCGGCTCATGGGCGTGGACTACGCCCGCATCGCCGGCAAGCAGGGGGGCGAGCTCTACGTCACGCGCCACGGCTGGGCCTGCCTCGATTCCGTCCTGCCCAGGGCGTGGTTCGTCGACGACCGCTTCAAGAAGGTGGGTCGAGCGCTCGCCGGCGCCACCGGCGCCGTCTACCGCGTGCCGGTCGACCACCACGCGCGCGAGGACTTCGCACTGGTGGTGAAGTTCAGCCGCGCCGCGCAGGACATCCGGGTCACCATCCTCGACCAAAGCGCGCATCTGGACGCGCTCGAGCACGAGCGCATCGAGGCGGCGGCATTCCTCTCGCCGTTCGAAGAGTTCGCCAACCTCGTCAAGCTGCGCATGGCGGCGGGCTCGGCCGTGCGCACCGAACTTCCGCTCGCGATCTACTCACCGCCGACGCGCTATGCCGACTGGCAGCTCGGGCGCCATTCCCACCTCTGCAGCCGCATGAACCGCGCCCTCGCCGCCGCGCAGGCGGACGTGCCCGAACAGCACCGCGTCACCTACGATTGGGAACGGCTCTACATCCTGCTCTATCGCTGGATCGACGGCGTCGACGCCGAGGTCGCGGCGCAGACCGGGCTGATCACCAAGGAGACCATGGTGGCGCTCGGCCAGGAGGCGCGGGCGCGGCTGCGCGCGCTCGGCTGGATGGTCTGCGACCACAAGCCCCGCCACGTCATCGTCCGCCCATCGCGGCGCGGGCACGGCCCCGTGCGTCGCGGCGACCGCATCCCCTGGGCGCTGATCGACTACGAGTTGCTCGTGCCGGTCTGACGACCATCCGTCGCGCCGGTCGGTGAGGACCGGCGGCGGTCCTCGTCGGTGCCGTGATCCGGTTTCGTTTCCCCCTTGAGGGCACGCTCCTCTAATCTTTCGAGGTCGGCGTCGGGCTCGCCGGCGACAACCTGAAAAAGGCCACCGTCTTCACGTTGCCGGGGTGTGGCGGCAAGTCCTTCGCCATCAGCGCCGCCGTGCTCCAAGGCGTCACGCTGCCGATCACGCCCCTGCAAATCCGCCGGGACGACGTGGTGAGCTCGGTCGGCCGCACCCTCGCCTTCGCGCCGGCGGAGAAGGCCATCATCCCGCGGCGACGCCGGCGTCGTCGGCGTCTTCGCCTGGACGCGCGCACGGCGCGCCGCGCGAAGACGGGCGGCCCTAGGCGGTGGACACGCTGGTCATCATGGAGATCGTCTACCGATTCAGCGTCCGCGATTTGGGTGCGCTGTCGCTGGCGCTCGCCGACCTCACGGGCATCCGGCGCGCGCCGGATGCCGTCGGCACCGTCGCGGCCGTGCCGCTCGTCTTCACCTATGCGCCGTTCATGGAGTTTCCGTTCGACATGCGCCCCGTCGATCTCGTGCACGGCCTGGAGATTGTCGCCGTGAGCGTGGCGCTCGTCGTCGTGGTGGCGGCCGTGAAGTCCCGGCGCCGCGCCTTCGAAGACGAGCGTGCCGCCAGCGTGCGGCGGGCGACGTCGGTTCGCACCCCACGACCAAGGGAGGCGGGTCATGAGGAGCTTGCTGGTCGCCACGGATCTGTCGGCGCGCTCCGAGTGGGCGCTGGCACCGGCGATGGCGCTGGCGCGGGAGCGGGACGCGAAGCTGGTCGTCGTCCACGTCGTCGACGACGACCTCCCACCGGCGCTCGCCGACGCCCAGGCGGACGAGGCGGGGCGCCTGTTGCGGGCCCGCTGCGACGCCCTCGCCGAGGGCGGCCGCCCGGAGGTCACCGTCGGGCCGGGCGCACGCCGATATCCAGGTGGCGGCCACGCGGCACGGCGCCGCGTGGGTGGTCCTCGGCACCCATCGCCACGACCCCTGGCGCGACATGTTCCGCGGCACGACGGCGGAGCGCGTCGTGCGCACCTGCGCGGTGCCCGTGCTGATCGTCCGCGACCCGGTGAAGGGTCCCTACGAGCGGGTGCTCGCGGCCGTCGACTTCTCCGTCTTCGCCCGCCGCGCCGTCGAGTTCACGCTCGGCTTTTTGCCGAACGCCGAGGTCGAGCTGATCCACGCCTTCAACGTGCCCTTCGGCGGGTTCCTCAAGGGCGAGGACACGCGCGACCAGATGGTGGCGGAGATCGACGCGCGCGTTCGCAAGCTCCTCGACGAGGAGATGGCGACCTTCCTCGCCCAACTCGACGACGCCGCCGGGCAGCTGCGCGGCGTCATGCTCGAAGGCGGCGTCCGCGAGGTCCTCATCGCCAGGGTCCAGCAGACGGCGCTCGACCTGCTCGTCATCGGCACGCACGGCAGATCGGGGCTCGCGCACGCGGTCCTGGGCAGCGTCGCCGAGGACCTCCTGCGCAGCCCGCCCTGCGACGTCCTCACCGTCGGCGCCCGATGACGGTCAGCGGGCTTCGTCGCCAAAGGGGGCGCCGTCGATAAGGGTCGGCGGGACGATCAAGAGGTCGCGGTCGCTCTCGCGGAGCAGCCGCGAGGTGACGCTGCCGAGGACCAGACGGCCGAGGCCGCGCCGAGCGTGGGTCGCGGTCACGACGAGGTCGACGTCGAGGCGGGCCGCGGCCTCTTCCAGGGCCGCCACCGGCTCGCCGGCGACGACGATGACGTCGGCCACGTCGGGCTGGCCAGCGGAGACGCTGGCCAGGTGACGACGCAACGCCGCCGCGGTCTCCGCCTCGTGCGCCTTGATCCCCGCCTCGGGCACACCCGCGGAGGCCATCTTTGCCGAGGCGAACGGATCGAAGGCGTGCAAGAGGCTCACATGGGTGGGCGCGGCCGCGCCGAAGCGGTGCAGGAGCGCGAGGATCGCCGGCCCGGGCTCGGCCTCCACCCCGACGAGCGCGTGCACGTAGGGCGTCGCGGCGGGGCCGCGGGCGATCAGCACCGGCACGCTCGCGACGCGGACGAGGCGCTCGACGGTCGTGTCGAGGAACAGCGCGCGCAAGAGCGAGCGCCGATGGTCGCCGACGACGAGCAGGTCGGCCGCGACGTCGACGGCGGCGCGAGCGATCGCGACGAAAGGGTCGCCGGTAACCACGCGCATTTCCTGCGCGAGGTCGGCGAGACCGCCGGCCTCGCGCGATAGCTCGCGTTCCGCGATGGCGGTCCGCTCGGCGACCACGTCGGCGGGCGCGTCCTCGTCGACGACGTGCACGAGCGCGAGCCGGGCCTCGGCCAGGCGGGCGAGGCTGGCGGCGCGGGCGAGCGCCGCCTCCGAGCGCTTGGAGAAGTCGCTCGCGGCCAGGATGCAGCGGATCATGCCCGCGCCTCGTGCTTGGCGTCGTCCTTGAGCTCGGCGCCGCGGGTGTCGTCGAGCTCGACCATGCGTCGCGCGGCCGTCGTCGCCGCGTCGTCGAAGGGGTAAAGCACCAGATCCACGCCCGCCTCCGCCAGCCGCCGGCCCTGATCCGGCTCGCGGGCGATGAGTGCGGTGCGGCCGTGATAGCCGTGCGCGCGGATCGCCGCGAGGAGGCCGTGACCCGGGTCGGTGTGGTTCAGCCGCAACGTGCCGAAGGGCACGGCCAGGACGAGCCAGCGGGTCGTGCCCAGCGGCAGCTGGTCCCAAAAGGCGTGCTCGTTGACGTCGCCGTAGCGGACCCGATGGCCGCTCAGGCGCGCCTCGCGGACGACCGTGGGGTCGAGGTCGACGCCGAGCACGGTGTAGCCCGCGTCCTCGAGCTGCTCGTAGAGCCGGATCCCGACGCGTCCGAGCCCGAACAGGATGACGTCGACCGGGGCCGTGTCGTCGTCCTCGCCGGCGCGCTCGCGCTTAAGGCTGAAGTCGAAGATGGCGAGCGCCGGCTTTGCCCACGCGTAGAGCTCGTGCGAGTAGGTGATCATGTAGACCGATGCGGCGATGGTCACCAGGCCCACCAGGGTGACGAGGCCCACCGCCGCCTCGTCGACATGCCCGAGCGCCAGCCCCATCGCCATGAAGATCAACGAGAACTCCGAGATCTGCGCCACCGTGAGCCCGCACAGAAAGCCGGTGCGCACCCGGTAGCCCATGGCACCCATGATCACGACGACGATGAGCGGGTTGCCGATCAGCACGAACAGCGAGAAGACCACCGCGCGGCCGGTGTCCGCTCCGAGCGTGTCGAGATCGAGCGTCGTGCCGATGTAGAGGAAGAAGAAGAGCAGCAGGAAGTCCCTGAGGGCCGACAGCCGCGCCGAGATCATGTCGCGATAGGTGGTCGAGCCGAGCGAGACGCCGGCGGCGAGGCCGCCCAGCTCCTTGCCGATGCCGACGAGGTCGCCCACCGCGGCGGCCGCCGCCGCCCAGCCGATGGCGAAGATGACGAGGAGCTCGGGCGTGCGGGCGAAGCGCGCGGTCAAGGGCTCCGCCAGCCAGCGCACGAAGACCAAAAGCCCGGCGACGAGGCCGACCAGCCCGGCGATGACGGCGAGCAGGTCGCCGCCCTTGCCACCGGTGCCGACGCCGAGGGTCGAGAGCCCGACCATCGCGACCACGACCACGATGTCCTGAACGATCAAAAAGCCGAGGGCGATCCGACCGTGCAGCGTCTCGAGCTCGCGCTTGTCGCTCAACAGCTTCACGATGATGATCGTCGAGGAGAAGGTCAGCGCCACGGCGACGTAGAAGCTCGTGACCATGTCCAGGCCGAGGGCGAGGCCCAAGACGAATCCGATGCCGGCGGTGAAGGCGACTTGGCCGAGGCCCGTGGCCACCGCCACCGGACCGAGTTGGCGCACCAGGCGCCAATCCAGCGTCAAGCCCACGAGAAAGAGCAGCAGCGCGACGCCGAGCTCGGCGAGGAAGGTGATCTGCGCCACCGTCGCCGGCGCGGCCTCCAAGAACGCCGCCGCCGCGATGCCGACGACGATGAAGCTCACGACCACGGGCTGGCGCAGCGCCGTGCCGAGGAGACCGACGGCGGCCGCGATCAGCAGCAAGAAGGCGATCTCGTGAAAAACGTAGTCGTGCATTGCCTGCCCCCCGCCGCCCTTCCCCCGCCGTCGCAGCGCTCACGCTATCGGCGGGGTCGCAAGCCGACAACGTTAACCGGAGACGGCGGCACGCGCGAGCGGCGGCGAGGGCCGGCTGATCCGGCGCGCGAGGCGGTGACGCCGGGTGGCGGGCCCCTCAGATCGCCGCCTGGAGGCCGTCGCTGACCTCGTCGAGGACGGCGGCGAGCAGCCGTTCGTCGTCGGCTTCCACCATCACGCGGAGCAGGGGCTCCGTGCCCGAGGGACGCACGACGAGCCGTCCGTGGCCGTTGAGCTGGGCCTCGCCCGCCTCGATCACGCGGGTGATCTCCGGTCGCGACATGTCGGGCCGTGCCGGCACGCGGATGTTCTTCAAGCGCTGCGGCAGCGGCGTGAAGGCGCGGGTCACCTCCGAGAACGGACGCTCCAACTCGACCATCACCGCCATCACCTGTAATGCCGCGACGAGGCCGTCGCCGGTGGTGGCGTAGTCGCCCAGGATGATATGGCCCGACTGCTCGCCGCCGACGTTGAAGCCGCCGGCGCGCATCGCCTCGACGACGTAGCGGTCGCCCACCTGGGTGCGCACGGTCTCGAGCCCGAGCCCGGCGAGGAAGCGCTCGAGGCCGAGGTTCGACATCTGCGTGCAGACGACGCCGCCGCCGTTGAGGCGGTCCTTGCCGTGCCAGGAGCCGGCGATGAGCGCGATGAGCTGGTCGCCGTCGACGAGCTGGCCCTTCTCGTCGACCATGACGACGCGGTCGGCGTCGCCGTCCAAGGCGATACCGAGATCGGCTTCCTCGCCGATGACCCGTTGGCGCAACTGGGTGGGTTGGGTCGAGCCGCAGCCGTCGTTGATGTTGAAGCCGTTGGGCTCGGTGCCGATCTCGATCACCTCGGCGCCGAGCTCCCAGAGGATCTTCGGCGCGACGCGGTAGGCCGCGCCGTGGGCGCAGTCGACGACGACCTTGAGGCCGGCGAGGGTCAGCTCGCGCGGGAAGGTCGACTTGCAGGCCTCGAGATAGCGCCCGAGCGCGCCTTCGAGCCGGTCGACCCGGCCGAGGGCACGGCCGTCGGCGAGCTCGGGGGTGGCGGCCATGCGCCGCTCGATCTCCGCCTCGATCTCGTCGGAGAGCTTGAAGCCGTCGGGGCCGAAGAGCTTGATGCCGTTGTCGGCGAAGGGGTTGTGCGAGGCCGAGATCATGACGCCCAGATCGCAGCGCAAGGACGGCGTCAGATAGGCGACCGCCGGCGTCGGCAAGGGACCCAAGAGCGTGACGTCCATGCCGGCGGCGACGAAGCCGGCGGTCAGGGCCGGCTCCAGCATGTAGCCCGAGCGCCGGGTGTCCTTGCCGATGACGACGCGGTTGCGGTGCTTGCCGCGGGTGAACAGCGCACCGGCCGCGTAGCCCAACTTCAACGCGACCTCGCAGGTCATCGGGTGCCGGTTGGCCGTGCCGCGAATACCGTCCGTGCCGAAGAGTTCCCGCGCCATCTTCGCCTCGATGCGTTGCTTCCGGGCGCGGTTGTAGGCCTTTAAGAGGATGGCGAAAAGCGCCGGCGGGTGGCGCGATCGGCCGAACGGCGTTCGATCGCCGCCGCATCGCCGCCGACGCCTTGTGGCGAGGGCCATCGCGCGACGGTCGCCGCGACCGCGGCTCGGCGTAGGTCCAGCGGGTACCGGAACGACGCCGGAGCCGGAGCTGGACGCGCCTGCCGATGCGCCGCTTGACGTTTCTCCTGCGCCGCGCCGGGCGCGCGGTCTAAATGTGGTCGAGCCGCTACGCGCTCGCCGCCGGGCTCGGCTTCGGACCGCGCTCGAGCCGCGCGGTGCCGCGGGACCATCTTGCGCTCCTGGCCGAGGTCCGCACCGCCCGGACCGCCGTCGCCGAGGCCGCGTTCGCCCCGCCTTACGCACTCCAGGGCAGCAGCCCCAGCCGGTAGCGGTGATCGAGGAACTGCAGGACGCCGACGATGGCGAGCACGGCCAGAAGGCACAGCACCGCCACCGCCGAGGCCAGCACGGTGTAGCCGCCGTCCTCGAGGTTGAAGACGACGACGCCCAGGGTCTCGCTCCCCGACGACCAGAGCAGCGCCGAGACGGTGAGCTCGTTGTAGGCGGTCATGAAGACCAAAAGCGCCCCGGCAGCGGCGGGCGCCAGCAGGAGCGGGCCGACGACGCGCACCAGCCGCTGCAGGAGGCCGGCGCCGTCCAGCTGCGCCGCCTCGTCCAGCGCGCGGTCGATCTGCTGATAGCCGGCGAGCACCGGCGTCAGCGCGAGCGTCAAGAAGCGCGCCAGATAGGCCGCGAAGATGATCCACAGCGTGCCGTAGAGCGAGACGCCCACCACCGGCAGCGGGCGCAGGAAGATGAGGATGCAGGCGACGCCGAGGACGACGCCCGGCAGCGCGTAGGGCAGCTCGATGATCGGGCGCAGCGCGCGAGCGAAGCGGCTCGCGCGCCAGACGATGAAGTAGCCGAGCGGCAGTGCCATGGTCATCAAGACGACCGCGGCGCCGCCGGCCAAAAGCGTCGAGTTGGCGAAGGCGCGGCGCGTCACGTCCTGGCGGATCAAGACCTCGACGTAGTTCTCGAGCGTCACCGTCGCCGGGGTCAGGCGTACGCCGTAAGCCGGCACCAGCGAGGTCGCCACCAGCGCCAGCAAGGGCGCGATCAGGAGCAGCGCGATCAGCGCCCACGCCAGAGCTTCGAGCCACGGCCGCCAGCGGCCGAGCGCCACCCGATAGGCCCGCGCCGACCCCTCGAGGCTGGCGACGTCGCGGTGGCGCAAAAGCCATGTCTGCACGAGGACCCCGGCTGCGGCGATGACGCCGATGAGCACCGAGAGCACCGCGACCTCGGCGACGACCTGGGGGCCGAAGCTGGCGAGCCGCTGGTAGATCAGGACCGGCAACAGCGTGTGCGCGGCCGGGATGCCGAGAAAGGCGGCGATCCCGAAATTGCCGATGGCGGAGACGAAGGCGAGCGCCGTGCCGGCGATCAGCGCCGGCGCCAGCAGCGGCAGCACGACGTAAGCGAGCGCCTGGCGGCCGCTCGCCCCCATGACGTAGGCGCTCTCGACCAGCTCGCCCGGCAGCTGGCTAAGGCCGGCGCGCACGGTGAGGAAGACCAAGGGCGCGTGCTGGATGCCCAAGAGCAGGATGATGCCCGCGCGCGAGTAGATCGGATTGGGGCTGCCCGGCGCCGGCGCGATGCCGAGCGCGTTCAAGAGCGCGCTGCCGGGACCGAAGAGCTGGGTCCAGGCGAGTGCGGTGATCGGCGGCGGGATCAACAGCGGCAGCACGAAGCCGAAGACGAGCAACGTGCGCCCGCGCGCGTCGGTGGCACCGACCAGGAGCGCGAAGGCCGTGCCCATCACCAACGACAGGAGCGCGGAGAAGAGCGCCGCGTCGAGCGAGTTGAAGGTGGCGTTCCAGGTGCTGCGCGCGGTCAGCACCTCGCGGGCGACTGCCGGGTCGAGCGCGCCGCCCGGAAAGATCGCCTCCTGCGCGAGGCGGAGCATCGGCCAGAGCGCGAGGACGAGGACGACGCTCGCCAGGAGGGCGAGGGCGAGGCCCTCGCCCCCCGGCCGGCGGACGACGGTCAACGGCCTACTGGCCGAAGATCTCGACGAAGCGCTGCTTGTTGGCCTGGTCGTCGGCGAGCGCCTCGCCGGCGTCGAAGGGCATGAGCGCGATCTCGTCGCGCGGCGGGAAGCCCGTGGGCGGGCTCACCTCGGGATGCGCCGGCAGATAGCCCTGGGACGCCGCGAGCTCTTGACCCTCGCGGGAGAGGAGAAAGTCGACGAAGGCCTCGGCCGCCTCGGGATTGCGGGCGGTGGAGAGGATCGCCACCGGCTCGGTCACCGCCGACACCCCCTCGGTGGGGAAGACGAAATCGACGGGCGAGCCGTTCTGCGCCTCGCGGATCGGCAGGAAGTCGACGACGACGCCGTAGAGCTTCTCGCCCGAGGCGACCGTGCGGAAGACGCCGCCGTTGCCGCCCTGCGGCTGGATGCCGTTCGCCGCCAGCGCCTCGTAGTAGTCCCAACCGAAGTCCGGGTGCGAGACCACCGTCTCCATATGGATGGCCGCGGCGCCCGAGGTCAGCGGGCTCGGCATCGCCACTTGGTTCTCGGCCGCGTCGGCGGTGAGGTCGTGCCACGAGGTCGGCGGCGTCGGCGCGGCGTCGTTGTAGACGATGCCGGTGGTGATCAGCTTGGTCGAAAAGTAGTGGCCCTCGGCGTCGTGGAGCGCCGCGTCGTAGGCCTCGGTGGGTGCCTCGGGATAGGCCATGAGCCGGCCTTCCTGGGCGAGGCCCTCCATCGTCACGGTGTCGGCGATCAACAGCACATCGGGTTGCGGGTCACCGGCGGCGAACTCGGCGCGCAGCTTCGCCATCATCTTGGTGGTGCCGTCGCGCACCCACTCCACCTCGACATCGGGGTGCGCCGCTTGAAAGGCGTCGACCGTCGCCTGGGCGTCGGCGTTGGGCTGGCTGGTGTAGAGCACGAGCGTGCCCGACTGGGCGAAAGCGCTCGGCGCGCCCAAGGCGAAGGCCACGCCGGCAAGCGACGCGAGCAGGCGCTTGGTCATCAAGGTCCTCCTCTGGTACTTCCGCTGCCGCTTACGCGCAGATTGTGACACAGCGATGATACGCGGCGACGGGCACAACGCCGGTTCGCTGCACTCGTTCAAGCTGAAACTTTACTCCGGCTCTTCTGCCCGGGATCCACCGACCATGCGCCGAGCGATCTCGGGTGGCAGAGCCCCGATGCCGTACCCTCGCTTGCCGTTCGCGCGCCTCGCGCTCGCGGTCACCTTGATCGGCGCCGCAGCCTTGGCCTTCGCCGCCGAGCTGTTGCCCGGCGCGGCGATGTGGCGGCCATCGCCCGGGCGTTGCGCCGACCGCTCGCGACGCGCGCCGGGCGGCGGTGCGCGCCCAGCGCGCGCGGCGAGCCGCGCCGAGCGCCGGCGTCATTGCGGCAACCGCCGCCGGGTGCCGCCCAGGTAGGACACGCCTGTCCTGGTGACTGTCGAGGGCCCGAGCGGCATGCGCCAGCCGACGGCGTCGCCGACATCCAAGGGGCACAAGGCACCTCGGTCGGAGATGGAGACGAAACTCGGATGGAGGGCGACGCCAAGCCTCGGATGTTGACGAGGGGTTGAGGCAGGGGCTCAGCCCGTAGCGGCGAAGCCGCGCCCGCCCGGCCGCGTGTAGGCCCCGCGTGGCGGGCTGAAGATGTCGAGGATGCGCGCGCCCGCGGGCCCGGCGATGAAGTTGTGGGGCATGCCGCAAGGGATGTGGCAGACGTCGCCGGGGCCGACGTCGAGCTCCTCCTGGCCGACCAGCAGCACGCCGCCGCCCTCGATCACCACCGCCCACTGCTCCTCTTCGTGGTGGTGCTCGTCGCCGGCGGCGTTGGGCGCGCAGGTCAGCACCGACAGCATCGCGTGCTTGCCCCAGAAGAGCTGGGTGTCGAGGCCGTCGGCCAGCGTGCGGGCGAGCCCGCCCTGCGGATCGTTCAGGTTGAAGCGCTGGACCGCCATCGTCGTCTCCCCTGATCGCCAGGGGGAAAGCCTAGTCGATGCGGCGCCCCGCGCGAAGGTGGTGCTCGGCGGTGAGCCGGATCTCGCCCGCGCCCGCGACCAGCGCCATCACCAGCGCCTGCGTCCACCAGAAGGCGGCAGCCTCGTCCCGCCCACGACCCTGCTCGCGCGCCGCCTCGTCGGCGTAGAGCTCTGCGAGCTCGGCCTCGCCCGGGGCCGCGCCCGCGAGCTCCATGGCGGCGCTCACGGCGCCAGCAACCGGCCGGCGACCCAACGGTGGAAGGCGTGGGTCGGCGGGTCCATCGCCGGCGAGAACCGCCCGCCGTCGAAGGCGGGCGAGGCGCGGCCGGCCTGCATGCCCTCGACGACGGCGACGTCCTCCTCGAAGACCTCGCGCCAGAGCTCCCGCGAGCGCCGGCGCAGCTCGCCGAGGGCGGCGTCCGTCGCGGCGTCCTCGAGGTAGTAGAGCCGGACGTGCTCGGCGGTGCGCGCCACGCCACGCGGCTCGACCAGGATGGCGAAGCCCTGATCGCGGTGCAGGCCCATGAGCAGGTTCGGATAGAGGGCGACGTACTCCGCGCCGGTCGCCCAGAAGTCGTCGAGGCCCGCAAAGCCTGGAAAGCGCCGGCCGGCCGCGTCGAGCGTGGGCTGGTAGGCGCGGGTGAGCTGGCCCGAGAACGCGCCCGCCTCGACGATGTTGTTGTGGTCCTCGAGCCGCGAATAGCTGTTGAGGCCCGGATGCACCCACGGCAGGTGGTAGGCCTCGACGTAGTTCTCGACCGCGAGCTTCCAGTTGGCCGCGAGCTCGAGGGTGAAGGCGCCCTCTTCCGGCGCCGGCGCGCGCAGGCGGGCGAGGTCGAAGCCGGCCCAGCGGCGGGCCAGCGGGTCGATCCAGTCCGCGAAGGCGGGCGCCTCGCCGTCGAGATCGACGAAGACGAAGTCCCACCAGACCGCGCTGCGCACCGGGACCAGGGCGAGCGCGCTCTTGTCGATGTCGGGATGGACGTTGCAGCCCGGCCCGCCGACATGGGGCGCGATCATCAGCTTGCCGCCGTGGTCGTAGCACCAGGAGTGATAGGGGCAGCGGATGACGTTGGCGAAGCGGGTGGGCGCCGTCGCCAGCTTCATGCCGCGGTGACGGCAGACGTTGTGGAAGACGCGCACGCCGCCGTCCTTGGCGCGCAACAGCAAGAGCGGCGCACCGCCGAGCTCGACCGGGCGGGCGTCGCCGGGCGCGGGCACGTCGCTCGCGAAGCCGACGCAGGCCCAGCCGCGCCGCCACAGCCGGCGCTCTTCGAACGCGGCGAAGTCGGTGTCGGTGTAGGCGGCGTTGGGCAAGCCGCGGGCGCGCCCGATCGGCGCGTCCACCGCCATCAAGCCCTCGACGAAGCCGCCGTCGAGGCGTGTCGCCGCCGCGATGTCGCCCATGCCCCCTCCACACCGCACAAAGGCCGGAAAACCGCGGCGAACCTACGCGGCGGCAAGCTGCCGCTCTCGCGCAAGCGCGACATCGGGCGTCCAAGCTGCGACGCGCCCGCACCCCTGGCCGGCAGCGGCGCAGCGCCTTACATCGCGCCCATGCAGACGCTCAGCTTCGAAGCCGTGGTCGTCGGCGGGGGACCCGCCGGGCTCTCCGCCGCCCTCGCCCTCGCCCGCGCCGGCCGCGCCACGGCGCTGGTCGATCCCACCGCCGATGCCCTGCCGCCGGCGGGCCGGACCACCGCCGTGATGGCCCCCCAGGCGGAGTTCCTGCGGGAGCTCGGGGCCTGGCCCGCGGCCGCCGAGGACGCGCCGCTGCGGGGCCTGCGCATCGTCAACCGCGGCGACGGCGACGAGGAGGTGCTCTTCCTCGCCGACGAGCTCGACCTCGACGCCTTCGCCTGGAACGTGCCGAACGCGGCGCTGGTCGAGGCCCTGCGTGCGGCCGCGGCGGCCGCCGAGGTCGTCACCCTTCCCGCCCGGCTCGCCGAGGTGGACCGCCGCCGGGGCAATTGGCGGCTTGGCCTCGACGACGGCCGCCAGCTCGACGCGACGCTCCTGATCGGCGCCGACGGCAAGGCCTCCCGGGTGCGCTCGGCCCTCAAGATCGACGCCCGCCGCCACGACTACGGCCAGATCGCCAACACCGCCAAGCTCGCCATCACCGGCGGCCACGACAACGTCTCCACCGAGGTCCACAAGCCGGGCGGCCCCTTCACCACCGTGCCGGCGGGGCCCGCGCATGTGAGCTTGGTCTGGCTCGAGCCGAATGCGGCGGGCGAGCGGCTCGCCGGGCTCGACGACGCCGCCTTCCTCGACGCCTGCATGGCCGAGGATCGCGGCCACCATGGCCGAATGGACGAGGTCGAGGGCCGTGCCGCGGTGCCGGTGATCGGCCTTTTGGCGGAACGGCTGGCGGGGCCGGGCGCGCTCATCCTCGGCGAAGCGGCCCACGCCGTCTCGCCCCTGGGTGCTCAGGGCTTCAACCTCAGCCTGCGCGACGCCGCCGCCTTGGCCGAGCTCGCCGCCGGGCCGGGCTTCGCCAAGGCCGAGCGGCTCTGCCGCTACGAGCGCGAGCGTCTCGCCGAGACCCGCCTCGTCTTCTGGTTCGTCGACGCGCTCAACCGCTCGGTGCAGCGCCCGGAGCTGGCGTTGCGGCTGTTGAGCGGCGTCGGGCTGCAGGCGGTGAGCGCCTGGGGGCCGGTGCGCCGCGCGGTGATGGCGCGCCTGCTCGAGCCGCACGTCTTCTCCCGCACGGCGAGGTCCTGATGCGCGAGCGTCTCACCGTCTACTACAACGGCGCGTGCCCGATCTGCGGCGCCGAGGTCCGTCACTACCGCGCGCTCGCGGCCAAGAGCGAGGCGCCGCTGGACTGGGTCGACATCAGCGCCGAGCCGCGCGCGCTCGAGCGCTGGGGCATCGACGGCGAGGGCGCCAAGCGCCGGCTCTACGCCGTTGAGGCCGACGGCAGCCTGGTCGGCGGGGTCGAGGCCTTCGCCCGCCTCTGGGAGCGCCTGCCGCGTTACCGTGCGTTCGCGCGCGTCGCCCGCACGCCGGGGCTCCGTCCCTTCGCCGAAGTGCTGTACGAGCGCGTGCTGGCGCCCGGACTCGTGCGCTACAACGCTTGGCGCGAGCGGCGGCGGGCCCGCGCCGCGGCTTGAGCCCGCCGTCTCAGGCCCAAGCCGCGCGGGCGACCTCGGCGCCGGCCGACGCGGCATCAACTCGGCCACGACCGGCTCCTTTCGGAGCGGGAGTTGGGCGACGGCGCGGGCGAGCGCGTCTTGGAGCCCGGCGCGGACGCGGTCGTGGTGCGTCGCGAACCGCGGTGCGCTCGAAGGCCGGTGCACGTCCCGTGCGCGCCAGGATCACCGTCTTCAGCGCCCGCTCGAGATCGTGCGGAACCGGCTCGCGCCGGCGTGCGCTGCGGTGAGCGGGGCGCGGCTCAGGGGAAGGCGCAGGTCTGCGCCGTGACCTCGACGAAGCCGCGCTCGGCGTGGGGCCGCACCTGAAAGCGCCATTCGCGGTCGCCGTCGACCAGGCGGTGCGTCAGCGGCAGCGTGCCTTCGGCGAGGCTCACCGCGCCGTCGAGCTTCAAGAACCGGATCGAGACCGGCTCGGCGGCGTCGAACCACGCCTCCGCTCGACCGTCGTCGTCGCGCGCCGCCGCACCCTGCCCGGTGACGGTGATGCGGCCGTCACCGAAGGCGACGGTGTTGTCGCGGCCGACGGCCACCGGCGTCGTCAACAAAAAGCGCTTGGTTTCGACCGCCTCGGCGCACGCCTCACGCGCCTGCACCTCGGCGAGGACGAAGCGCAGCCGCTCGGCCGGCATGCCGCCCTCGAGGCGCCGGTCGATCAAGGTCAACAGCTCACGGCGCTCGCCGGTCGGGACGTCGCGCTGGTAGCGCTCGGCGATGGCGTGCGCCCGCTCGCGCGCCGCCCGCTCGCGCTCGCTCGCCGTGAGCGCCTCCTCGCGGGCGTCGATGATCTCCCCCTCGAGAGCGGCCACTTGGTCGCCGAGGCGGTCGAGCTCGGCCTGGTTCTGCGCCCGGCCGCTCTCGTAGGCGACGAAGCCGGCGACCCCGACACCGCCGAGCACCAGGAACCAGCGCACGACACGCATCACCGCCTGCCGCCGCCGCTGCCGGCGCGTGAAACCCAAGGTCGAAAACGTTCGCATCGTCAGTCGTCGCCGTCGTCCTGCTCGCCCCCGGCCAGCACGGTGCGCAGGTCGGGATTCACGCGCTCCTGATAGAGCTTGTAGATGGCGGCGGCGGTCTCTTCCACCGACCGACGCGTGACGTCGATGGTGGGCCATCCGTGACGTGCGAACAACCTACGCGCGAACCGGAGCTCCTCGCGCACGCGGTCGAGCTCGGCGTAGTCGCCACCGTGGCGGGCGCTGGCGCGGAGCTTGGCGTCGTCGAGGCCGAGCATGCGCTGGCGGTTACGCCGGATCTCGACCAGAAGATCGGCCTGCAGCGTCAGCCCCACCACCAGGTTGGCCTTCAGCTTGGAGAAGTCGACGAGCGGCGGCCGTTCCGGGACCAGTGGGATGTTCGCCGCCTTGATACCGCGATTGGCCAGGTACATGCAGGTCGGGGTCTTGCTGGTGCGCGAGACGCCGAGAACGATGACATCGGCGTCGTAGATCTTTTCGGGCTGCTGGCCGTCGTCGTGACGCATGACGAAGTTCATCGCCTCGATGCGCGAGAAATAGTCGTCGTCGAGGACGTACTGGCGGCCGGCGCGGGCCTTGGCCTCGTGGCCGACCGCCTGGCTCACGGTGTCGATCAGGCCGTCGAGGACGGGCACACAGGGCACGCCCCGCTGTGCGCAGTGCGCCATGAGCTGATCCCGCAGGCCCGGTTCCACCAAGGTGAAGACGACGATGCCGGGCAGCGCGTCGATGAAGTTGAAGACGCGCTGGAGCTGCGGCTCGGTGCGGATGAAGAACCAGACGTGTTCGATCGGCGTGACCGTGTCGAACTGGGAGATCGCGGCCCGGGTCACCGTGGTGACGGTCTCACCGGTGGAATCGGAGATGAGGTGCAGATGCAGCCGCATGGACAACCGCCCGAACGTCGCCGAGGGAAAGGGGGGACAACTCGGCCCCGGCGCCGCCGCCGTGCGGCGGTTGGGGACGGGGACGCGTTTGCGCACAATCCCGCTCACCTGTGTACGCGTGATCCACCGCCTCTGCACGACGGGTGTTGTCCGCCGAAGGTCGCGGCTTCCATCCACCGCATCCCCGTTTTACGCCCGCGCTCGAAGACGGCCCTGGCCGCGCGCATCCCGGCGTCGTACCGATGGCCGTCCCCAGCGGGTCCGGGTTTTCCCGGACGGACGGGACAGCGGTGAGGGATTGTGGATGCGGGCTTATCCTCGCGATCGCATGTGCCTACCACCTACCTCCACCTTTTCTCTTCATTGAAAAGAGAGGGGAGACGGATCGGCGGAACCGGGGACGAAAGGGAAGGATGGCGATGAAGCCGCTCTTGGCCGCCCTCAGAGGCGAAGCGATCGATCCGCCGCCGGTATGGCTGATGCGTCAGGCCGGTCGCTATCTGCCGGAGTACCGCGCGGTCCGCGCCGGCGCGGGCAGCTTTCTCGATCTGTGCTACAACCCCGCACTCGCCTGCGAGGTGACCCTGCAACCGATCCGCCGCTTCGGCTTCGATGCGGCGATCCTGTTCTCGGACATCCTCGTGGTTCCGCACGCGCTGGGTCGCCCGCTGACCTTCGTCGAGAACGAGGGGCCTAAGCTGACGCCGCTCGGCGACCCCCCCGACGCCGAGCTCGACGCCATGGCGGCGGCGGCGATCCACGACCATCTGGCGCCGGTGTACGCCACCCTCGAGAGGGTGAAGGCGGCGCTGCCCGCCGAGGTGGCGCTGATCGGCTTCGCCGGCGCGCCTTGGACGCTCGCCTGCTATATGGTCGACGGCCAGGGCTCGAAGGAATACCTCAAGACCCGGCTGATGGCGGCGCGCGAGCCCGAGCGCTTCGCCCGGCTGATCCAGGTCCTCGAGCAGGCGTTGATCGCCTATCTCTGCCGTCAGATCGAGGCCGGCGCCGAGGCGGTGAAGCTGTTCGACAGCTGGGCCGGGGTGCTGGCGCCCGACGGCTTCAGGCGCTGGTCGCTCGAGCCGCTGCGGCGGATCACCGCCGGCATCAAGGCCCGCCATCCGGACGTCCCGGTCATCGTCTTTGCGCGCGGCGCCGGGGTGCAATACCCCGCCGTCGCGGCCGAGGTCGGCTGCGACGGCATGGCGCTGGACACCGCCGTGCCGCTGGACTGGGCGGCCCGCACCCTGCCGGCGCGGCCGACGCTCTCGGGCAATCTCGATCCCGTGCTCCTGGTCGCCGGCGGCGCGGCGCTCGATGCGGCGGTCGACCGCATCCGCGCCGACGTCGCCGGCCGGCCGCACATCTTCAACCTGGGCCACGGCGTCGTGCCGCAGACCGACCCGGCGCACGTCGCCCAACTCGTCAGGCGTTTGAGGGAACCGCGTCGATGATGACCGACTGGCTGTTGTGGAGCCGCGCCCTGCACATCTTGGGCTTCGCCGCCTGGCTGGCGGCGCTTTGGTATTTGCCGCGGCTCTACGTCTACCACTCGGCGGTGCCGGTGGGCTCCGACGCCTCGGAGACCTTCAAGGCTATGGAACGCCGGCTGATGAAGGCGATCGGCACGCCGGCGATGCTGTGGACCTTCGCCTTCGGCCTGGTGGCGACGACGGTCGGCTACCATTGGACGTCCGGCTGGCTGCACGTGAAGCTCTTGCTGCTCTTGGGCCTCGCCGGCTTTCACGGCCTGTTGGCGGCGGACCTCAAGAAATTTGCCCGAGACGAGCGGCCGCGCTCGGAGCGCACCTACCGGATCCTGAACGAAATCCCGACGGTGCTGTTCATCGTCATCGTCATCCTGGCCACCTTCAAGCCGTTCTGACGCCCCCGGGCGCCCGGCGGCGCGGCCCGCGCGCCGCGCGGGTTTGACAGGCGCCGGGGATTTCCGTATGCGAAGGGCGTTCAAGCGTACATCCTTCTTCGAGAAGTCCCTCCCCTGGCTACCCAACCGACGACGCGCAGGCGCCGTTCTCGGTCGCGGTCGGATCGCGCCGGCTCCGAGAACGCATCGGACGAGATCTTCGACATCGAGAACGACACGGACGGCGAAGCGGAGACCCCGCCGCCGGCCGACATGCCGGGCTCGATGAGTCTCACCGACCTCAAGCGCCGCCCCCCCGACGAGCTGCTGCGCTACGCCGAGGAGATCGGCATCGAGCAGGCCAGCACGCTCAAGAAGTCCGACCTGATCTTTGCCACGCTCAAGAAGCTGGCACAGACGGGCGTGCCCATCCACGGCGAGGGCGTGCTGGAAATCCTGCAGGACGGCTTCGGCTTTCTCAGGACGCCCGAGGTCAACTACGTCGCCGGCCCCGACGACATCTACGTCTCGCCGAGCCAGATCCGTCGCTTCGGGCTGCGCTCCGGCGACGTCGTCACCGGCCAGGTGCGCGCGCCCAAGGAGGGCGAGCGGTACTTCGCGCTTCTCAAGGTCGACAGTATCAACTTCGACCGCCCCGAGACGGCGCGGCACCGGGTCCATTTCGACAACCTGACGCCCTACTACCCGACCCAGAAGCTCGACCTCGAGGTCGAGGGCCAAAAAGACTACTCGACCCGGGTCATCGAGATCGTGGCGCCGTTGGGCAAGGGTCAGCGGGCGCTGATCGTGGCGCAGCCGCGCACCGGCAAGACGGTGCTGATGCAGCACATCGCGCACGCGATCACCTCCAACCACCCCGAGATCTACCTCATCGTGCTGCTCATCGACGAGCGGCCCGAGGAGGTGACCGACATGCAGCGTACGGTGAACGGCGAGGTGGTCTCCTCGACCTTCGACGAGCCGGCCACGCGGCACGTCCAGGTCGCCGAGATGGTCAGCGAAAAGGCCAAGCGTCTCGTCGAGCACGGCAAGGACGTGGTCATCCTGCTCGATTCGATCACCCGGCTCGCACGCGCCTACAACACGGTGGTGCCGAGCTCGGGCAAGGTCCTCACCGGTGGCGTCGACGCCAACGCGCTGCAGCGACCCAAGCGCTTCTTCGGTGCCGCCCGCAACATCGAAGACGGCGGCTCCTTGACGATCGTCGCGACGGCGCTGATCGATACCGGCTCGCGCATGGACGAGGTCATCTTCGAGGAGTTCAAGGGCACCGGCAACGCCGAGATCGTTCTCGACCGCCGCCTCGCCGACAAGCGGACCTACCCCTCGATCGACATCAACAAGTCCGGCACCCGCAAGGAGGAGCTGCTGGTCGATCGGGCGACGCTGTCGCGGATGTGGGTGCTGCGCCGGATCCTCAGCCCGATGGGCGTCGCCGACGCGATGGAGTTCCTGCTCGACAAGATGAAGCACTCCAAAAACAACGCCGACTTCTGGGAATCGATGAACAGCTGAGCTGGCCCGACCGCCGCGGTGGTGGCGGTTAATGGGAGGAGGACGGCATGCGGATCGTCGCGGCGACGATGTTGGCGGTCGCGCTTTGGTTCGCGGCGGGCGTCGCCGCCGGCGGCGCGCAGGCTGCTGACGCCGCGGTGATCGACGCGCGCGTGGACGCGGCGTTGACGGACCTGCGCCAGCTCGGCCCCGGTACCGCCGAGCTGCTCGACGAGGCCGCCGGCGTGCTCGTGATGCCGCGGATGACGAAGGGCGGCTTCATCCTCGGCGGTCAGTACGGCGAAGGCGTCCTGCGCGTCGACGGCGAGACGGTCGCTTATTACAGCCTCGCTGCGGGTTCCCTCGGACTGCTGGCGGGGGTCGAGACCTTCAGTCAGGCGCTGTTGTTCATGACGCCCGAAGCGCTCGCCGAGTTCCGCGCGGCCGCGGGCTGGCGAGCCGGTGCCGGCACCGAGGTCACGCTGCTGCGGGAGGGTTTCGACATCAACACCAGCACCGACGTCGCGAACCGCCCGATCATCGCCATCGTCTTCGGCCAAAACGGTCTTTTGGCGGGCGCGAGCGTCGAGGGGGCGAAATACACCCGCATCGAGCGGTGATGGGGAGCGCGCGCGCCCGGCCGGCGCTGGCGGCGATATTCTGGCGGGTGGTGCTGACGATCGCGTTTCCGCTCGATCAGCGCTGGCGGGTGTGGCGCGGCTGCAAGCTCGGCGGTGCCTTCGTCGCGATCCGCGCCCCCGACGACGTCCTCGTGGTGCGGCATTCCTACCGCCCGCGCCTCGACTTCGTGGGTGGCGGGATCAAGCGCGGTGAGAGCGCCCGCGACGCGGCCGTGCGTGAGGTCCGCGAGGAGATCGGGGTGACACCGCCGCGAGCGGCGCTCCGCGAGCTGGGGCGGGTGCGCCGCGGCTTTCGCGCCGTCGACGAGGTCGACACGCTGTTCGAATGGCGGGTGGAGCGGCTGCCGCGCCCAAGCGTCGACGGCCGCGAGGTGGTCTGGGCCGGCGGCTTGCGCAGCCGGCCCTTCGACCGCCGCGACCAAGCGATCACGGTGCGCTGGTATTTACGCCGCATCGCGCCCGACCTGGCAGCGTGAGCCGGGATCGGTGCCGCTACCGTGAAGCTTCGACGGTTGGTTACGGACGCACCGAACGCACCAGCGCGCACGGGTGTCGGCGCGGGCGATCACGCCGCGGCGCGCGCCGCTGCCCTCGGCCTCGATCGCCGCTCTCGGTTGGCTGGCGGCGCTCGGGCTGAGGTGGGAGACGGCGCTGACGCGCATCGCGATCAATGCCGTTGCGCTCCCCCACGCCCGGCGGCGCCGAAACGCACCGGCTCGGTGCGCGCCACGTCAATGCGCGTCGGCGGCCTCGACGTTCTGCTGGCCGAGGAAGGCGAAGGCCATCTCTCGGGTCTCCGCCACCGCCACCTGCTGGCCGTCGGCTTGGTGGATGGCGTAGACGCGCTTGCCTTCCTGGTCCACCGGCTTCACGTAGGCGTCGGCCGCGGGCCAGACGAACAGACGGTCGTCGCCGTGGGGGTGGTGGGTGTTCCGTGGATCGGTCTGCATGGCACCTCCGATGCCTCCGCCCGTCAACGGCGCGCGAGGCGTTGGGTTCCGCGTCCGGCCCGCGACGGCGCCGGACGCCTCGGTCACGGCCATGAGATGGGCGCGGCGAGGAGCCGACGCAAGTGTCGCTCGATGGTTGAGGAAGGCTGCATGATCGAGCTGCAACGACCCGAGCTGCGCCTGGTCCTGGCCTCGGCGAGCCCGGCACGGCGCCGGCTGTTGGAGGCGGCCGGCCTCGTCTTCGCGGTGCGCACGAGCCCGGTCGACGAGGCGTTGGTCCGCGAAGGCCTCAAGGCCGACGGCGTCGGCGGCGACGAGGCGGCGGTGGCGCTGGCCTCGCTCAAGGGCGAGCGCGTGGCGCTGGGGGCGGCGCGCGACGAGATCGTCCTCGCCGGCGACCAGCTGCTCGAGACCGCCGATGGTGCCTGGCCCGACAAGCCGGAGGACACCACGGCGCTCGAAGCCCAGCTCGCCCGCCTCGCCGGCACCACCCACACGCTGCACACCGCCGCCGTGCTCTTTCGCGGCGGCAGCCGGGTCTGGCACCACGTCGCCAGCCCGAGGGTGACGGTGCGCGCGCTCTCGCCGGACGCCATCCGTCGCTACGTCGCCGTCACCGGCGACGACGTACTCGGCTGCGTCGGTGGCTACCAGCTCGAAGGGCTGGGCGCGCACCTGCTCGCGAACATCCGCGGCGACGCCTTCGCGGCGCAGGGGCTGCCGCTGCTGGCGGTGCTGGCGGCATTGCGGGCCCAGGGCGTCCTCTGGGACGGTTGAGAACAACGCCGCGATGGTCGTGGTCGGCCTCACCGGCTCGATCGCCATGGGCAAGTCGACGACGGCCGGCATGTTCCGCGCCTTCGGCTGGCCGGTCTTCGACGCCGATCTCGCCGTGCACGACCTGATGCGACCGGGCGGTGAGGCGGTGGCGGCGGTGCTCGCCGCCTTTCCCGACGTCGCCAGCCCCGCGAGCGGGATCGACCGCGCCGAGCTCGGCCGGGCCGTGTTCGGCGACCCGGCGGCGCTGAAGCGGCTCGAGGCCGTCGTGCACCCGCGCGTGCGCCGCGCCGAGGAGCGCTTTTTGGCCCACGCCCGACGTCGCGGCGAGCGCGCCGCGCTCTTGGACATCCCGCTGCTGTTCGAGGGTGGCGGCAGCCGGCGCTGCGATCTCACCGTGGTCGCGAGTGCGTCCCGCCACCTCCAGGCGGTGCGGGCGCTTGCCCGGCCGGGGATGACGCGGGCCCGGCTCGACGCCATCCTGGCCAAGCAGATGCCGGACCGCGAGAAGCGCCGGCGCGCCGATTTCGTCGTCCGCACCGGCCTCGGCCGGGCGGTGGCGCTCGCCGACGTGCGCGCGGTGGTCCGCATCGTCGAAGCCCGGGACCAGGAGAGGCGGTGATGCTGCGTGAGATCGTGCTCGACACCGAGACCACCGGTTTGGCGCCCGAGGCGGGCGACCGCATCGTCGAGATCGGCTGCGTCGAGCTGGTGAACCACGTGCCGACGGGTCGCACCTACCACCAGTACCTCAACCCCGAGCGCGCGATGCCGGCGGAGGCCTTCGCGGTGCACGGCCTCGGCGACGACTTCCTCGCCGACAAGCCGCGCTTCGGCGAGATCGCCGACGCGTTCTTGCGCTTCGTCGGCGATGCCGGGCTGGTCATCCACAACGCCGAGTTCGACATCAAGTTTCTCGACGCCGAGCTCGTCCGGGCGGGCCGCCCGCCGCTGGGCTTGGCGCGGGCGACCGACACCCTCGCCCTCGCCCGCAAGCGCTTTCCGGGCGCGCCGGCGAGCCTGGACGCGCTCTTGAAGCGCTTCGAGGTCGACGGTTCGGCGCGGGTCCTGCACGGCGCCCTTTTGGACTGCGAGCTTTTGGCCGAGGTCTATCTCCACCTCCTGGGCGGCCGGCAGCCGGGCTTCGCCTTCGCCGCGGGCGAGCCGGCGCGCGCCGTCGCCGCCAAGCGCAGCCGGCCGCGGCGCGCGCCCCGCCCGCACGCGCCGAGCGCGCAGGAGCTCGAGGCGCACCGCGCCTTCGTCGGCGGGCTCGACGATCCCTTGTGGGCGCGCTTCGAGGACGGCTGAAGCGGGGCGACTTCGGTCGCCTTTTGGCGCAGGCGCGGCTTCGCTAAGCAGGCGCGACAGCGACACCCCGCCGGCGAGCCCCCGTCGGCCCCGCCCTGCTCACGGGAGACCCCCAATGGCGAAGATCAGCGTCAAGAACCCCATCGTCGAACTCGACGGCGACGAGATGACCCGGATCATCTGGGACTTCATCAAAAATAAGCTGATCCTACCGTACCTCGACATCGAGCTCTTGTACTACGATTTGTCGATCGAGAACCGGGACGCCACCGACGATCAAGTCACCGTCGACGCCGCCAACGCCATCAAGCAGCACAACGTCGGGGTGAAATGCGCCACCATCACGCCCGACGAGGCGCGCATGGAGGAGTTCGGGCTCAAGCAGATGTGGCGCTCGCCGAACGGCACGATCCGCAACATTCTGGGCGGCACCGTCTTTCGCGAGCCGATCATCTGCCAGAACGTGCCGCGGCTGGTGCCCGGCTGGACCCGGCCGATGATCATCGGCCGCCATGCCTACGGCGATCAGTACCGCGCCACCGACGTCGTCGTCCCCGGCCCGGGCACGCTCACGATGACCTTCACCCCGGCCGACGGCTCGGCGCCGATGGAGTTCGAGGTGTTCAAGTTCCCGGGCGGCGGTGTCGCCATGGGGATGTACAACCTCGACGAGAGCATCCGTGATTTCGCCCGCGCCAGCTTCAATTACGGCCTGATGCGCGGCTATCCGGTCTACCTGTCGACGAAGAATACGATTCTCAAGAAATACGATGGCCGCTTCAAGGACCTGTTCCAGGAGGTGTTCGACGCCGAGTTCGCCGATCGCTTCAAGGCCCAGGGGCTGACCTACGAGCACCGCCTGATCGACGATATGGTCGCCTGCGCGATGAAGTGGTCGGGCGGGTTCGTCTGGGCGTGCAAGAACTACGACGGCGACGTGCAGTCGGACACCGTGGCGCAGGGTTTCGGCTCGCTCGGTCTGATGACTTCGGTGCTGATGACGCCCGACGGCGAAACGGTCGAAGCGGAGGCGGCGCACGGCACCGTCACCCGCCATTTCCGCCAGCACCAGCAGGGCAAGGAGACCTCGACCAACCCGATCGCCTCGATCTTCGCCTGGACCCGTGGCCTGCAGTACCGCGCCAAGATCGATGGCACGCCGGAACTCGGCCGGTTCGCCGAGACCGTGGAGAAGGTCTGCGTCGACACCGTCGAGAGCGGCAAGATGACGAAGGATCTGGCGCTGTTGATCGGTCCCGAGCAGCCCTGGCTGACCACCAGTCAGTTCCTGGATGCCGTCGACGTCGGCTTGAAAAAGGCGCTCGCGGCCTGAGCCGCGCCGCCCGCGTGCGCGTCGGCCAAGGCCCGCCCCGGTGGCGGGCCTTACCTTTTGTAGCTGCGGCTTTGCGTAAAATGTTTTCAAAAAACTTGAGAAAATCCTGCAACATGGCGAAACAAAACTAAAATTTGGATGAAAGGAAGACTGAATTCGGTGAACTTCGGAAATTTTATACTTTCGGATCGTCGGTTTTGGTCTTGCCATCGCGTCAAGGTTGTATTAACAACCGAGGCGTTAGCCAGACGGTGCTTCCCTCCCACAGCCTTCCCCGCGCGGCTTCGGCCGCCGGGGATCTTTTCGGGGGACAGCCGTCGTTCACCGGCGAGAGGACGCACGCGATGCGTGATCTGGACCTGCTTGATGCCGCCCCCTTCGTCGACGTCGTGCCCGAGGCGGTGCACATGGACGTCGAGAACGGTCTCATCACCGCCGCGCTGATGACCGCGACCGCGTTCCGTATGAAGGACATGGAGGGGCTGCTGCTGGCGCTGCGGACCCTCGCCGCCGCCGTCGATCGCTTCGAGCGCGCGCGCGACCTGCTATGAGCGTCGCTTGACGCTCGCCTGAACGGGCCCCAAATGCGGCGGTGACCACGCCGCTCCCGGAGCCCGCCGTTGGCTATGTTCTCTCCAGCGTCCGCCGTGGCGGACGCGCTGCACGGCACGACGATCGTCACCGTCCGCAAGGGCAGCCAGGTCGTCGTCGCCGGTGACGGTCAGGTCAGCTTCGGCAATACCGTCATCAAGGCCGGCGCCAACAAGGTCCGCCGGCTGCGGTCCGACATCCTCTGCGGCTTCGCCGGCGCCACAGCCGACGCCTTCACCCTGCTCGAGCGGCTCGAGGAGAAGCTCGAGCGGCACCCGGCCCAGCTCAAGCGCGCTTGCGTCGAGCTCGCCAAGGACTGGCGGACCGACCGCTTCCTGCGTCGGCTCGAGGCGATGATGATCGTTTGCGACCAGGACGAGACGCTGCTCTTGACCGGCGTGGGCGACGTGCTCGAGCCCGAGGACGGCATCGCCGGCATCGGCTCCGGCGGTGCCTACGCGCTCGCCGCCGCCCGCGCCCTCTTGGACGTCGAGGCGATGGACGCCGAGGCGATCGCCCGCCGCTCCATGGCGATCGCCGCCGACATCTGCATCTACACCAACGCCAACGTCGTCCTCGAGAAGCTGGAGCTGGCATGACCGCGCTCACGCCCCGCGAGATCGTCTCCGAGCTCGACCGCTTCATCGTCGGCCAGGGCGAGGCGAAGCGCGCGGTGGCGATCGCGCTCAGGAACCGCTGGCGGCGCCAGCAGCTCGACGACGCGCTGCGCGAGGAGGTCCAACCCAAGAACATCTTGATGATCGGACCGACCGGCTGCGGCAAGACCGAGATCTCGCGCCGCCTCGCCCGCCTCGCCCAGGCCCCCTTCCTCAAGGTCGAGGCCACCAAGTTCACCGAGGTCGGCTATGTCGGCCGCGACGTCGAGAGCATCGTGCGCGACCTGGTCGAGGTCTCGATCACGATGACCCGCGAGCGGATGCGCCAGGAGGTCCGCGCCCAGGCCGAGCTCAACGCCGAGGAACGGGTGATCACCGCCCTCGTCGGCGACAACGCCGGCAAGGAAACGCGCGAGAAGTTCCGTCGCATGCTACGCGACGGCGAGCTCGCCCAAAAGGAGATCGACCTCGACATCCAGGCCGGCAGCGAAGGCATGCCAGCCTTCGAGATCCCCGGCATGCCGGGGGCGCAGATGGGCATGGTCAATCTCGGCGACATCTTCGGCAAGGCCTTCGGCCAGCGCACCAAGCGCAAGCGCATGACCGTGTCCGAGAGCTACGACGTGCTCTTGGCCGAGGAGAGCGACAAGCTCCTCGACCAGGAGACCGTCACCAAGGAAGGCCTCAAGGTCGCCGAGAACAACGGTATCGTCTTCGTCGACGAGATCGACAAGATCACCGCGCGCGAGGGCCGCTCCGGCGACGTCAGCCGCGAGGGCGTGCAGCGCGATCTGCTGCCCTTGATCGAGGGCACGCAGGTCTCGACCAAGCACGGCGTGGTCAAGACCGACCACATGCTCTTCATCGCCTCGGGCGCCTTCCACCTCGCCAAGCCGGCCGACATGCTGCCGGAGCTGCAGGGGCGCTTGCCGATCCGGGTCGAGCTCGCCGGGCTCGGCCAGGCCGATCTCAAGCGCATCCTGGTCGAGCCGGAAGCGAGCTTGGTGGAGCAGTACAAGGCGCTGTTGGCGACCGAGGGCGTCGAGCTCGACTTCACCGACGACGGCATCGACGAGCTCGCCCGGCTCGCCCACGCGGTCAACAGCCAGGTCGAGAACATCGGCGCGCGCCGGCTGATGACGGTGATGGAGCGGGTGGTCGACGAGATCAGCTACACCGCGTCCGACCGCGGCGGCGAGACCGTGATGATCGACGGCGCCTATGTGCGCGAGCGGGTGGCCGACCTCGTCGACACCGGCGATCTTTCCAAGTTCATCCTCTGAGCCGGGGTCCGGGAGCCGGCGGTGGCGATCCCGGAACGGCGCGCCGAGCAGATCGCCGCGTTCGCCGCCGTCCTCTTGTTGGCATCGGCCGCCTTTGCGGTGCTGCGCCCGTTCGTCGTGCCGATCCTTTGGGCCTTCGTCATCGCGCTGGCCTCCTGGCCGGCGTTCGAGCGGGCCCTGGTCTTCACCGGCGGGCGCCGCACCATCGCCGCCGCCGTGATGCTCGCCGCCCTCGCCATCGGCCTCCTGTTGCCGGTCGCCCTCGCCGGTCTCGGCCTGTCGCGCAGCGTGCCGACGGTCGTCGGTCAGGGCCGCGCGCTGTTGACGAACCCGCCCGACCCGCCGGCGTGGCTCCTCACCACGCCCGTGCTCGACACCACCGTCGGCGCGGTCTGGCAACAGGTCGCCAGCGACGACTTCACCCTCGGCGAGACCCTTGAGCCCTATGCCGGTCGCATCTCCAGCTTCCTGCTCGATGTGGCGACCGGCATCGGCAACGGCCTGTTCCAGCTCGGGCTCAGCCTCTTGATCGTCTTCTTCCTCTACCGCGACGGCGACTTCGTCGCCGAGCAGGTGCGCCGGCTGTTCGCGCGCGTCGCCGGCTCGCGGGCCGAGCGGCTGTTGCGCGAGGCCCACGGCACGATGATCGGCGTGCTCTACGGCATCATCGGCACGGCCTTGATCCAAGGCGCGCTCGCCGCCTTTGGCTTTTGGATCGCCGACCTGCCGGCGCCGTTCCTCTTGGGCATGCTCGCCGCCATCGTCGCACCCATCCCCTGGGGCGTCGGCCTGGTGGTGTGGCCGGCCGCGCTCTGGCTGGCGAGCGAGGGGGCCTACGGCGCGGCCATCTTCGTCTTCATCTGGGGGATCGCGCCCGTCGGCGTCGTCGACAACGTCGTGCGGCCGCTGTTCGTGCGTCGCTCCAGCCGCCTGCCCTTCGTCCTCGTCGTGCTGGGCCTGATCGGCGGCGCCCTCTACGCCGGCGTCGTCGGGCTGTTCCTCGGCCCCGTGATCCTCGCCGTCACCTATGCCTTGGTGCGCGAATGGGCGGCGGAAGAGCGCGAGCGTCTGGCCGATGCCGGCGACCGCGCGGCCGAATGAGTCCGCCCCCCGAGCCGCTCGTCGCGACCGCTCGTTGGCGCACGCGCTCACGGTGCATGACGTAGAGCCCGCTGCCCGCGATCAGCCCGGCGCCCAGATAGGTATAGATGTCCGGCAACTCGCCGAAGAGGACGAAGCCCGCGAGCGTCGCCCACAGCAGCTGGGTGTAGGTGAAGGGCGTGACCAGTGAGGCCGGGGCGCGGGCGAGGGCGGCGATCATCGCCAGATGACCGAGCGCCCCGAAGCTGCCCGCCAGCACCATGAGCGCCCAGCCGGCGGCGTCCGGCGCCTGCCAGACGAAGGGCAGCATCAGGCTCGAGGCCAAGACGCCGACCAGGCAGGAGTAGAAGAGGCTGACGCGGGGCGCGGCGCTGTCGCCGACGATGCGGGTCGTGATCTGATAGCAGGCGTAGGACGCCGCGCACAGCACCGCCGCGATCGCGGCCGGGTGCATCGCGTCGAGGCCGGGGCGGATGATGACGAGCGCCCCCGCGAAGCCGGTGGCGACGGCCGCCCAGCGCCGCAGGCCCACCGCCTCGCCGAGGGCGAGAGCCGCCAGCGCGGTGACCATGACCGGCGTCAGGAACATGATCGCCGCCACCTCGGCGAGCGGCAGCCAGCGCAGTGCCAGAAAGGACAGCAAGGTCGCGGCGAACATCAAGAGCGAGCGGGCGAACTGCACCCGCGGCCGCGCCGTCGCCACCACCCCGTCGAGCCGTCCGCGCAGCAGGATCAAGACGATGACGAGGTGGAAGGCGTAGCGGCCCCAGACGATCTGCGGCGTCGACAGCTCCGTGGAGAGCAGCTTCACCGACGCGGTCATGCCGACGAAGCAGGCCGCGGCGACCATCATCAACAGGGCGGCGATGCATTCGGTGGCCGGGACCGTCCGCTCGCGCCGCACCTCCTGCATCGCCTCGATGTCTCCCGCGCGGGCACCCCGGCGCGGCCCCGCCCAAGCCGTTGTCGTTCGCCGAGACCAGGCCGGTCGCGGGCGGTTTGGCAACAGCCCGAGCGCATGGCACGCATTCGCCGCCGCGGCTCACGCCCCGCCGGCCGCGCCACCCGGCGCGGGCATGCCGGAGCCGACCGCTTGCACGGGCGGGCGATTGACCTCGCGGAACACCTCCGCGACGTGCTCGAGACGGTCCGCCAACGGGTTGGTCTTACGCCACACCATGCCGATCGTCCGCACGGGCCGTGGCGCCGGCAGGCGGGCGACGGCGACTGCGGCGGAGCGCGTCTCGATGGCGACCGCCATCTCCGGCACCAGCGTCAGCCCGATGCCCGCCGCCACCATCTGCACCAGGGTGGAAAGCGAGCTCCCCTCCACCAGGTCGCGCGGATCCAGACGCGACATGTTGCAAAAGGAGATCGCCTGCTCGCGAAAGCAGTGACCCTCCTCCAGCAACAAAATCCGCATCCGGCCCAGCATGTCGGCGTCGGGGACCGGATCGTCGGCGTCGGCGAGCGGTCGCACCAGCACGAACTCTTCCTCGAGCAGAGGCATTTCGGTCAGCGCCGGCTCGGACACCGGCAGTGCCACGATCGCGGTGTCGAGGCGGCCCTCGGCGAGATCGTCGACGAGTTTCTGCGTCACCGCCTCGCGCGGGCGCACGTCGAGCCCCGGGTGGCGCCGCGCCAGCTCCTTGATCAGGCTCGGCAGGAGGTAGGGCGCCACCGTCGGGATGAGGCCGATCCGGAGCCGGCCGGTGAGCGGACCCTGGGCCGCGCGCGCGAGGTCGCCGAGCTCGTCCACGGCGCGCAGGATCTCGCGTACACGGATCTCGAACGCCTCGCCGAGGCTGGTGAGGCCGACCCGGCGGCCGCCGCGTTCGACCAGCGGCGCGCCGATCGTGTCCTCCAGCTCCTTGATCTGCACGGACAGGGCCGGTTGCGACACCCCGCAGGCCACCGACGCGCGGCCGAAATGACGGTGGCGGGCGAGGGCGTCGAAATAGCGGAGGTGCTTCATCGAAATGCCGATCATTAGAGAAACCTATCAGGCATATTCAAAAATGAAAATTCAGATTATCGCGAGTCTCTGCTAAGCGGGTGACTGCGGAGGAGGCGCAGGTGGCCCAAGCCTCGGGGGCCGGCCCTGGCGGGTGCGCCGGCTCGGGTCGGGCGCCCGCAACCGCGCCAGCGCAGCGACAGCGGAGAACACAATGGACGGAAACGACATCGGGACGACCGGCAAATGCCCGGTCATGCACGGCGGCAACACGCACGTCGGCACGGCGGTGATGGATTGGTGGCCCAACGCCCTCAATCTCGACATCCTGCACCAGCACGACGCCAAGACGAACCCGATGGGCCGGGGCTTCAACTACCGTGAGGAGGTCAAGAAGCTCGACGTCGCCGCGCTCAAGGCCGACCTGCACGCGCTGATGACCGAGAGCCAGGACTGGTGGCCGGCGGACTGGGGGCACTACGGCGGGCTGATGATCCGCATGGCCTGGCACGCCGCGGGCTCCTACCGCATCGCCGATGGCCGCGGCGGTGGTGGGACCGGCAACCAGCGCTTCGCCCCGCTCAACTCCTGGCCCGACAACGTCAACCTCGACAAGGCCCGCCGTCTGCTCTGGCCGATCAAGCAGAAGTACGGCAACAGGCTCAGCTGGGCGGACCTGATCATCCTGGCCGGCAACGTCGGCTACGAGTCGATGGGCCTTAAGACCTTCGGCTTCGCCTTCGGCCGCGAGGACATCTGGCACCCCGAGAAGGACATCTATTGGGGGGCGGAGAAGGAGTGGCTCGCTCCCTCCGACGCCCGCTACGGCGATGTCGAGAACCCCGCGTCGATGGAGAACCCGCTCGCCGCGGTCCAGATGGGCCTCATCTACGTCAACCCCGAGGGCGTCAACGGCGAGCCCGACCCGGTGAAGACGGCGGCGCAGGTGCGCGAGACCTTCGCCCGCATGGCGATGAACGACGAGGAGACCGCCGCCCTCACCGCCGGCGGTCACACCGTCGGCAAATGCCACGGCAACGGCGACGCCGCGGCGCTCGGCCCGGACCCCGAGGCCGCCGACGTGCACGAGCAGGGACTCGGCTGGATCAACCCCAATGGTAAGGGCAAGGGTCGCGACACCGTCTCGAGCGGCATCGAGGGCGCCTGGACGACCCACCCGACCAAGTGGGACGGTGGCTACTTCGACCTCCTCTTGGGCTACGAGTGGGAACTGAAGAAGAGCCCGGCCGGCGCCTGGCAGTGGGAGCCGGTGAATATCAAGGAGGAGGACAAGCCGGTCGACGTCGAGGACCCGTCGATCCGCTACAACCCGATCATGACCGACGCCGACATGGCGATGAAGGTCGACCCGAGCTACCGCCACTACATGGAGAAGTTCGCCGAGGATCACGACTATTTCTCGGACACGTTCGCGCGGGCGTGGTTCAAGCTGACCCATCGCGACATGGGCCCGAAGGCGCGCTATATCGGCCCCGAGGTTCCCGCCGAGGACCTGATCTGGCAGGACCCGGTGCCGGCCGGCCCGACCGACTACGATACCGACGCGCTCAAGGCGAAGATCCGGGCGAGCGGGCTCGCGGTCGCCGAGATGGTGGCGACGGCGTGGGACAGTGCCCGCACCTTCCGCCAGTCGGACCTGCGCGGCGGCGCCAACGGCGCGCGCATCCGCTTGGCACCGCAGAAGGACTGGGCAGGCAACGAGCCCGAGCGGTTGGCCCGCGTGCTCGGCGTGCTCGAGCCGATCGCGCGCGAGAGCGGCGCCAGCCTCGCCGACGTCATCGTGCTCGCCGGCAATGTCGGCGTCGAGGACGCGGCGCGGGCGGCGGGCGTCGCGGTCACCGTGCCGTTCCAGCCGGGCCGGGGCGACGCCACCGCCGAGATGACGGACGCGGACTCGTTCGCGCCGCTCGAGCCGATCGCCGACGGTTATCGCAACTGGCTCAAGCAGGACTACGTGGTGAGCCCGGAGGAACTGCTCTTGGACCGCACCCAGCTCATGGGGCTGACCGCGCCGGAGATGACCGCGCTGATGGGCGGCATGCGCGCCATGGGCACCAACCACGGCGGCACCAAGCACGGCGTCTTGACCGACCGTGAGGGCGCGCTGACGAACGACTTCTTCGTGAACCTCACCGACATGGCGAACACGTGGAAGCCGGCGGGCAACAACCTCTACGAGATCCGCGACCGCAAGAGCGGCGACGTGAAGTGGACGGCCACCCGCGTCGACCTCGTCTTCGGCTCGAACTCGATCCTGCGCGCCTATGCCGAGGTCTACGCCCAGGACGACAACCGCGAGAAGTTCGTGCACGACTTCGTCGCGGCCTGGACCAAGGTGATGAACGCGGATCGCTTCGACGTCGCGGCCTGACGCCGCGCGCCCGACGCGGATCATCGAACGGCGGCCGGGCGTTCCGGCCGCCGTTTTTCGTCGTCGCGAGCCCGAAAGCGGCGGCGTCAGCCCTCGTCGTTCAGATGGCACGCCGACCAGCGGCCCGGCGCGATCTCCTTCAAGGCCGGCCGCTCGACGCGGCAGCGCTCAAAGGCGTGGGGGCAGCGGGGGTGGAAGTGGCAGCCCGAGGGCGGGTCGATCGGGGACGGGATCTCGCCCTTGATCGGCTGGTAGTCGCGCGGCCGCGCCTCGAGCCGGGGCACCTCTTCGAGCAGCGCCACCGTGTAGGGGTGGTTGGGTTCACGGAAGAGCGCGTCGGTGGGGGCGGTTTCGACCACGCGGCCCAGATACATGATGACGATGCGGTCGGAGATGTGCTCGACGACCGAGAGGTCGTGGCTGATGAAGAGGTAGGTCAGGCCCAGCTCGTCCCGGAGCTTCATGAAGAGGTTCAAGACCTGCGCCTGGATCGAGACGTCGAGGGCGGCGATGGCCTCGTCGCAGACCAGGAACTCGGGGTCCACCGCGAGCGCGCGGGCGATGCCGATGCGTTGGCGCTGGCCGCCGGAGAACTGGTGCGGGTAGCGCTCGGCGTAGGACGGATCGAGCCCGACCCGCCTGAGCGCCTCGGCGACGTGGGCCTTTTGGTCCTTCGTGCCGCTCACGAGGCCGTGGAAGCGCGGCGCCTCGCCGACGATGTCGGCGACGGTGAGGCGCGGGTTCAGGCTCGCGAAGGGGTCCTGGAAGATCATCTGCACGGCGAGCTTCGCGCGGCGGCGCGCGTCGCCTTGGAGCTCGTCGGGGATCTTGCCGTGCCAGCGGACGGTGCCGGCGCTCGCCTCCAGCACGCCGGCGACGATGCGCCCCAGGGTCGACTTGCCGCAGCCGCTTTCGCCGACGAGGCCGAGCACCTCGCCCTTGGCGACGGAGAGGCTGACGTCGTCGACCGCGTGCACCACCTGCGTGCGGTAGTTGGCACCGAGCACGTTGGCGAGGCGCTCGGCGAAGTCGATGGATTTGACGAAGCGCTTCGAGACGTTCTCGAGCGCCATCACGGTCTCGGTCATCGGGCGGCGGGCTCGGGCTCGACGGGGTGAAAGCAGCGCAGGCGATGGCCGGGCGCGATCGGGCGGTTCTCGGGCTCCTCGCGGCAGCGCGCGGACGCGTTGGGACAGCGCGGCCGGAAGGGACAGCCCGCGGGCATGTCGAGCAACGACGGCGCCATGCCCTTGATTTGCCGCAGCGGCACGCCGCGCTTGTTGTGGCTCGGCACGCTGTCGATCAGCCCGCGGGTGTAGGGGTGGCGCGGGCGCTCGACGATGGTGGCGGTCGCGCCCTGCTCGACGATGCGGCCGCCGTACATCACCGAGACCTGATCGGCGAGGCCGGCGACGACGGCGAGGTCGTGGGTGATCCAGATCAGGGCGGTGCCGGTCTCGCGCGCGAGCTTTCTCATCTCGTGCAGGATCTGGGCCTGGATGGTGACGTCGAGCGCGGTCGTGGGCTCGTCGGCGATGATGAGGTCCGGGTCGTGCAGGAGCGCGATGGCGATCGCCACCCGCTGGCGCATGCCGCCCGAGAACTGGTGCGGATAGGCGGTGAAGCGCTCCTCCGGCGCCGGGATGCCGACCTTGGCGAGGGCGGCGATGCAGCGCGCGCGGGCCTCCCGGTCGCTCACCGGCTTGTGCGCGCGGATGGCCTCGATCATCTGGGTGTCGATCCGCAGCACCGGATTGAGCGTCATCATCGGGTCCTGAAAGATCATCGCGATCCGCGCCCCGCGGAGCTCGCGCCAGGCCTCCTCCGCCTTGCCGACGAGTTCCTCGCCCTTGAAGCGGATCGAGCCGCCGCAGATCCGCCCCGGTGGATCGACCAGGCCGATGAGCGAGAAGCCGGTGATCGACTTGCCGGAGCCGCTCTCGCCGACGAGCCCCATGATCTCGCCGCGGCCGAGCGTGAAGTCGATGCCGTCGACCGCCTTGGCGACGCCCGCGCGGGTGAAGAAATGGGTCTGGAGACCCCGCACCTCGAGGACGGTCTCCGTCATCGCCGCAGCCTCGGGTTCAAGACGTCGCGGAGTTGATCGCCGACGAGGTTCAGCGAGACGACGGCGACCAGCAGCGCGATACCGGGAAAGAAGCTGATCCAATAGTCGCCCGAGAGCATGTAGCTGTAGCCGTTGGAGATCAACAGGCCGAGCGACGGCTCGGTGATCGGCACCCCGACGCCGAGAAACGACAGCGTCGCCTCGAGCGCGATGGCGTTGGCGACCTGCACGGTGCCGACCACGATCACCGGCGGCAGGCAGTTGGGCAAGAGATGGCGAAAGACGATGCGGCGGTCGGAGAGCGCCAGGCAGCGCGCCGCCTCGATGTATTCCCTGCGGCGCTCCACCAGCGCCTGGCCGCGGATCGTCCGCGCGTAATAGGCCCACTGGACGATGATGAGGGCGATCAGTACCTTGTCGACGCCGCGGCCCAGGACGGCGAGAAGGATCAACGCCACCAGGATCGCCGGAAAGCTCAGCTGCAGATCGACGATGCGCATGATGAGGCTGTCGATCCGCCCGCCGTAATAGGCCGCGAGCAGGCCGAGCGAGCCGCCGATCAGGATGGCGATGAAGGTGCTCATCGCCCCGATGCCCAAGGAGATCCGCAGGCCGTAGATGATGGCCGAGAGCAGGTCGCGGCCCTGGTCGTCGGTGCCGAGCCAGTAGGTCATGCCGTCCATCGACTGGCTCAAGGGCGGCAGGCGGCCGTCGAGGATCGAGAGCTGGGCTTGGTCGTAGGGGTTCTGTGGCGTGATCAGCGGCGCGAAGATCGCGGCGAACGAGAGCGTGACGACGACGGCGAGGCCGAGCAAGGCCACCGGGCTCTGGCGGAACTCGCGCCAGAAGCGGGCGACCGGCGGCTCGGCCACGGGCGCCGCGGCGATCTCGACGACCTCGTCGACGTCGCCGATGTGGACCTCGCCCGGGCGGAGCTCGCTGGCGTCGGTCATCCCTTGCTCTCCGTCAGCCGGACGCGCGGATCGAGCGCCGAATAGGCGAGGTCGACCAGGAAGTTGATCAGGATGAAGACCAACACCGTCAGCATCAGATACGCCACCACCACCGGCCGGTCCAAGTTGACGATGCTGTCGACCAACAGCTTGCCCATGCCGGGCCAGGCGAACACCGTCTCGGTCACCACCGCGAAGGCGATGACGTTGCCGAGCTCGAGGCCGAGCACGGTGACGACCGGGATCAGGATGTTCTTGAGCATGTGGACCATGATCACCCGGCGCGGGTGGAGGCCCTTGGCGCGGGCGAACTTGACGTAGTCCATCATCATCACCTCGCGGGTGCCGGCGCGGGCGAGGCGGATGACGAGCGCCGTCTTGTAGAGCGCGACGTTGATCGCCGGCAAGAGGAGGTGGCCGAGGCCGTCGAGCGTCAAAAAGCTCACCGGCACGCCGAAGAGCTCTCGCGTCTCGCCGCGCCCGCCCGCCGGCAGCCAGCCGAGGATGACGGCGAAGAGCATGATCAGCATCAGCCCCTGCCAGAAGTTCGGCAGCGAGAAGCCGAAGATCGAGCCGGCCATGATGGTCTTGCCGGTGGGGCCTTCCGCGCGCAGCCCGGCGATGACGCCCAAGGGCACGCCGACGACGGCGGCGATGAGCATGGCGACGACGGCCAGTTCCATCGTCGCCGGCAGCCGCTGCAGGATCAGCTCGAGCGCGGGCTCGTTGTGGACGAAGCTCGTCCCCATGTCGCCCGCGAGCATGTTGCCGACGAAGACGAAGAACTGCTTCCACAGCGGCTCGTCGAGGCCGAGCCGCTCCATCGCCGCCGCCATCTCGGCCGGGGTGGCGTCGGGGCTCACCATCATGTCGATCGGGTTGCCGATGGCGTAGACGCCGACGAAGACGAGCAGCGCCATGACGGCGACGACGACCAGGCTCTGCGACAGCCGGCGGATGACGTAGACCAGCATATGCGGACGGGCTCCCGAGTGCGGGCGGCAGCCTGCCACCCCCGGCACCGCCGCGCAAACACGCCGTCAACATCCCGCGAGGTGGACGGAAGGCGGCTTGTGCCGCGCGCGCAGGAGCGTATTTCGGCGCTGGAGCCGAAGGAGGGCAAGTCCGTTGCTAGCGCGCCTGTTGATCCTGCTGGCCGTGCTCGTGCCGCAACTCGCCTCCGAGGTCGCCGGCGCCGAAAGCGTGCGCACCGACCGCGTCACCGCGCGGCTGGTCGCCGAGGCGGCGCAGGTGGCGCCGGGCGAGACCGTCTGGGTCGGCCTCCATCTCGACATCGTCGACGGCTGGCACACCTACTGGCGCAATCCGGGCGACAGCGGCGAGGCGACGTCGCTCGACTGGAGCCTGCCGGAGGGTGTGGTCGCCGGCGACATCGTCTGGCCGCACCCCGAGGCCCTGCCCTTCGGCCCGTTGGTGAACTACGGCTACGAGGACGAGGCGCTGCACCTCGTGCCGATCACCCTGCCCGCCGACTGGCCCGCGGGCGAGCCTCTGCCGCTCGAGGTCGACGCCCGCTGGCTCGCCTGTGATGACATCTGCGTGCCGGAGGAGGGCACCGTCGCCCTCACCCTGCCGACCGGGGCGACGACCGAGCCCGACCCGACGTCGGGATCGCTCTTCGAGCGCTTTCGCGCCCAGGTGCCCGAGCCGGCGGGCTTCGACGTCACGGCGACGGGGGGCGAGCGGCCGGAGCTCGTCGTCGAACGGGAACTCCCCCGCGGCGCCAAGGCACACTTCTTCCCCTACGACACCGGCGTCGTCGCGCCCGCGGCCGAGCAGCGTCTGAGCCGCGGTGGCGAGAGCTTCACCCTGCGCCTGGAGGCGGGGGGCGACGCCGCCCCGGAGCGCCTCGCCGGGGTCCTCGTCGTGAGCGAGAGCTTGGGCGCGCAGACCTTCAGCGAGGCGTTCGAGATCGCCCCGGAGGTCACCGCCGCGCCCGCCGCCGCGAGCCCGCCGCTCGGCTTGCTCGCGGCCATCGGCCTCGCCCTCGGCGGCGGGTTGCTGTTGAACCTGATGCCGTGCGTCTTTCCCGTGCTGTCGATGAAGGCGCTCGCCCTCATCCAGACCGGCTCGGCCGAGCGCCGCCGCGCCCGCATCGAGGGGCTGGCCTACACCGCCGGCGTGCTCGTGACCTTCCTCGCCGTCGGCGGCGCGCTGGTCGCCGCACGGCTCGCCGGCGTACAGGTGGGCTGGGGCTTTCAGCTGCAATCGCCGCTGATCGTGGCCGCCCTCGCCTATCTGTTGTTCGTCATCGGTTTGAACCTCTCGGGCCTGTTCGAGCTGACGGGCCCCGCGGGCCTGGGCGGTGGGCTCGCCCGCGACGGCGCCGGGGGCGCCTTCTTCACCGGCGCGCTCGCGGTCGTGGTCGCGACGCCGTGCACCGCTCCGTTCATGGCCACCGCACTCGGCTTCGCGCTGGTGCAGCCGCCGCCGGTGACGCTCGCGGTCTTCGCCGCCTTGGGCCTCGGCCTCGCCCTGCCGTTTCTCGTGGTGAGCCTCGTGCCCGCCCTCGCCCGCCGGTTGCCGCGGCCGGGACCCTGGATGGTGCGGCTGAAGCAGGGGCTCGCCTTTCCGATGTACGCCTCCGCCGCGTGGCTGGTCTGGGTGCTGGCGCGCCAGGCCGGCCCGGACGCCGTCCTCGCCGTCCTCGGCGGGGCGACGCTGTTGGCGTTCGGGCTCTGGCTCGCCGCCCCGGCCGAGCGCCGGCCGCCGCGGGCGGCACGGGCGGTGGGCGTCGTCGCCGCGGTGGCGGCGCTGGCACTCCTGGCGGTACCGGCGGCGCTGCGGCTCGACGCGATGGCGGCGGGGACGGGAGCACCCGGCGAGGCCTGGTCGAGCGAGCGGCTGGACGCCGCCCGCGCCGCGGGCGAGCCGGTGCTGGTCAACATGACCGCCGCCTGGTGCCTCACCTGCAAGGTCAACGAGCAGGTGGCGCTCTCCGGCGCTCGCTTCGCCGGCGTGCTGGAGCGCACCGAAACCCGTTACCTGGTCGGCGACTGGACCAACCGCAACGCCGCGATCGGCGCCTATATCGACCGTTTCGATCACCCGGGCGTGCCGCTCTACGTCGTCTACCCCGCGGATGGCGGCGAGCCGGAGGTCTTACCCCAGGTGCTCACCCCGGGCACGATCGCCAACGCGCTCGAGGCCGCCTCCGGTTGATCGTGGCCGCGGCGGCGACGAGTTCTCGGCGAGCGAGGGCGCGCGGCTTCGAACGGGTCGAGAGCCTCGGCGGCGAGCCCTTCGCCCGTGCCGTGCTCGCGGCCGAGGCGCCGCACCCTTCGCGCCTGCACGTCGCCCGCACGGCCGCTGTGGACGACCACGTCCAAGCCGGCGCCAACCACGTCCATTCCGTGTGGAACGACCGCCGCGACGTCTGCGCCGAGGATCGCCCGCATCGCCACCACCGCCTCGAGCACGGCGGCGACCTGGGCAGCGGCTGCGCGCTGTCAGCGGGGCCGGACCTCGAACAGCGGGATCGGGTTCGGGTAGGTGGTGACCACCGCCAGCGGCTCGATCGCGACGTCGTCGACGATCCGGAGCTCGACGTCGCGCAGGGTACGGGCGACGGCGAGCGTCGCCTCGGTGAGCGCGAACTGCGCACCGATGCACACCCGCGGCCCGGCGCCGAAGGGCATGTAGGTGTACTTCGCCGGCGCCTTGGCCGCCGGCAAAAAGCGCGTCGGATCGAAGACGTTCGGCTGGTCCCAGTAGGCCTCGTGGCGGTGCAGGACCCAGGGCGCGATGCTGACGAGGTCGCCGGCCGCGACCTTCTCGCCCGCGACCTCGTCGTCGCCTCTGGCCTCGCGCACGATCAGGAACGCCGGCGGGAACAGGCGCAGGCTCTCGTCCACCACGGCGCGGGTGAGCGGCAGGTCGGCGACGGCGTCGGGCGCCCCCTCCGCCGAGAGGTCGCGGGTGGCGGCCTCGCGGGCGACGGCCGCCTGCAGCCGCGGCGCGCGGGCGAGCATGATGAACGCCCAGAGCACGGTGAGCGCCGTGGTCTCGTGGCCGGCGATGATGAAGGTGGCGAACTGATCCCTGAGCTCGTCCAGCTCGAAGCCGCGGCCGGTCTCGGGATCGCGCGCCTCCGCCATCAGGTCGAAGAGATCGCGCCTGGCACCTTCGCGCGGCATGCGCTTTCGGGTCTCGACCATGGCCTGGATGAAGTCGAGCCAGCGGCGGCCCTGGCGGCGGCGGATGAGCTCGGCCGGCCCCGGCACCGAGGCCGGCAGCAGGATGTCGGAGGGAAAGGGCGCGCCGTAGTCGCGGCCGTAGGTCTCGAAGAGCTTTCTGAGCTGCGGGCCGCGGCGCTCCATCGCGGTCGAGAACATGGCGCGGCCGGCGACCTCGATGGCGAGGCGCTGGATCATCGGCATCAGATCAAACGCGCCCACGGCCTCGGCCTTGAGCCGGCGGACCTCCTGGTCGAGCACCTCGGCGGTAGTGCGCGCGACGATGCGCATCGCCCTCGGGGTGAAGGCCGGTGCCAGCGTCCGGCGCTGAAAGCGCCATTGCTCGCCCTCGCTCAAGAACAGCCCCTCGCCGAGCATCGGGCGCAGAATGCGGAAGGTGGCCGGCGTGCGGGTGTAGTTCTCCGAGTTCTCGACCAGCACGCGCTTGATGCCCACCGGGTCGTTGGTGAAGACCGAGCGCTGGCCGAAGAACGGGCCCGCCATCGTCATTTGACGAAAGGCATCGCGCCCGTAGAGCGCGAGCATGTTGCGCCGCATCGCCAGCAGCATCTCGGGCCGGGTCAGCGGGCCGACCGCCGGCGTCGGCGCTGGGGCCTCGAGGCGCTCGAAGGTGTCGAGGGCTTCGGCGTCGGGCATCAAGGTTCCTCCATCCACAGCTTCGTTACGTAGGGCGCGGCGGTGCGGATGCCCAGGCACTGGCTCGCGGGCGTCTTGGCGGGGGGACTCGGCGTCGCGGCGCACGCGGCGGAGCCAACCGACTGCCGCGCCGTGCGCCCGGTCGACGCGGCGGGCGAGCGCGTCGTCGGGGTCGAGGACATCGCTTATGACCCCGCCCGCGAGCGGCTGATCCTGTCGGCCTACGACCGCCGCGCCGTCGCCCGCGCCCTCGCCCGCGATGCGCCCGTGCCCCAGGGGGGGCTCTATGCCCTGCCGCTGGCGCGGCTCGCCGGCGGCGAGGTGCGCGTCGAGCCGCTGGCGGTGGCGGGGCTGCCGCCCGGTGGCCTGCGCCCCCACGGCATCGCGCTCGCCGACGACCGGCTGGCGGTGGTGAACCGCACCGTCGCCGCGGGGCGGATCGCCCCGGTCGTCGACCTCTTCCGCGTCGATGGCCGGGGGTTCCGCCACATCGCGCGCCTCGCCGAGCCGCGACTGTGCGGGCCCAACGACGCCGCCTTCGCCGGCGACGGGCGGCTGCTCGTGACCAACGACCGCGGTGCCTGCGGCGGCCCCGCCTGGTGGTGGGAGCGCCTGGCCAACCGGCCCGCGAGCTTCGTTATGGCCTTCGACGGCGACCGCGGCGCGGTCCTCGCCCGCGGCTTTCGCTTCGCCAACGGCATCACGGTGACGCCGTCGGGCCCCGTCGTCGCCGCCACCCGCGGCCGCCGGCTGCACCGGCTCGGCGGCGCCAGCGTGGCGCTGCCCTTCGCGCCGGACAACCTGAGCGTCGACGGCGCCGGCGCGGTCTGGGCCGCGGGGCCGGTGAGCCTTTGGCGCTACGCCGCCTTTCGTGCCGGCTGGTTGGCCTCGCCCGGGGCGTCGGGTCTGGCGCGGCTGACGGCGGACGGCGCGCTCGCCACGTTCACCGTGCCGGCGGCGGTGCTCGGCGGCGTCACGGTGGCGGTGCCGGTGGGCGACCGCCTGATCATGGGCGCGGCCTACGCCGACCGGCTGGCGCTCTGCCGCCGACCCTGAGGCGCCGCGCTCGGGCCGGGCGCCCGCACCGATCGCTGCCGCGAGCGCGATCGGGGGCTTGCCAAGATCGTCCCGGACGACAGATTGTGTGGGTGCAATCGAAAGGGGAGAAACTCGATGCGCGTTGTCGCCCTCGCCTTCGCCCTGGCGCTGATCGCCGCCAACACCGCCAGCGCGGGCTGCTGGAGCGCCGGTCAAGTCGCCGACACGAGCGACCGGACGGTCACCACGGCCGAGGCGCCGATCCAGACCCCGCTGCCCGAGACCGCCGACGGCGAGTCCTGAGCCGGCGCCGATCGGCACGCCACGAACGGCGTCGTTCCATGCGAACGGCGCCGTTCGTGGCGGAAGCGCGGCTCACGCCCAGCGCTCCAAGAGGGCCGCGACCTCGGCGAGGTTGGCGGCGTGCGCATCGGCCGCGAGCGTGCGGACCGGCACGTCGGTGTAGCCGCCCTCGACCAGGACCACCGCGACGCCGGCGGCCCGGGCGGTGTCCCGGTCGGTGACACTGTCGCCGACGAAGACGCTCGCATGCGCTTCGGCGCCGAGCGCCGCGAGGGTCGCCAGCAGCGGTGCCGGGTCGGGCTTGCGCACCGCGAGGCTGTCGCCGCCGATGACCGCGCCGAAATACCCGGCGAGCTCGAGCCGCTCGAGGATGATCCGGGTGTGCGCGATCGGCTTGTTGGTGCAAAGGCCCAACCTGACGCCCCGGCCGGCGAGCCCGGCGAGGACGTCGCGGGCGTGCGGCATCACCGTCGTGTGGGTGCACGGCGCCTCGAGATAGAGCTCACGAAAGCGCTCGGTGTAGCGGGCCGCGGCGGCCTCGGAGAGCGGTATGTCGACGGCGGCGAAGGCCCGCTGAACGAGCCGGGTGGCACCCTCGCCCACCATCGCCGTCATCTTCGCGAGCGATACCGGCGGCTGGCCCTCCTCGGCCAGGAGCCGGTTCACCGCCGGATGCAGGTCGGGCACGCTGTCGACGAGGGTGCCGTCGAGGTCGAAGACCACGGCGTGATCGAGGCGCAAAGGTTCACCTCCTGAAGCTGTCCGTTTACAAGGTGTTCACAAGTCGTGGTGCCTGCGTCGCTCTGCCGCGTGGTGCGATTACCGTTGCACCATGCCCTCACGGCTGTGAGATATGTGCCGCTTAGTCATCATGGAGGCGTTGTCCATGGCCAAAGTCCTCGTCGCCGACGATCACCCGCTCTTCCGCGAAGCGCTGCGCGTCGCGCTCGGCGACGCCTGTGAGAGTGAGGACAACACGATCTTGGAGGCGCAGGATCTCGACGGGATCAAGTCGGTCGTGGCCGACAACGAAGATCTCGACCTGATCCTGTTGGATCTCAAGATGCCCGGGGTGACCGGATTCTCCGGCCTGGTCGACCTGCGCCAAACGCATCCGGAGATGCCCGTGGTGGTGGTCTCGGCGACCGAGGAGCCGAAGACCATCCGCGAGGCCATCACCTTCGGCGCCGCCGGGTTCATCCCGAAGTCGCTCGGGCGCCGCGAGATCGCCAAGGCCATCCAAGCGGTGCTCGACGGCGAGATCTTCCTGCCGGAGAGTGTGCGCGACGACGGCGACGTCGACGACGACGAGCGCCAGCGCCTCGAGATCGCCAAGCGCATGTCGACGCTGACCCCGCAGCAGATGCGGGTGTTGACGCTCATCGCCGAGGGCAAGCCCAACAAGATCATCGCCTACGAGCTCGACGTCGCCGAGACCACCGTCAAGGCGCACATCACGGCGATCCTCAGGAAGCTCAAGGTGCACAGCCGGACCCAGGCGGTGCTGGCGGCGCAGACGCATTTCTCGAAGGAATCGATCCCGACCTGAGACGGGGTTGCGCCCGCGGGGTCGCGCCGCCGGTCGCCCGGCTCCTCACCTGTCCTCGCCGCGCTCGATCAGCAGATGTGACAAGAGCGAGCGCAGCCGGCCCGGCCGTACGGGCTTGTTGAGCACCGAGCAGCCCGCCGCGTCGATCCCCTTGCGCACCTCCGCGGTGCGGTCCGCGGTCACCACGATCGCCGGGATCTTGCGGCCGAGATCGCTGCGGATCGCCGCCACCGTGTCGAGCCCGGTGGCGTCCTCGTCGAGATGGTAATCCGCCACCACCACGTCGGCCGCGAGCCCGCTGTCGGCCAAGGCCTTCTCCGCGCGCGCCCCCGAGGTGCCGGTGATCACCCTGCAGCCCCAGCGCTCGAGCACGGTCGCCATCGCCTCGAGGATGGCGGGCTCGTTCTCGATCACGACGACGACCTTGCCGGCGAGGGTGCTGCCGGCGGGGTCGTCGCCGCTGCGCCGGCGCGCGGTTTCGGGCGCGGCCCAGCGCAGGACCGGCACGGTGACCGCGAAGCACGAGCCCTTGCCCTCGGTCGAGCGCACGCTCAAGGGGTGGTCGAGCATCCGCGCGATGCGCTTGACGATGGCCAGGCCGAGCCCGAAGCCGCGCTCGTAGTCCTCCGCCGCGCCGACCAGCCGGCGAAACTCCTCGAAGATCTCCTCGAGCTTGTCCGGCGGCATGCCGGCGCCGGTGTCGTGCACCTCGATGCGGACGTGGTCGCCGTCGCGGCGGCAGCCCAACAGCACCTTGCCGTCCTTGGTGTAGCGGATGGCGTTGGAGAGGAAGTTGCGGATCACCCGCACCAGCAGGTGGCCGTCGGTGCGCGCGGTGCAGCGGATCGGGACGTGGCGCAGCGCGAGGCCGTGGCTCTTGGCCACCGGGGCGAACTCGGTCGCCGCCGCGGCCAGAAGCTCGCCCAGGTCGACGTCCTTGATGGCCGGCGTCATCACGCCGGCGTCAAGCTTGGAGATATCCAACAACGCGCCCAAGAGCCGCTCGACGGATTCGAAGGCGGTGTCGACATGGCCGATCAGCCGGCGCTGCTCGTCCGTCTGCTCGGTGTCGGCGAGCGCGGAGAGAAAGAGCCGGGCGGCGTTGAGCGGCTGCAGCAGGTCGTGGCTGGCGGCGGCGAGAAAGCGCGTCTTCGAGAGGTTGGCCTCGTCGGCCTGCTGCTTGGCCTCCTCGAGGGCCTGGTTGAGGCGCTGTTGTTCCTCCAGGGCGTGCTTGAGCTCGGAGGTGCGTTCGTTGACCCGCCCCTCGAGCAAGATCGCCGTCTCGAACAGCGAGAAGTCGTTGCCCTGCAGGTCCATGCTGCGCTCGACCCGGCCCATCAGGACCTGGTTGATCTTGCGCAGCTTGGCGTTTTCGGCCTCGAGGAGCGCGGTACGGCTGGTGCGTGCGCTCTGCTGTTGTCCCTTCACCGAGTCTCCCGTCCGATGGCCACGCCGGTGAACGTCTGGTTGACGTGCATCGCGGCGAACTGCTCACCGAACGTATTGAATCCCACGACCGCGTTGTCACGCATGAGCTGACTGGCGAGCGCGAGCGTGCCGCTTTCCTGCACGTGCAGCCGGCGCAGGATGGAATCGAAGGCCAGCACCAGCATCGGCGGGCCGAGCTGGCGGTGCAGCTCGTCGAAGAGCCCCTTCAGGTTGCCGAGCACGTCGCGCTCGTCGGCGGTGGTGAGGACGAGGCCCTCGTCGATCTTGGCGTAGAACGACAGCGAGCCGTCGGGGTGCGCCTGCTGCACGGCGCGCACGCATTCGGCGCCGCCGAGCTTCACCACCAGCGGATGGGTGGCGAAGGTGGTCGGGCCGAGCTCGGCGACCGCCAGCTCGTGGACGCGGGCGTATTCCTCCACCGCCGGCGCCGCGTTGAACTCGCGCACCAGTCGCTTGGAGGAATCGGCGTCGGTCACCACCAGCTTGCGGTCGCCGGCGACGAAGTTCTGGCTGCGGAACACCCGAAAGCGGTATTTGGTCTCGATCAGCACCAAGACCGCGGCGTCGGTGTGAAAGCGGCCGCGGGCGAAGACGGCGGTGCGCTCGAAGGCGAGGCGGTCCGCCGCCGAGCCGCCGAAGAGCGGGACCCCGTCGAGGGCGTTGCCGATGCAGCTGGCGACCAGCTCCTCGCGGGTGCTCAGCCCGTCGATCAGCATGAAGCCGAAGACGTCCTCGCCGAGATTGCGGCCCTCGGCGGCGAGGCGGTCGGCGAGGTCGACGGCGAAATGGGTCGCCCGGCTCATCTCGAGCTGGTCGAGGTGCTCCAGCACGTCGGCCGCGCAGTGAAAGGCGAAGCGCTCGAACGCGACCGCGGTGACGCCGTCGTCGGTGTAGCCCGCGGGGCCGATCTCGCCGGCGCTGGTGCAGCCGATGACGCACGCTTGCGGATACGCCGCCGCCAAGGGTTCGGCGAAGGCGGGCTGAGCGAAGCGCGGGGCGCAGAAGAACAGCACCAATGCCGGGTTCCAGGCGCCCAGATCGGCCACCAACTGGGCGGCGGCCGCCTCAGGGTCCTCGAGCGTCGTCGCGGCGCGGTGCACCGCCTCGACCATGGGCCCTCCCCAACGCGCAGGCGACGGCGCCACGGCGGTCGCGACGTCGCCCACAAGGATCGACTTCTAGAGCTTAGCAATCCGCCGCCCCGCGCCCCCCCTCGACCTTAGCCGCTCACCCATCCGCACGACGGGGCCGGCGCGCCGGCGGTACCCTTTCGCGCGCGCGCCGGCGAGCGTATATCCGGCGCGGGTTCCTCGAGCGGAGTCGATCAGCTCTTCCATGACGTGGCAACGCGCTTTCGTCCTCGCGGGCTTGGGGCTCGCCGGGCTCGTGCCGGTGTCGGTCCCCGCCGCCGAGCAGACCTTCATCGCCGCCTATCGTGACTGGGGCCTCTTCGAGTACGCCAATGACGACGAGCGGCTCTGCTTCATCACCAGCGAGCCCACGCAGCAGGACGGCGACTACGAGCGGCGCGGGCCGCCGGCGCTGTTGGTGACCCGCGTGCCCGACGAGCCGGAGCTCGACGAGGTCAGCGTGCAGGTGGGCTACACCTTCGAGGAGGGCAGCGACGTCGAGGTGGTGGTCGATGGCGAGGAGCGCTTCGACCTCTTCACCCAGGGCGAGTACGCCTGGACGCGCAGCCCCGAGGACGACGACGCCCTGATCGAGGCGATGAAGGCCGGCCTCGAGATGACGGTGCGCGGCACCTCGACCCGCGGCACCTATTCGCTGGACACCTATTCGCTTTTGGGCTTCACCGCCGCGTACGATGCCATGGACCGGACCTGCAGCCCCGAATGAGCGCCGCCTCGCCCAGCTCGCGCCACGCCGACGGCCCGCTCGGCCTCGACCGCCCCGCGCTCGCGGCGGTGCTGGGCGAGCTCGGCGTGCCTGAGCGTCAACGGCGGATGCGCACGCAGCAGCTCTGGGGCTGGCTCTACAGGCGGGGCGCCGGCTCGTTCGCGGAGATGAGCGATCTGCCGGCGGAGCTGCGCGCCGCCCTCGCCGAGCGCCTGCCGTGGCGACGGCCGACGGTCTCGGCCGAGGAGGTCTCGCGCGACGGCACGATCAAGTGGCTGGTCCGGCTGGGCGACGGCCGCGAGGTCGAGGCGGTCTTCATCCCCGAGCCCGACCGCGGCTCGCTCTGCATCTCGACCCAGGTCGGCTGCACGCTCGCCTGTTCTTTTTGCCACACCGGCACGATGAAGCTCGTGCGCAACCTCAGCGCGGCGGAGATCGTCGAGCAGGTCCGCCTCGCCCGCGACCGACTGGCGGACTGGGACGAGCGGGGGCGGCGACGGCTCACCAACGTCATCGTCATGGGCATGGGCGAGCCGCTGTTCAACTGGGACAACCTGAAGGCGGCGCTGCGCCTGGTCATGGACCCGGACGGCATCAACCTCTCGCGGCGGCGGATCACGGTCTCCACCTCCGGCGTGGTGCCGCGGATCGGCGACGTCGGCGCCGAGCTTCGCACCAAGCTCGCGATCTCGCTGCACGCGGTGCGCGACGACCTCCGCGACGAGCTCGTGCCGCTCAATCGGAAGTGGCCGATCGACGCGTTGCTCGACGCCTGTCGCGCCTATCCCCACGAGGGCCGCGCGATCACCTTCGAATACGTCATGCTCGATGGCGTCAACGACGGCGACGCCGAGGCGCGCGCGCTCGTCCGCCGGCTCGAGGGTTTTCCCGCCAAGGTCAACCTCATCCCCTTCAATCCCTGGCCGGGCGCGCCTTACGCGTGCTCGCCGCGCGAGCGCATCGCCGGCTTCGCCCGCATCCTCGAGGACGCGGGCTTCCCCTCGCCGGTGCGGACCCCGCGCGGGCGCGACATCCGGGCCGCCTGCGGGCAGCTGAAGACCGCGAGCGAGCGGGCCCGGCGCGGGCCCGCGGCCGTCCGCCCCACCGTTTCGGAGACCGTTTGAGATGCGCGCGATCGGCCGCTGGTTCGCCCGGCTCGTCACCGGGCTGGCCTTCGCCTGCCTTCTGCTCGTCGTCACCTTGGTCGGTCTGGGCTGGTGGGGGGCCTCGCGCCTGGACGAGCGCGAGGTCGCGGTCCCCGAGAACGTCGTCCTCGTCGCCGACTGGCGCGGCGGTGTGGCGGAAAAGAGCCGTGGGCCGACGCCGTTCGCCGCCCTCGGGCTCGACGGCGAGCCACCGTTGCCGGATGTGCTGCGCGCGCTGGAGCGCGCCGCCGACGACCCGCGCGTGCGCGGGCTGGTCGTGCGCACCGACGGCGCCGGCTTCGGCCTGGCCCAGGCCTGGGAGCTGCGCCGGGCGGTGCAGAGGCTGAACGAGGCGGGCAAGTTCACCGCGATCTACGCGGACACCCTGGGCGAGCTGCAGGGCGGTATGGTGGGCACCTACCTCGCTTCCGCCTTCGAGCACGTTCAGCTCCAGCCCCTGGGCTCGGTCGGCTTCACCGGGCTGAGGCGCGAGCAACCCTATCTCGAGCGGCTGTTGGACGAGCTCGAGATCGAGTTTCAGGTGGTCAAGCGCGAGGCCTTCAAATCGGCGTTGGAGAGCTTGACCCGGGCCGGGCCCTCGCCCGAGAGCGAGGCCATGACCGAAGCGCTGCTCGACGGCCTCTTCGCCGAGTTCGTCGACGGCGTGGCCGCGGGTCGTGGGCTGGACCCGAAGGCGGTGCGCGCCGCCATCGACGCGGCACCGCTCCTCGCCGAGGACGCCCGCGAGCGCGGGCTGATCGACGCCGTCGCGCACCTCCCCGAACTCGAGACCACCGCCGCGGAGGCCACCGGCACCGACGAGCGCCTGCCGCTCGCGGGCTATCTCAGGAGCGACGCCTTCGCCGCCGCCGAGGAGGCGCCGGTGGTGGGCTTCGTGCACGCCGTGGGCCAGATCCGGCGCGGCGACAGCGACGACCCGTTCGGCGAGCTGGAGATCGCGGGCGACACCGTGGCCGGAGCCATCGACGCGGCGCGCGAGGCCGAGGTCGACGCGCTCTTGTTGCGGGTGAGCTCGCCCGGCGGCTCGGCCGTGGCCTCCGAGACGGTCGGCGCCGCCGTCCGCCGCGCCAAGGACGCCGGGATTCCCGTCATCGTGTCGATGGGCGACGTCGCCGCCTCGGGCGGCTACTGGATCGCGATGGACGCCGACCGCATCCTCGCGGCACCGACGACGCTCACCGGCTCGATCGGCGTCATCCTCGGCAAGCCGGCCTTCGGCGCGTTCCTGGACGATCTCGGCATCGACGTCGACGGCTCCGGCCGCGGCGCCAACGCCGGGCTCGGCTCGCTGGTGGAGACCTGGGACGAGCGCGAGCTCGCCAAGGTCAACAGCCTCGTCGACGATCTCTACGACGCGTTTCTCGAGGGTGTCGCGCGCGGGCGCGGCATGGAGGCGGCCGCGGTCCGCGGCGTCGCCGGTGGCCGCGTCTGGCTCGGCCAACAGGCGGTGGCCAACGGGCTCGTCGACGAGATCGGCGGGTTCAACGACGCGGTCATGGCGGTGCGCACCGCGCTCGACGTGGCGCCGGACGACGCGCTGACGGTGCAGGCCTTTCCGCGCCCCCGCGGCCCCTTGCCCGCCGCGCTCGAGGCGCTCGAGCGCTTCACCCGGATCACGGGCGAGCTCGACGCGCGCTGGCACCAGCTCACGGCCCGCCCCGAACTCCGCTTCCAGGCCCCGGCGCTGCCCGGCGACCGCTGACGCCGGCGCCGGCGAGGTCGCGCACGGCGCAGCGGCGAACCGGCCGACGGCGGATGCGGCGATGGAGCTGTCGAGCGCGTCGCGTCGATCGTCGGATCTTGCAGCGACCGGTACGCCGCGGCGACCGGCAGCGATCCCGGCGCCGAGGACGCTCGTCCGCTGCACCGCTCACTCGAGCTCACGGCGAAACGGACCGCAAGCCAAGGTCGCGACGGCCAGGGGAGCGATCCGGGCTGACACCGGATCGGCGACGTCGACGACGCCCGGCGGCGGGCGTTGGCGTCGGCCGAACGGGCGGCGAGCGGCGCCGCGGACGACCCGCCGGGCCCGGCGATGCCGGGCGCCGTCCCCACCTTCGCCCGCCACGACGGCACGGCCCGCGTCCCGTCGAGGGCGCTCGGGCGCGATTCGACCTCGGCCTCGCCAGCGCGCGGCAGCGACGGGCGAGGACAGCGCCGCCGCCGATCCCTTCATCCGCGCGCCGGAGGCGCGGCCGCACGCGGCTTGGATGGACCGCAACCTCGCCCCGGCCCGGCGCGGGGCGCCATGCGGAGGCCGAGGCGGCGTGCCGCAACGGTTGGCGCGCGACCCGGCGCTGACGACCCGCCGGTACCGCGAGGCGAGGGTGGTCTCGCCGCGCGCGCTGGACCGGATCCGCGCCCAGCTGCGCGCTCGGCGTGCGACAGACGCGACGCCGGCGGCACGCCGTACGCTAGCGCGCGCTCGCGCGCCGCGCCGCGACGCGCCGGTGACGCGCTCTTTCGAGAGCCCGACGCGCCCGCTATAACCCGCGCTCGATCCGTCTTCGTGTGAGCCCTCCATGGCCGATTCCGCCCGTAGTCCCGAGAACCGCCAGCGTGCCCTCGACGCGGCGATCGGCCAGATCGAGCGCGCCTTCGGCAAGGGCTCGGTCATGCGCCTGGGCCAGCGCGAGCAGGCGATCGAGATCGAGACGGTCTCGACGGGCTCGCTCGCCCTCGACATCGCGCTCGGCATCGGCGGGCTGCCCCGCGGCCGCGTCGTCGAGATCTACGGTCCCGAGAGCTCGGGCAAGACGACCTTGACCCTGCACGCCGTCGCCGAGGCGCAAAAGGCCGGCGGCACCTGCGCCTTCATCGACGCCGAGCACGCGCTCGACCCGGGCTACGCCCGAAAGCTCGGGGTCGACACCGACAACCTCTTGATCTCGCAGCCCGACACCGGCGAGCAGGCGCTCGAGATCGCCGACACGCTGGTGCGCTCGGGCGTGCTCGACGTCGTCGTCATCGACAGCGTCGCCGCGCTCGTGCCCAAGGCCGAGCTCGAGGGCGAGATGGGCGACAGCCTGCCGGGCCTGCAGGCGCGGTTGATGAGCCAGGCGCTCAGAAAGCTCACCGCGTCGATCAGCCGCTCGAAGTGCATGGTGATCTTCACCAACCAGATCCGCTCGAAGATCGGCGTGATGTTCGGCAGCCCCGAGACGACGACGGGCGGCAACGCGCTCAAGTTCTACGCCAGCGTCCGTCTCGACGTCCGGCGCATCGGCGCGGTGAAGGACCGCGACGAGGTCACCGGCAACCAGACCCGGGTGAAGGTGGTGAAGAACAAGATGGCACCGCCATTCAAGCAGGTCGAGTTCGACATCATGTACGGCGAGGGCATCTCCAAAACCGGCGAGCTGATCGACCTCGGCGTCAAGGCCGGGCTGGTCGAGAAGTCGGGGAGCTGGTTCTCCTACGGCGACCGGCGGATCGGCCAGGGCCGCGAGAACGCCAAGACCTTCTTGAAGGACAATCCGGAGGTCGCGCGCGAGCTGGAAGACTCCCTGCGCAAGAAGGCGGGCATCCTCGCCGACGACCTCACCGACCTCGCCGGCGATGCCGGTGAGGAGGGCTAAGCTTTACCGGAGCAGCCGTCCGCGATGGCCAGCGTCAACGCGATCCGCAGCGCGTTTCTCGACTTCTTCGACCGCGAGGGCCACGAGGTGGTGCCGTCCTCGGCGCTCGTCCCGCACAACGACCCGACCCTGCTCTTCACCAACGCCGGGATGGTGCAGTTCAAGAACGTCTTCACCGGCGTCGAGACCCGGCCCTATTCGCGGGCGGTCACCGCGCAGAAGTGCGTGCGCGCCGGCGGCAAGCACAACGACCTCGACAATGTCGGCTACACCGCCCGGCATCACACCTTTTTCGAGATGCTGGGGAATTTTTCCTTCGGCGACTACTTCAAGGAGCGGGCGATCGAGCTGGCGTGGCGGCTGGTGACCGAGGAGTACGGGCTGCCACCGGAACGGCTGCTGGTGACCGTCTACGTCGACGACGACGTCGCCTTCGACCTCTGGAAGAAGATCGCGGGCCTGCCCGCCGACCGCATTCTCAAAATCGCCGGCGACGACAATTTCTGGGCGATGGGCGAGACGGGCCCCTGCGGGCCGTGTTCGGAGATCTTCTACGACCACGGCCCCGAGGTGCCGGGCGGACCGCCCGGCAGCGCCGACGAGGACGGCGATCGCTTCATCGAGATCTGGAACCTCGTCTTCATGCAGTACGAGCAGGTGAGCGCGTCCGAGCGGCGTGACCTGCCGAGGCCCTCGATCGACACCGGCATGGGGCTCGAGCGCATCGCCGCCGTGCTGCAGGGCCGCCACGACAACTACGAGATCGACCTCTTCCGCCGCCTGATCGAGGCCAGCGAGGAACTCACCGGCACCCCCGCCCGCGGCGCCGAGCTGCCCTCGCACAAGGTGATCGCCGACCACCTGCGAGCGGCGGCTTTCCTGATCGCCGACGGCGTCATGCCGTCGCCGGAGGGCCGGGGCTACGTGCTGCGGCGGATCATGCGCCGCGGCATGCGCCACGCCCATCTGTTGGGCGCGCGCGAGCCCTTGCTGCACCGCATGGTGGCGACGCTCACGAGCGAGATGGGCGAGGCCTATCCCGAGCTCGTCCGCGCCGCGCCGATGGTCCGCGAGGTCCTCGAGCTCGAGGAGACGAACTTCCGCCGCACCCTCGAGCGCGGCCTGCGCCTGTTGGACGAGACCACCGAGGGCATGGGCGCGGGGGCCACGCTCGCGGGCGAGGTCGCCTTCAAGCTCTACGACACCTTCGGCTTTCCCTTGGACCTCACCCAGGACGCGCTGCGCGCCAAGGGCATCGGCGTCGACCTCGACGGCTTCGAGCGGGCGATGGAGCAGCAGCGCGCCCAGGCGCGGGCGAGCTGGAAGGGCTCGGGCGAGGCCGCGCTCGAATCGATCTGGTTCGATCTCAGGGACGAGGTGGGGGCGAGCGAGTTCCTCGGCTACGAGACGGTGCGCGCCGAGGGCGTCGTCCAGGCGCTCGTCAAGGACGGCGCACGGGTCGAGCGCGTCGAGGCCGGCGAGCGGGCGACGCTCGTCGCCAACCAGACGCCCTTCTACGCCGAGGCCGGCGGTCAGCAGGGCGACACCGGCGTCATCGTCGCCCCGCATGGCCGGTTCAAGGTCGAGGACACCCAAAAGGTCCTGGGCGATCTCTGGCTCCATCTCGGCCGGGTCGAGGCGGGGCATCTGCGCACGGGCGGCGCGGTGGAGCTGCGGGTGGACGCCGCGCGCCGCGACGGCCTGCGCCGCGCGCACTCGGCGACCCATCTCCTGCACGCCGCACTCAGGGGCCATCTGGGCCAGCACGTCGCCCAGCGCGGCTCGCTGGTGGCGCCCGACCGGCTGCGCTTCGACTTCAGCCACCCCAAGCCCGTCCAGGCGGACGCGCTCGCCGCGATCGAGCGCGAGGTCAACGCCTATGTCCGCCAGAACGCGGCCACGCAGACCCGCATCATGAACATGGAGGACGCCGTCGCCGCCGGGGCGATGGCGCTCTTCGGCGAGAAGTACGGCGACGAGGTCCGGGTCGTCTCGATGGGCGAGACGGCCGCCGGCGACGTCTACTCGATGGAGCTCTGCGGCGGCACCCACGCCCATCGCACCGGCGACGTCGCGGTCTTCAAGATCGCGCAGGAGAGCGCCGTCGCCGCCGGCATCCGCCGGGTCGAGGCGCTGACCGGGGAGGCCGCGCTCGCCGCCTTCGAGGAGGAGGAGGCGACGCTCGCGCGCGCCGCCGACGCGTTGCGGGTGGCACCCAAAGAGGTCCCCCAGCGGATCGAGCAGCTCTTGGAGGAGCGCCGCCGGCTCGAGCGCCAGCTCCAGGAGCTGCGCACCAAGCTCGCCGCCGGCGGCGGTGCCGCCAGCGAGAGCGTCGAGGAGGTGGCCGGCGTCAAGCTCGCCGCGCGCACGCTCGACGGCGTGCCGGCGAAGGACCTGCGCGGCATCGCCGACGGGCTCAAGCGCGAGCTGGGCTCGGGCGTGACCGTCCTCGTCTCCGCCAACGACGGCAAGGCCGCCATCGTCGTGGCCGTCACCGACGACCTGACGGCGCGCTTCGACGCCGTCGAGCTGGTCAAGGCCGGCGTCGCCGCGCTCGGCGGCAAGGGCGGCGGCGGTCGTGCCGATTTCGCCCAGGGCGGGGGCCCCAACGCCGCGGCCGCGGGCGATGCGGTGGACGCGGTGCGGCGCGCGCTCGCCGCCGCGTGAGTGCGCCGGGGCTTGCCAGCGGGCCCGGACACATTCAACGAAGAGGAAAGCACTCTCGCGGGGGAGGAATCGCCGTGTTCTACCCATGGTACGAGTGGCAACGCGGGCTCTGGTCGCCGGTCCTCGAGGCGACCGCCTGGGCCGCCCGGCCGGCCCAGCTGATCGCGCCCCTTCAGCTCGCCGGCGAGGATCTGGCCCGCCGGCTCGCCCGCGCCGGCGAGCCGGTGGAGAGCGATCTCGGCGCCTTCGTGCGCGGTGACGTCGGCGGCCCGTTCGACAGCAGCGCGCGCGAGCTCGGGCCGTTCGCGACGCTGTGGCGGTTTCGCGGGCCCCGCGGCGGCGGCGCGCCGGTGGTCCTGGTGCCGCCGTCCTCGGGCTACGCCTGCGGCGTCACCAGCCCGTTGATCGCGACGATGCTCCGCCACCGCCCCGTCCTGGCGCTGGACTGGAAGGACGCGCGCCTCGTCCCGCCGCAGGCGGGTCCCTTCGGCCTCGGCGATCAGGTGGCGGCGGTCGAGCGCGCGGTGGCCGACGCCGGGCCCGGTGCCATCGTCGTCGGCCTCTCGCAGTCGGTGACGGCGGCGGTCGCCGGTGCCGCGCTCGCCGCCGAGGAGAGCACCGCACCGGGGGCGCTGGTCCTCTTGGCCGGGCCGTTCGACACCCGCGGGGGCAAGGACGCCTTGAGCCTGTTCTTGCGCAACCAACCGCTGGCGGCGATCGAGGCGCAGTTCACGACCTTCGTGCCGCGGCGCTATCCCGGGGCGGGGCGGCGGGTCTATCCGGGCCTGTTGCACCTCTTCGCCTACGCTTTCGGCAACAGCCCCGCCTATCTGGAGATGCAGGCGGGGCTGATCGCCGAGCTCGTCGCCGGCGAGCCGGGCGAGCGCGCCCGCGAGCACCGCGACCTGCACAGCCTCGCCGACGTCCCCGCCGAGCTCTTCTTGGACACCATCTCTGCGGTCTACCGCGAGCACGGGTTGGTGACCAACCGGCTCGCCTTCCACGGCCGCCGCGTCGACCTCGCCGCGCTGGAGGGCGTGCAGCTGTTGACCGTGGAGATGACCGCCGACGAGTTCGTCGGCAAGGGCCAGGTCCACGCCGCCGTCGACCATCTGCGACACGGCGGCGCCCGCCGGGTGACCGTGGAGGGCGGCCGCCACCACGAGGTCTTCACCGGCGAGCGCTTCTTCGCCGCGGTGGCACCGCATCTGGACCACCTGATGGAGGCTGCATGACCGCCTACCGGGTGCTGTTCGTCTGCACCGGCAACATCTGTCGCTCGCCGACCGCCGAGGCGCTGTTGCGCCACCATGCTGTCGATCTTCCGATCGCGTCGGACAGCTGCGGGATCAGCGCGGAGGAGGCGGGCAACCCGCCGCACCCGATGACCGTCGCCGAGGCCGAGCGCCGGGGCGTCGCCATGCCCGACCGCCGCGCGCGGCGGATCACCGCCGCCGACTTCGCGGCGAGCGATCTCGTGGTGGCGATGACCCGCGGCCACGAGGCGCGGCTGTTACGGCTCAAGCCCGACGGGGCGCGCGGCGAGATCCGCCGGATGATGAGCTTCGCGCCCGGCCTCGAGGACCAGGACGTGCCCGATCCCTGGTACGGCGACCGCAGCGCGTACGTGCACGCCTTCGACCTGATCGAGCAGGGCGTGCTGGGCCTCATCGACGCGCTCAGGCCACGTCTTGGTTGAGGCGGCGACGCTGCTCGGCCGCCGGGTCGAGCGCTTGCGGCGGCTCGGCGGCGGCTGCCTCTTCGACGTCCGCGCCGCCGATCTCGACGACGGCACCCGCGTCGTCGTCAAGTCGGGCGCCGGCGGGATCGCCGGCCAGCTGGCGCTCGAAGCGCGCATGCTCGCCGATCTGCGCGCCGCCGAGGTCGCGGTGCCCGAGGTTCTCGCCGTCGACGACGATCGGCTCGTCTTGAGCTGGATCGACCACGACGGCGGTGGGCTGGACCGCGCCGGGCGCGCCACGCTCGCCGATCAGCTGGCGGCGCTGCACGCCCGGCCGCAGCCCGGTGGCTTCGGCTACGACTACGACACGGTGATCGGCAGCCTGCCGCAGCCCAACCCGGCCGCGCCCAGCTGGTGCGCCTTCTTCCGCGCGCACCGCCTGCTCGGCCCGGCCGAGCGCGCGCGCGAGGAGGGGCTCTTGGACGCCGGGCTCCACCGCCGGCTGGAGGCGCTCGCCGCGCGGCTGGAGGAGCTGATCGTCGAGCCCCCACAGCCCGAGCTGCTCCACGGCGATCTCTGGGCCGGCAACGTCCTCGCCAAGGGCGGCCGGCCGGTCGCCTGGATCGACCCGGCGGTCTACCGCGGTCACGGCGAGATGGAGCTGGCCTTCGCCCTCCTGTTCGGTCCGCTCGATCGCCGCAGCGTCGAGCGCTACGCCGAGCGGCGGCCGCTCGCGCCGGGCTTTGAGCCCACGCGCTGCGCGATCTACCAGCTCTACCACCTGCTGAATCATCTGCGCCTGTTCGGCCGGGGCTATCTCGGCGGGATCGCCAACCGGCTGGAAAGCCTTGGCCTTTAAGTCGCGAGCGGTCAGCTTGCCCGAAGACGAGGGTTCGCGTATGAGTTGATTTCAACAGGAGCTCGACCCATGCCCGAGACCGCCGCCCGCAACGTCATCCGCACCATCGCCGACGCCGACGCCGCCGTCGCCGGCATCGGCCCATCCGGCCGCGCCGGCGGCTGGGGGCGGGCGGCGAGCGGCGATGCCGGGCTCGCCGAGCCGCGCGCCGGCGGCTTCGAGGTCGATCGGCTGTTCGCCGGGGTCGGGCCCAACCATCTCTTGGCGCGGCTGACGGGCGAGGGGACGGGCGAGCTCGACGACGTCGACATGCTCGAGGTCCTGCTCTTTCTCTCGGGCTGCCGTGGCGAGGCCCGCGCGGTGGCGACACGGCTGGTCGAGCGCTTCGGTTCGCTCGGCGGCGTGCTCGGGGCGACGACGCTGCAGCTGCGCCGGCTCGAGGGTGTGAGCGAGACCACGATCTCGATGCTGAAGGCGACCCAGGCGGCGCTCAGGCGGGTCCTGCGCGGACCCTTGGAGGAGCCGATCACGATCGGCTCTTGGCGGGCGCTCACCGACTATCTCGGCGTCGACATGCGCTACGAGCGGGTGGAGACGCTGCGTCTGCTCTTTCTCGACCGCAAGAACCACCTGATCCGCGACGAGACCATGCATCGCGGCACGGTCGACCATACGCCGCTCTATCCCCGCGAGGTGGCGCGCCGCGCCCTCGAGCTGCAGGCCTCGGCGCTGATCATGGCGCACAACCACCCTTCGGGCGATCCGAGCCCCTCCACCACCGACATCGAGACCACCAAGCAGGTCCAACAGGCGCTCGCGGTCCTCGGTGTCACCCTCCACGACCACATCATCCTCGCGCGCCGTGGCGTCCGCAGCCTGCGGACGCTCGGCTACATCGCGACACGTTGATGCACCCCGCGCGCTCATGCGTCGACGCGAGGCTCGGCGATGGTAGCTAAGAGCTGGGTTCGCCGTCGACGAACGCACCCGGACCGAGCCGATGCCGGTAACGGAGATCGCGATGACGGGGGCTGAGCCGCGCGGGGGCGCCGCGCGCGACCTCGCCCAACCCGACGCGATGCGCGTCGAGGTGAACGCCGACGCGGCGGGTGAAGGTGCTGTCGACGACTACCGACGGCGCCGCGCCGGTCGCGCCGGCCACGGCGTCGGCGCGCCGGCTGACATCGCGCGCCGCCCGACGCCGGACACCCGCGGAGCCGCGCCGGTGGCGTCCACCGTGGTCTCAGGTCTTGCCTTGGCGAGGCTTGCGTTTTCTGCCATGTCTTTGGCAGTGCAGCATAAGCTGCGAGACGGGTCCTGCTGGAAGGGGTGACGCGGTGGTCGACAGCGCGGGGTACTACATCGACGATCTCGAGGTCGGCATGTCGGCGGTGTTCGGCAAGACCATCACCGAGGCCGACATCCTGATGTTCTCGGGCGTTTCCGGCGACACGAACCCTGTGCACCTGGACGAGGAATACGCCGGCTCGACGATGTTCGAGGGCCGGATCGCTCACGGCATCCTGGTCGGCAGCCTGATCTCGACGGTGCTCGGGACCCGATTGCCGGGGCCGGGCGCGATCTATGTCAGCCAGAACCTGAAGTTTTTGGCGCCGGTACGTGCCGGCGATACCGTCCGCGCCCGGGCGACGGTCACCGAGATCGACGTCGAGAAGAAGCGCGTCAAGATGGATACCGCCTGCTTCATCGGCGATCGCGCCGTCGTCACCGGCGAGGCCGTGCTGATGGTCCGGCGCCGGCCCAAGCCCAAGGAGTGACGCGGCTCAGCCGGTGAGCGCGCCGGCGACCGCCGCCGGCTCGGTGACCGGCGGGCGGCAGGTGCCGTCGCGGCAGACCCAGAGGGCGGTCGTCCCGTCGACCGGCCCCTTGCCGTGCGCCGGATGGGCCGCCGGCAGGTCGACGGCGCCACCGCTCTCCGCCAAGAGGGCGTAGCCCGGCAGCGCCCGCGCGACCGCCGCCTTCAACGCCGCCGGCTCGGAGCCGGCGAGGACGACCAGCGTCGTCTCCCGCAGCCACCCCAGCGCCGTCATCACCGAGGCGTAGGCCGCCGGCGCTTTGGCGATCTCGCCGGCGTAGCGATCGGCGACCGCCTGCGCCCGCCGCGCGTGGGCGACGTCGCCGGTGAGGTGGTAGAGCTGCGCGCTCAGCGTCGCGAGCGCGCCGATGGGGCTGGGGATGGGTCCGTCCTGGAGCCAGCGGCTGCGCACCGGCAACAGCCCGTCGTTGGGGCCCGGCCGCCAGCAGCCCTCCTCGTCCTTGAAGTCGCGCTCGGCGGCGGCGAGCCAGGTCTCCGCCCGGGCGCGATAGCGCGGCTCGCCGGTGGCGAGGTGCAGCGCCACGGCGGCGCGCGCCATGTGGACGAGATCGTCGAGAAAGCCGAGCTCGAGCCGGCGGCCGGCGCGCCAGGCGTGGACGAGGGCGTCGTCGCGCGCGAGCTTGGCGACCACGGCGTCGAAGGCGCCGGCGGCGCGGGCGACCCAGTCGGCACGGTCGAGCCATTGCCCGGCGCGGGCGAGGGCGGCGATGGCCATGCCGTTCCAGTCCGCCAGCACCTTGTCGTCGCGCGCCGGCCGCACGCGTTGGGCGCGCGCCGTCAGCAGACGCGCGCACCAGGCGGCGACGCGCTCCTCGTGGGCGGAGTCGTCGAGGCGGTCGTCGTGGAGGCGGTTGAGGACGTTGGTGCCCTCCCAGTTGCCCGCGGCGCGGACGTCGAAGCTGCGCGCGACGGCGTCGGCCTCGGCGCCGAAGAGCCCGTCGATCTCGGCCCGCGACCAGACGTAGAAGCGGCCCTCGACCCCCTCGCTGTCGGCATCCAGGCTGGCGGCGAAGGCGCCGTCGACGACCATCTCGCGCGCGAGCCAGGCGACGATACCCTCGGCGGCGCGCCGCAACACGCCGCGCCCGGTGCGCGCCGCCGCCTCGGCGTAGAGTTCCAACAAGAGGGCGTTGTCGTAGAGCATCTTCTCGAAATGCGGCACGCGCCATTGGGCGTCGGTGCTGTAGCGCGCGAAGCCGCCGCCGACATGGTCGTGGATGCCGCCCCGGGCCATGCGCTCGAGGCTGAAAAGCGCGGCGTCGCGCGGCGCGTCGAGGCCGGCTTCGAGCCCGCGGCGCCACCACAGCTCGAGGAAGGTGGGCTGCGGGAACTTGGGCGCGTCGCCGACGCCGCCGTTGGCGGCATCGAAGGCGCGCATGAGGCCGAGGGCGGCGCGGTCGGCGAGGTCGTCGGGCAGGGCCTCGGGCTCGGTCACCTCGACGAGCCGCTCGAGCGCGCCCTTGAGGGCATCGCGATTGCCCAGGATCTGGCGGCGCTCCTCGGCCCAGAGCCGGGCGATGGTCTCGAGCACGCGCGAAAAGGCGGCCATGCCGTGACGTTCCTCGCGCGGAAGGTAGGTGGCACCCCAAAAGGGCTCGCCCTCGGGGGTGAGGAACATCGTCAGCGGCCAGCCGCCGTGCTGGCCGAGGGCGGCCAGGGCGTGCTGGTAGACCTGATCGACGTCGGGGCGCTCCTCGCGGTCGACCTTGACGTTGACGAAGTTGCGGTTCATCCGCGCCGCAATCTCGGGGTCCGCGAAGCTCTCGTGCGCCATGACATGGCACCAGTGGCAGGCGGCGTAGCCCACCGACAACAGCACCGGGACGTCGCGGCGCTTGGCCTCGGCGAAGGCGTCTTCGCCCCATTCGCGCCAGTCGACGGGATTGTCTTGATGCTGCAAGAGGTAGGGGCTCGTGGCAGCGCCGAGACGGTTGGACATGATGCACCCGATCGGGGAGGGGCCGTGACGATGAAGGTGACGATCGAGATCGACTGTACACCCGAGGAGGCGAGGGCGTTCCTGGGCTTGCCGGAAGTGCGGCCGCTGCAGGAACGTCTCCTCGGCGAGATGGAGGCGCGCATGGCCGAGTATCTGCGCCAGAGCGACCCGCAGACCCTCATTGATCAGTGGATGCCCTTCGGGGTCAAGGGCGTGGAGCAGTGGCAGTCGCTGTGGGTGCAGATGCTCAACACCGCCGCCGGGATGGCGCCGAAGGCGAGCCAGGGCGGGCACGAGCATGACGACGACAAGGAACGCTGAGCCGGCGACGATCTACGCCCCGATCACCGCCCCC
>JBKHCM010000094.1:0-13268 GCA_046541805.1 Alphaproteobacteria bacterium
CATGCCCATGGCCGCGTAACCCAACCGAGTGTCCAAGGAACCGGGTCCGGTTCACGAGTTGCTGGCGGGCGACGAGGTGCTGGCGACCGCGACGCTCGACCGGCTTCGTCTCGGAATACCCGGCCGGCTTGCGTCGGAATCTGCAGCACGCGGCCGGCTGTGCGAAACCCGCTTCGGGTCAGCGATCCACCAGCGAAGAGCGGGATCCCAACGCCCTCGCGCTGGGTGCAGGGATGCGCACCCCAGAGCGTGCAGTTGGAGTAAACGACCCCGGGCGTTGGCCTCACATCGCTGCGACAGCCCGAATGGTGTCGCGAATGTCGTCCGGTCCGAAAATCCACACGCGCTTCGTTGATCGCGCCGGCGTCGCCGAGTGGTTCGGCAAAAGCGAGTCTTGGTTCGATAGCAAGCGCCTCGAACTGGAGGCCGCTGGATTTCCACGGCGCGACGACATCGTCGGCGGATGGGACGTACAGGCGATGGACGCCTGGGCGGACCGGCGTTCAATGATGGTGAACGAAAAACCGGCCGCCGCCGGGGGCGGGCCCGCGCCTCGCCTCGGGCAGCCGCGGCGCCGGGCCGGTTCGAAGCAGCCAACGATCGCGTGACGACCGATGCCCAAGGCTCCCCGATACGGCGTCCCCAACCTGCGCGCCAAGCCCCTTGCCCGCGCCACGCACCCGGGCAAGCTCGGCTATTTTTGGGAGCCGCCGCGCAAGCACCGCGGCAAGGTGGCGCCCGCGGCACTCGGCACTGACCTTGCCGAAGCGCAGCGCCGCGCGCTCGATCTGAACGCTCGGCTGCGGGCGCTCGTCGAAGCGGACACTGGCGACGGCCTGCGGCTCGTGCCCGGCAGTATCCGCCACGCAGTCGCCGACTTCTGGGCTGACGACGATTGGCCCCCGGCCGGCGAGCGCACGCGCGAGGATTATAGAATCTGCTTCGAGTGGCTGGTCAGTATGCCGCTCGACGACGGTCGCGAGCTCGGTGACGTGCGGGTCATTGACGTCGACTTTAAGCTCGCGCGCGCAGTCGGCCGTCAAGCAAAAGTCGAACTCGGCGAACGCTGGGGTCGTTATCTTCTCGTCGCCGCCCGGCGGTTATGGAATACTGCCGCCCGCCTGCACGGCGCCACCGACGGCGACAACCCGTTCGCGCATCAGAAAGCCGGCGCCCGCAACCGGCGCAGCGTGCGCTGGATCTGGGAACAGGTCCGGCTGTTCATCGACAATGCCGACCGCTTCGGAGAGCACGACGTCGGAACGGCGTGCCTCGCCGGGTGGGACTGGACACACCGACCGGCGGATATTCTGACAACGACATGGCGCCATCTTCAACTCGGTATCCGCGAGGCGGGGAAAAACAACCAGCAAGCGGCTTTGGTGCCGTCGGCTGAACTTGTCGGCCGGCTGAAAGCCGCCTGGGACGCGCGAGCACCTGACCTCGACGACCACATCATCCTTGCCACCAACGGCGAGGCTTGGACGCCGACGGCATTTCGCCACGCTTTTGCCCGCGTGCGCGACGCTGCCGGCTTACCGGCTGACCTCAAGTTCGCCGACCTCCGCCGTTCCGGGGCAAGTGAAGCCGGCGAAGCCGGTGCAACACGTTCCCAACAGCGCGCCGCCGGCGGCTGGGCCAACGACGCGGTGCTGTCGAGCACGTATGACCGCTCGCTGATCGAAGCCGCGGCCGGGGCGATGGAGCAGCGCGAAGCATTCCGCTCGCTACCGCCCCGGCGGAAGAGTGTCTCGCCGTTCTTCGAAGCGATCACCGGCGACCATCCATCCGAGGCAACACCGGCGATCGGAAGCCAGACGGAAGCGCCAACACCACCGCCTGTTCCAAGCGCCTCCACTGGGTCTGAGCTGCACTCCATTGACCGCGATCAGCTTCAAGTCCTGGTTTGGTCTGAGCCGGTGTCACGCGTCGCGGCGCGCCACGGCGTGAGCGAGGCCGCGGTGCGGAAGCGCTGTCGCCGGCTTAGCATTCCAGTCCCGGGCAACGGTTTCTGGGCGCAGGTGCGAGCGGGCAAGCGCCCTCACCCCGCGGGCGTCTCGCAACCGTCGAGCGAGAACGCATGAGCCAGCCGCATTCCGTCATCTTCGTGCAAGTCGTTGAGACATATAAGCAACCGCTGGGCGATTTTTGACGGAACGGCGTTGAAATCGCTTGAAAATTGGAGGACTTTTAATCCGCGGGTTCGGGGTTCGAGTCCCTGTGCACCCACCACCCCCTCGGCGAACAAGCTCTGTGGCCCGTACCGGGTTTCCAGGACGCGATGTGGTTTGGCTCCGACGCCGCCAGGGCGGTATCCTTGAGGTTGTCGTCGCAGCGGGCTTCGGCCTGGGCTGAACCGGGCCGAGCTCGCCAGCGACCTCAGCTGGCGCCGCCTCCACGGCCTTCTGGAGCCCATCAGGGCCGTGCGCCGGCGCAGCGGCGAACGGGGGTGGTCAGCGCGCCAAAATCGGCGCCGACGCCCGCGACGTCTTCAAAAAGCCCGGCATGTCAACGCCCAAGGCGATCCTCGCCGGCGACTGAGCTGCGGGCCGGGCCGCGACGCCGGCTTTGAGCGGGTGGGCGAGCATGATGGCGCTCGCTGCCGCCGGTGAGTACGTTACGGCAAGGGGGATCGAACGCTCGGCCCGGCGCGGCCGGCTCGGCTTGCGCATCCGCGACTTGCCCCGCCGCCGCCGGCGGGCCACCTCCCAGCGGTCAGCCAACGAGGAGGTGGCCCCGTGAAGCCCGACGACAAGCTCGACCCCCAGACCCGCCTCGAGGTGGAGGCCGCGGCGTTCCGCCGGCTCGTCGACCATTTCCGCGAGCGCACCGACGTCCAGAACATCGATCTGATGAACCTCGCCGGCTTCTGCCGGAACTGCCTTTCGAAATGGTACGCCGCCGCCGCCGGCGAGCGGGGCGTCGACCTCGACTACGAAGAGGCGCGGGAGATCGTCTACGGCATGCGCTACGCCGAGTGGAAGGAGCGCTACCAGACCGCGGCCACCGACGCGCAGAAGGCCGCCTTCGCGAGCGGCCCCGCCTCGGATCACTGACGCCGTCGGCGCGGCGCCACGGCGGGGCGCGCCGGCGGTGCATCACGCCGCCGCCGGCGCCGTCCTGCGCGCCCGCAACGCGAACCCCGACGCGGCGACCGGGCCCCTCGCCTGACCGCGGTCAGGACGCCGCGCAGCGCACCGGGCGCCGGCAGCTGCCGCCACGGAGGCCGGCTCCAACCCACTCCATGCCCATCCAGCGGCACGCCGTCCCCGGCTTTCCACAGCCTGGGCACGATCCCGGGTTATCCACATCGATCGAATTCTCCCGGTTTATCCACAGGCAAGGCTCGTCCCGGCTTATCCACAAGCCGGGCCGTCCCATGTTGTCCACATACTAAGGTTGTCCCGGGTTATCCCCAGGCCGGCCGTTGTCCCGGTTTTCCCCGGAACCCGACGCGATCAGTCGCCGAGCAGCTCCTCGACCCAGGCCGGGACGAACTCGCTCGCGGGCCCGTAACGCACCTCGTCGAAGAGCGAGCGGGTCGAGGACGGCTCGAGGTTGATCTCGAGGGTGTGGGCGCGGCCGAGGGCCCGCGCCTCCTCGACGAAGCCGGCGGCGGGATAGACCACCCCACTGGTGCCGATGGCGACGAACAGATCGGCGTCCACGAGCGCCTGTTCGATCTCGTCCATGTACCGCGGGAACTCACCGAACCAGACCACCGCCGGGCGCAGCCGGCCGACCGTTCCGCAGGCGGGGCAACGGCTCGCGGTGTCGAGATCGTCGCGCCAGGGCGTCTCGCCGCCGCAGGCGAGGCAATAGGCCCGGTCGAGCGCGCCGTGCATGTGCCAGACCTCGCGGTGCCCGGCGCGCTCGTGCAGGTCGTCGACGTTCTGCGTCACCAGCGTCACCCGCCCGCGCCACTCCGCCTCCAGCCGGGCGAGGGCGCGATGGGCGGCGTTCGGCGCGATCGCGGGATCGCGCAGCTGGGCGCGACGCCGGTTGTAGAAGCGCTGGACGGTCGCGGGATCGCGGGCGAAGGCCTCGGGCGTGGCGACGTCCTCGAGGCGGTAGCCTTCCCACAGGCCGCCGGCACCGCGGAAGGTCTGCAGCCCGGACTCCGCCGAGACGCCCGCGCCGGTCAGGACGACAATGGAGCCGTGGGTCGCGATCATCGCCGCTCGCCCTCGCAACGGGTGAGACCGGTCAGCCGGTGGGTCGTGGCGGCCTTCCGCACCCCGGGATCGGGGCAGGCGTTGGCTCCGGGGGCCGGATTCGAACCGGCGACCGATCGGTTAACAGCCGATTGCTCTACCGCTGAGCTACCCCGGACCATCCGCCGCGCGGCTATAGCAGCGCCGGCGCGACCGCGCAATTCAAACCCCTGGAGGCCCGGGCCGGAATCGAACCGACGTACGGGGATTTGCAGTCCCCTGCATCACCACTCTGCCACCGGGCCCGCCGAGAGCGCTATTTGACAGCGCCGGCAGATAGGGTCAAGCGCCCGCCCCGGAGCGACGGACGGCCCCATCCGCGACCAAGGGCGGCGATCCGGCCGGTTGGCGCGCGCGCCGAGAGCCGCCATTCTCCGCGGGTTCGTGACATCGGAGGACTGCCGTATGGACGACGCCGCGCGGCGACGCATCATGGTGGAGAATCAGCTCCGCCCCAGCAACGTCACCGACCCGCGGGTGCTGGACGCGATGCAGAGCGTGCCGCGGCCACCCTTCCTGCCGGCCCAGCTCAAGGGCGTCGCCTACAGCGACGACGACATTCAGCTGCCCGACGGCCGGTTTTTGATCGAGCCCCTGGTGCTGGCGCGCATGCTAGAGGCGGCCGCGCGCGACGGCAGCGGCACCGCGCTCGTCGTCGGCTGCGACACCGGCTATGCGGCGGTGGTGACCGCACGCCTCGCCGCCACCGTGTTCGCCCTGGTCGATCCCGCGCACGCCGACGAGGTGGAGCGGCGCGCCGCCGGCCTGGACGGCGACAACGTTTTCGCCGTCCCGAGCGCCGATCCGCTCGCCGGCCATCCGGCGAAGGCACCCTACGATGTCATCCTCGTGATCGGGCGCGTGCCCGAGCTCCCCGCCGCGCTCTTGGAGCAGCTCGCCGAGGGCGGCCGGCTCGTCGCGGTCGTGGGCGACGCCCGGATGGGGCGCGGGACGGTGGTCCACCGCGTCCACGGTCACGACGGCGTCCGTCCACTGTTCGACGCCGCCATCCCGCCCCTGCGCGGGCTCAAGCCGAAAGTCGCCTTCGAGTTCTGAGCGCGGCGGCGCCGTCGCGCGCATCGTCGATCCGGCCCGGCTCCAGCGGCCGTCGGGCCGGGTGCGCGCGCCCGTCCAGGGCCGACGCGCGAGACGCCGCCCGTTAGCGTTTCGTCAACCCTGCGCCCGCAAGCTCGCCAAGTCGTCGCGACAGCTTCGGCGCCACCTTCGCGGAGCGCGATCATGAGCAAGGGCGAGACGGCTGCCGAGCCGTCGATGGACGAGATCCTCTCCTCGATCCGCAAAATCATCGCCGATGACGAGGCCCAAAGACCCGCCGGCGCGGCGGTGAGCGCGGCCACCGGCGCGGACGACACCGCCGCCGCGGCCACCCGCGTAACCGAGGACGAGGACGACGACATCCTCGAGCTCACCGAAGACGACGAGGTCGCCGAGAACGACCAGCCCGTGGCCGGGGTGGCGGAGGTCCGTGCAGGCCGCGCGGTACCTTCCCCGCCCTCGTCGCCCTCGGCCACCGCTGCGCTGGAGGACGCTACACCTGACATGGATGAGGCTCCAATGGAGCGAGCTCCAATCGCCGGCGCCGAGCCCGAAGCTGCGGCCACCGCCGCAACGCCGCCTTCCAGCGGCGACGCCGCGGCGACGATGACCGCGATGACCCAGATGCTCTTGGACAGCGGCAGCGCGAGCGCAGCGAGCGGAGCACTCCAGCGCCTGTCCGCGGCGATGGCGCCGGGTACCGCGATCCCCGAGGGCGAGCGGACGATCGAGGCGTTTTTGGCCGACCTGGTGCGGCCCGAGCTCAAGGCCTGGCTGGATCAGCACCTGCCGGGATTGGTCGAGCGGATCGTGGAGCGCGAGATCAAAAGGCTCGTGCGCGACGCCCAGCCGGAGTGACCGCCGCCCGGCGCGTCGAGGCGGGCCGCGCTTGAAGCGGGGCGGGCGTTTGTCTAGAACGCCCGAATTCGCGCGCAGTCCCGCAAAAGCCGGAGCCATGCTCGACAAGACCTACGATCCCGCCGCGGTCGAGGCGGGCCGCGACGCAGCCTGGGAGGCGGCTGGACGCTACCGTCCGAGCGGCCGTGGTGCGCCCTATTGCATCATGATGCCGCCGCCGAACGTGACCGGCTCGCTCCACATGGGGCACGCGCTCACCTTCACCGTCCAGGACACGCTGATCCGCTTCAAGCGGATGCAGGGCCGCGACGTGCTCTGGCAACCCGGCACCGACCACGCCGGCATCGCCACCCAGATGGTGGTCGAGCGCGAGCTCGCCGCCGAGGGCACGAGCCGGCGCGCGATCGGCCGCGCGGCCTTCGTGGAGCGGGTGTGGCAATGGAAGGCGGAGAGCGGGCGGACCATCGTCAACCAGCTCCGCCGGCTCGGCGCCTCGCCCGACTGGTCGCGCGAGCGCTTCACCATGGACGACGGCCTCTCCGCCGCCGTTCGCCACGCCTTCGTCACGCTCCACCGCGAGGGTCTGATCTACAAGGACAAGCGGCTGGTGAATTGGGACTGCCAGCTGCACACCGCGATCTCCGACCTCGAGGTGGTCGCCAAGGAGGTCGACGGCCATCTCTGGCATCTCGCCTATCCGCTCGAGGACGGCTCCGGCACGATCACGGTCGCGACGACGCGGCCCGAGACGATGCTCGGCGACACCGGCGTCGCCGTGCACCCCGAAGACGAGCGTTACCGCGACCTCGTCGGCAAACACGTCGTGCTGCCGCTGGTCGGGCGCCGCATCCCGATCGTGGCGGACGAATATTCCGATCCCGAAAAGGGCACCGGCGCCGTCAAGATCACCCCGGCCCACGACTTCAACGACTTCGAGGTCGGTCGCCGCCATGGGCTCGAGGCGATCAACGTCCTCGCCCCCGACGGCACGCTGAACGACGCCGTGCCTGCGGCCTATCGCGGCCTCGACCGTTTCGCGGCGCGCGACAAGGTGATCGCCGACCTGGAGGCCGCGGGTGTGCTCGTGCGGACCGAGCGCTACCGCTACATGGTCCCCTTCGGCGACCGCTCGAACACGGTCATCGAGCCCTATCTCACCGACCAGTGGTTCTGCGACGCGCCGACGCTCGCGAAGGCGGCCGTCGCGGCGGTGGAATACGGCCGCACCCGCTTCGTGCCGGCCAACTGGGCCGCCACCTATTTCGAATGGATGCGCAACATCCAGCCCTGGTGCATCTCGCGCCAGCTCTGGTGGGGCCACCGCATCCCCGCCTGGTACGGCCCCGACGGCGCCGTCTTCGTCGCCGAGAGCGAGGCGGAGGCGGCGGCGCAGGCGCGCGCCCACTACGGCTGCGAGGTCGCGCTGGAGCAGGACCCCGACGTCCTCGATACATGGTTCTCCTCCGGCCTTTGGCCCTTTTCCACTCTCGACTGGCCCCAAGGCAGCCCGGCGCTGGCGCGATTTTACCCGACCGACGTCCTGGTCACCGGCTTCGACATCATCTTCTTCTGGGTCGCGCGGATGATGATGCTGAGCCTGCACTTCATGGGTGAGGTCCCCTTCCGCGAGGTCTACATACACGGACTGGTCCGCGACGAGTCCGGCCAGAAGATGTCCAAATCCAAGGGCAACGTCGTCGACCCGCTTCAGCTCATCGACGACTACGGCGCCGACGCGCTGCGCTTCGCCATCCTGGCCAGCCTGGCGCAGGGTCGCGACATCAAGCTGGGCGAGAGCCGGGTCCAGGGCTACCGCAACTTCGTCACCAAGCTGTGGAACGCGGCGCGCTTCTGCGAGCTGCAGGGTTGCCGGCCCGAGCCGGCCTTCCGCCCGGAGGCGTTGACGACCACCCTCAACCGCTGGCTCGTCGCCGATCTCGCCGCCACCCGCGACCTCGTCACCGCCGCGCTCGAGGGCTACCGCTTCAACGACGCCGCCCTCGCCCTCTACCGGTTCGTCTGGGACCGCTTCTGCGACTGGTATCTGGAGCTCGCCAAGCCCGTGCTCGACGCCGGCGGGCCGGCGGCGGCCGAAACCCGCGCCACCGCCGCCTGGGCGCTCGACCGGGTCTTCCGCCTGTTGCACCCGATGATGCCCTTCGTCACCGAGGCGCTCGACGAGCAGTTGCTGGGCGCGACGCCGCACCGCCTCATCTGCGCCGAGTGGCCGGCGGCGGTCGAGGTCGACGATGGCGGTGCTCGCACCGAGATCGAGTGGCTGATCGATCTCGTCTCGGAGATCCGCGCCGCCCGTGCGGAGCTGCGGGTGCCGGCGGCGGCGAAGCTCACCTTGTGGGTCGCCGAGCCCGACGCGACCGTGCGCGCCCGGCTCGAGGCCTGGCGGCCGGCGATCGAGCGGCTGGCCCGGCTCGACGGCATCGAGGAGGGCATGCCCGAAACGGCGGGCGGCACGCTTCAGGTCGTCGTGGGCGGGCGCACCTACGTCCTGCCACTCGCCGGCCATGTCGACGTCGGCGAGGAGCGCGCCCGGCTCGACAAGGAGATGGCCAAGCTCAAGAGCGACGTCGCCAAGCTCGACCAGAAGCTCGCCAACCCGCAGTTCGTCGCCAAAGCGCCCGAGGAGGTGGTCGAGGAGCAGCGCGAGCGCCGCGCCGCCCGTGCCGCCACGCTCGCCCGGCTCGAGGCCGCCGCCGCCCGGCTGGACGGCCGATGAGCCCGCTGCCCACCGGCCTCGTCGCCTCGAGCGAGGCGTCGGCGGAGGCGGTCCCGGTCTGGTTGGTGCGCGAGACCGAGATCGACGCCTGCCGGGCGCGGTGGTCCGAGACCGTCAACCGCTGGCTCGACGCTACCGGGTTCAAGGGCGAGGCGGGCGCCAACGCGCTCATGCCGGCGGCGGACGGCGGGCTCGCCGCCGTCGTCGGCGTCGTCGACGATCCGGCGTCGCCCTTCGCCGCGGCCAAGCTGGCGAGTGCGGTGCCCATGGGCCTCTACCGCCTGCACCCCGATGGCTCGGTCGGCGCCGACGTGGCGGCGCTCGGCTGGGCGCTCGAGCGCTACCGCTACCGCCGCGGCGCCGAGGACGAGGGCCCCCGCCTCGTCGTCGACCCGAACAGCACGGCGACGGCGCGGGCCTTGGGGCTGGCCGAAGCCGCCACCCTCGGCCGCGACCTCGTCAACACCCCCGCCAACCGCCTCGGCCCGGCGGAGCTCGCCGAGCGCATCACCGCCATGGGCGAGCGCTTCGGCGCGGCGGTCACCACCTGCGTCGGCGACGACCTCTTGGCCGCGAACTATCCGGCGATCCACGCCGTCGGCCGTGCCAGCGCGCGGGCGCCGCGGCTGCTGGACCTGCGCTGGGGCGATCCGAGCGCACCCAAGCTCACCCTCGTCGGCAAGGGCGTCTGCTTCGACACCGGCGGGCTCGACATCAAGCCCGCCTCGAACATGCTGTTGATGAAGAAGGACATGGGCGGCGCCGCCGTGATGACCGCCCTCGCCCAGGCGATCATGGCCGCGGGCCTGCCGGTGCGGCTGCGCCTGCTGGTCCCGGCGGTGGAGAACAGCATTTCCGGCGACGCCTTCCGGCCGGGCGACGTCATCGCCACCCGCAAGGGTCTCGAGGTGGAGATCGGTAACACCGACGCCGAGGGCCGTCTCGTCCTCGCCGACGCACTCGCCGACGCCGATCGCGAAGCCCCGGACCTGCTCGTCGACGCGGCGACGCTGACCGGCGCGGCGCGGGTGGCGCTCGGCGCCGAGTTGCCGGCGCTCTTCACGCCCGACGACGAGCTGGCCGACGCCTTCACCACCGCGGCGGCGGAGGCACGCGACCCGCTCTGGCGCCTGCCGCTGCACCCGGGCTACCGCCGGGGCCTGGAGAGCCCGGTGGCGGACCTGAACAACACCGGCGAGGGCGGCTTCGCCGGGGCGATCACCGCCGCGCTCTTTCTCGAGCGCTTCGTCGAGCGCAGCCCGCGCTGGGCGCATCTCGACATTTACGGCCACAACCCCAAAGCGCGGCCGGGCCGACCCAAGGGCGGCGAGGCCACGGCGCTGTTGGCGCTGTGGCGGCTGGTCGAGCGCCGTTACGGAGATTGAGATGGGCGAACGGCAGGCCCCGCCGACCCGCGAGGACTACGGTTTCTTCATCGACTTCAAGACGCGCTGGATCGACAACGACCTCTACGGCCACATCAACAACGTCGTCTACTACAGCTACTTCGACACGCTGATCGCCGAGTTCCTCATCAACGAGGGTGGCTTCGATCCGCACACGGCGGACGTGGTGGGCGTCGCGGTTGAGACCGGCTGCCGCTTTCACGCCTCTTTGCGCTACCCGGACCGGATCGTCGCCGGCCTGCGCGCCGGCCATCTCGGCCGCAGCTCGGTGCGCTACGAGATCGGCGTCTTCGACGCCGCCGGCGGTCCCGCCGCCGCCGACGGCCACTTCGTCCACGTCTTCGTCGAGCGGACGAGCCAGCGCCCGGTGCGCATCCCCGACCGGCTGCGCGCGGCGATGACGCGCATCCTCACCGGCGCGCCGCCGGCGTGACGGCCGGGCCCGGGAGGCGGCGATGGCGCGCCTGCGCGTGAACCTGGCCCAGGGCGAATTCGAGATCGAAGGCGACGAGGACTTCGTGCGCGCCTATGCCGAGCGTATCGAGGCGCTCTTGGACCAACTCGGCCCGCCGGCCGCGGCCCCGGCCGATCCTCCGCCCGCTGCGGCGCCGGCCCCCGCTGGCGCACCGGTCGACCCGCCCGCGCCGGGCGAGCCGCCCTTCGGCGAGCTGCTACAGGGCCTGCCGCGCAACGCCACCGACGTCGACCGCATGCTGCTCGCCGGCCTCTTTTTGCAGCGCCGCGCCGCGGAGCGCGCGTTCACGACCGCCGACGCCAACCGACTGTTGCTGGAGCACGGCGTCAAGCTCGGCAACCCGTCGCAGTCGGTGAAGCAGAACCTCGTCGCCAAGCGCGCCTTCGCCGTCCAGCGCGGGCGCTATCGCGTCGCCCAGGGCGGCCTCGGCCATCTCGAACAGCTGACCGGCCGCCGCCTCGGCGACGGTTGACGCGGCGCAGCGTGCGCGCGACATTGGAACGATGACGTCGGTTTGGATCCGTATCGCGCGAATTAGCGGCCCGGTGCTCCGCTGAGCACCGGGACGTAACGTGTCTCCCGTTCCACGCGCCGACGGATCCCTCACATGCATCCCCAGACCTGCCTGTCGCTCGTCACCGTGCCCTCGCCCTACGTGCTGCCGCGCGTCTTCGACCTCCTGGCCCGCCACGGCATCGTCCCGGCGCGCTGTCACAGCCGCCTCGAGCCGCCGAGCGCGATGCACGGCGAGGCGATGATGACCGTCGATCTCCAGCTCGGCCCGGTCGACGCCCGTCTGGCGCGGCGGATCGCCACCGGGCTGGGCGCGATGGTGGAGGTTCAGGACGTGCTGGAGGGGGCGACGTGCGGCACCGGCTGAGCGCCCTCGTCGTCGGGACCCTCGGCGCGGCCGTGGTCGCGACTGCGCATGATGCGCATGCCGAGGACCTCTGCGCTGCGCTGGCCATCCCCGAGCCGCTCGATCTGGTCTGCCGTGAGCAGCCCGACGGCACCACGGTAGTGCGCGGGCCCGACAGTCCCTTTCCGTCGCTCAACCGCCTGGAGCTCCGCCGGCTCGACGCGCCCGTGGACGACCCGGCGGCGTGGCTGCGCGATCGGAGCACGCTGGACACGTCGGGCATCAGCGAGACGCTGCGGGGCTGGCTCACCCACCCCGACAACCCGCTCAAGCCGGAGGTGGTCGAACCGTCGCTGGAGGCGCTGACCGAGGCGCTCGGCCAGATCGAGGAGCTGTCGCAAACGGTCTGCGATGAACCCGAGGAACTGGCCCCCGACCGCTGGACCATGCGCTGCCGCTTCGAGCTCACCGTGGCGGAGGGGGTGCTTCGCCTCGAGCTGTTCGATGCGGCGGGGCAGCCGGTCGCGGCGGAGATGCGGGCGGCGAGCGAGCAGCGGGCGCGTCAGTTCGAGGCGCTGCTCAACGGCTTCGATCCGAGCGGATGACGTTCTCGTCCTCGGCGCCGTCTTCCTCGACGACCGGGACGGCGTAGCGGCCGTCGAGCCAGTGGGCGAGGTCGAGGTCGCGGCAACGCTTCGAGCAGAACGGGCGGTAGGCGCGCACCGCCGGCGTCCCGCATTGCGGGCAACGGCGACCGCGGCCGGCGCCTTTGGGGGTGGTCTCGGAGGTCACGACAGGGAGGTTCCCGGCTTGAAGGTCGAAGGCGGCAGCGTCGGGTCACGCTGGTGGACGAGCCGGCTGCCGTGGGCGGCAAGCCACGCGCGCGCGGCCGCGGCGAGGTCCGGCCGTCGCAAGCGGTCGTCGACGTCGGCCGCCACGGCAGCCTCGAAGATGGCGTGGCCGGCCGCCTGCCGCAACAGCCGCTCGGCAGCGTCGCGCGGCGGGTCGCGCCGCTCGTGCCACGCCGCCGCCCGCCGCGGGCGCTCGAGAACCGCGAGCCCCGAGCGCAGCACGGTGACGACGCGTACGTCGAGCGCGGCGAGGTGATCGCGCAGGCGGGCTTCCAGCTCGTCTCGGCCCTCGCGCCCCGGCGGGTCGAGGAAGTCGACGACGAACTGGCCCGCCAGCTCGCGCACGGCGATCGCCCGCGCGAGTGCGGTCACCGCCGCCGCGTTGATCGTGGCGGGCGCGGAGGTCGACCGGCGCCGGTCGACGTCGACGGCGACGCAGGCGGCCGTCGGCTCGATCACCAGCGCGGCGCCGTCGCCGAACGGCATCTCCGCCGCCTCGAGCGCGGCCGTCGCGTCCCCCGCCCCGGCCTCGGCCCACGGCTCGCTCGCGGCGGCGACGGGGTGGTCCAGCCCCGCCGCTGCGAGAAGACGCGCCACGCGCAACCGGGCGGTCGGGCGCGTGACCACCTCGTCGACATCCGCGGCGAGCGGGCGCAGCGCGAGCGCCAGCCGCTCGTCCGCGGTCAAGAGCGCGCCGGGCGCCGAGCGCGCGGCGAAGCGCCGGCGAGCGGTGTCCAAAAGCCCGGCGAGCACCGCCGCCTCGGCCTCGAGCGTGGCGTCGTCGACGGCGGCGGCGCGCGCGGCGAGCTCGACCG
>JBKHCM010000095.1:0-13260 GCA_046541805.1 Alphaproteobacteria bacterium
GCTCGCCGCCGCTGCCGGCGTGGCGCCGACGGCCGCGGCCGACGCCTTGGCCCCCGCCGCCGACGCCGGTTGCCGTTGTGCGCTGGCGAAGATGCGACCGAGCATCGCCGAGACGAACCACAGCAGCGCCAAGACGGCCATCACCAGGCCGAAGCCCTGCACGATGAAGACGAGTTGCTCGCCCACGAATGCCTCTCCTGCGTGTCGGTCGGTGGGAACGATTCAGAGCGGGATATTGCCGTGTTTCTTCGGCGGTCGGGCCTCGCGCTTGGCGAGCATGGAGCGCAGCCCGAGCGACAAGGCGGACTTGGTGCGGCGGGGCTCGATGACGTCGTGGACGAAGGTGAGCCCGGCGGACATGTAGGGCGAGGCGAAGGCTTCACGGTACTCCTCCACCAGCTCGGCGCGCCGGGCGGCCTTGTCCTCCGCCTCTTCGAGCTCGCCGCGGTAGAGGATGCTCACCGCCCCTTCCGCGCCCATCACCGCGATCTCGGCGGTGGGCCAGGCCAGCACCAGGTCCGCCCCCATGTCCCGCGAGCACATCGCCAGATAGGCGCCGCCATAGGCCTTGCGCATGATGACGGTGAGCTTGGGCACCGTGGTGGCGCCGTAGGCGAACAGCATCTTGGCGCCGTGGCGGATGATGCCGCCCTTTTCCTGCTGCACGCCCGGCATGAAGCCCGGCACGTCGACCAAGGTCACGATCGGGATGTTGAAGGCGTTGCAGAAGCGGATGAAGCGCGCACCCTTGTCCGAGGCGTCGATGTCGAGCGTGCCGGCTTTCACCATCGGCTGGTTGGCGACGAGGCCGACGACGATGCCGTCGATTCGGGCGAAGCCGACGACGATATTGCCGGCGAAATCCGCCTGCACCTCCAAAAAGCGCCCATCGTCGGCGATGCGGCCGATGACTTCCTTGACGTCGAACGCCGACTTGGCGTCCGGCGGCAGGATCGCCTCGATGCTGTCGTCGTCGACGAGAGTGAGCTCGTCGTTGTACTGATGCGGCGGATCGACCATGTTGTTCGCCGGCAGATAGGACAACAGCTCGCGCACGATCTCGATCGCGTGGGCGTCGTCCTCGGCGACGAAATGGATGTTGCCGGAGACCCGGGCGTGGGCCTCGGCCGAGCCGATCTCCGCCATCGTCGTGGTCTGACCGGTGGCGGCGCGGATGACCTCGGGCCCGCAGATGAACATGTGCGCCGAGCTGCGCGTCATGACGATGAAGTCGCACAGCGCCGGCGAGTAGGCGGCGCCGCCCGCGCACGGCCCGGCGATGACGGCGATCTGGGGGACCACGCCGGACAAGAGGACGTTCCGGTTGAAGACTTGGCCGTAGCCCGAGAGGCTCTCGACGCCGTCCTGGATGCGGGCGCCGCCGGAATCGTTGAAGCCGACGATCGGCATGCCGCCTTTGCCGGCGTGGTCCATCAGCGTGCAGATCTTCTGGGCATGGACCTTGCCGAGCGAGCCCCCGGCGACCATGAAATCCTGGCTGTAGCCGGCGACCGGGCGGCCGTCGATATAGCCCACGCCGGTGATGACGCCGTCGGTGGGCAGCTTCTTGGCGGCCATGCCGAAATGGCGGGTCTGGCTCTGGGCGTGCAGGCCGAACTCCTGGAAGGTGTGCGCGGCATAGAGCTGATCCAGCCGCTCGCGGGCGCTGAGCCGGCCCTGCTCGTGACGCGTGGCGATGCGCCCGGGGCCACCCGATGTGAGCGCTTCGCGTCGCCGCCTTTCGAGCTCGGCCAAAACGCCCTCATCGATCGCCATGCCGCCCTCCCGCTGCGCGCGTGGGTGTCGCCGAGATCACGCCCCTCAGAGCCGTTGACCGCACTTAGCGCACAGATCAATTGTGCGAAAGGCCGTGCGACCGGGCTCGGCAGGCCGTCGGCGCGGCGCACGGAAGACGCGCCTTGACGCGGTCCGGCGGCGCGGCGCGGTTCGGGCCCGCTTCCTGCGCGGGCCCTGCGGGGAGGGGGCCAGGCGCCGTTGCGGCTACCGTCCTCCTCGACCACCCGCTGCCCCTGCTCGACCATGTCGGCGGTAAAGGCGGTGTAGCGGAAGATCTGCTGGGCGGCGTTGCCCTCGGGCGGCACCGGCCCCGCCTCGGCGAAGGTCACGCAGGCGGCCGCCGGCGGGGCGTACGTCGAGAGCCGTTCGATGGGCTCGGTGAGCGCGTAACAGCCCGTTGAAGACGGCGTCTCTCCACCCTGCGCGCCGACGAGCGCGCTCCCGGCGGCGCGCTGGGCCGATTGCGGCGCATGGGGTGCCGTGGCCGGTCAAGAGGCGCGTGCCGAGCCCGAGATCGGCGCCGGCGACGTGCTGGAGGTAGTGTTCGCAGACGTCCTTGCGGCCGCGCAGCCAGGTCCGTCGCATGCCGCCACGATCCGGCCCCAGGGCGAAGCCGCACTCACGGAACTCGGGGCCAAACTCCTGCACCTCGACCGAGACGAAGCCCCCCGCGCCGCGCCAGCTGCAGATCTCGTCCCGGCGACCGGCGGTCGTGGTCACCCCGCGCGGCTCTTGACCCGTTCGACCGCCGCGCGCCAGCCGGCGAGCCGTTCCTCGCGGTCGGCGACCGGCATCTCGGGGACGAACTTGCGGTCGAGCTTCCAGGCCCGCTCGATGTCGCCGAGCCCGCCGTACACGCCGGCGGCGAGGCCGGCGTGGTAGGCCGCACCCAGCGCCGTGGTCTCGATCACCCGCGGCCGCTCGACCTCGAGGCCGGTGATGTCGGCGAGGCTCTGGCAGACCAAGTCGTTGGCGACCATGCCGCCGTCGACGCGCAGCGTGGTGGCGCGGTCGATGCCGGCGTGCTCGGCATCGGCCAGCATCGCCGCCATCAGGTCGCTGGTCTGGTAGGCGACGGATTCGAGCGTCGCGCGGATGAGGTGCGCCTTCGAGCAGTCGCGATCGAGCCCGATCACCGCGCCGCGCGCGTCCGGGTCCCAATAGGGCGCGCCGAGGCCGGTGAACGCCGGCACCAGATAGACGCCGCGGGTGTCGGGCACGGTGCGGGCGAGGGCTTCGGTCTCGGCGGCGGTCGTGACGACGCCGAGCTTGTCGCGGAGCCACTGCACCGCGCCGCCGGCGACGAAGATGCTGCCCTCGATGGCGTAGGTGCGCCGGCCCTCGAGCTGCCAGGCGACGGTGGTCAAGAGCTTGTTCTGCGAGGTCACCGCCTCCTCGCCGATGTTCAACAGCGCGAAGCAGCCGGTGCCGTAGGTGCTCTTGATCATCCCCGGCCGCAAGCAGGCTTGGCCGAAGGTCGCCGCCTGCTGATCGCCGGCCATGCCCATGACCGCCAGCACCTTGCCGAAGAGCTCAGCGTCGGTCTCGCCGAAGAGGCCGCTGTTGTCCTTGACCGCCGGCAGCATCGCCCGCGGCACGCCCAGCCGCTCCAGCATGACCGGGTCCCAGTCGCCCGTGTGGATGTCGTAGAACAGGGTGCGGCTGGCGTTGGCGGCGTCGGTGGCGTGCACCCGCCCGCCGGTGAGCCGCCAGAGCAGATAGCTGTCGACGGTGCCGAAGCAGAGCTCGCCGCGCTCGGCGGCGGCGCGCGCGCCCGGCACGTTCTCCAGCATCCAGGCGACCTTGGTGCCCGAGAAGTAGCTGTCGATCAGCAGGCCCTGGTGCCGACGGACGTGGTCCTCGAGCCCGTCCGCCACAAGCTCGCGGCACAAAGGCGTGGTGCGGCGGTCCTGCCAGACGATGGCGCGGTGCACCGGCCGGCCGGACGCCCGCTCCCACACCACCGCGGTCTCGCGCTGGTTGGTGATGCCGATCGCGGCGATGTCGGCGGCGCTCAGCCCCGCCGCCCGGATGGCCCCCTTGGCGGTGCCGAGGGTGTCGTACCAGACCTCCTCGGCGTCGTGCTCGACCCAGCCGCTCTTCGGGAAGTGCTGGGTCAGCTCCTGCCGGCCGGTGCCGCGGATGCCGCCCTCGCGGTCGAAGACGATCGCGCGCGTGCTCGTCGTGCCCTGATCGATCGCCAGCACGTAGTCGGCCATGGCCGCCTCCCTGGTTGGCGCGGGCGGGCCGAGGCGGCGCCCACGGAGCTGGTTTCGCGCGTGTTGGAGACCGAGAGGCGGGCGCGCGTCAACCGCGCGCCAAAACCAAGCCGAGCGCGACGCCGCCGAGACACAGCGCGAAGGAGAGGGCGGCGTAGAGCGCCGCCAAGCCGAGGGCGTCCTGCTCGACCAGTCGCCAGGTCTGCAGACTGAAGGAGGAGAACGTCGTGAATCCGCCCAGCACACCGATCATCCAGAAGGCCTTGGCGCTCTCGGTCTCGAGGTTCACGGCCAGCCATCCGATCGCCGTCGAGCCGACGACGTTGCACGCCAATGTGCCGTAAGGAAACGCCTCGCCCAGCAGCGCGACGCTGCCGACGGTCAGAAGATGCCGCGCCGCGGCGCCGACCGCGCCGCCGAGTGCGACCCAGATCACGAGCATGGCGGGTCCCGCTGCGTTCTTGAGCCCAGGGCTGCATGCACCCGCCCGGCCGCGATGACGAGGCTCGGGTCGCGACTGTGTGCAACAAGGAAACGCTGCGTTCCCCGGCGGTCGCATTGTGTCGAGGGTGACCCACGCGCATATCCGAGAGCATCGGGAGGAAGCGCCATGCCGCACGTCCACGGTCTGCACCACGTCACCGCCGTCACCGCGAGCGCGCGGGGCAACCTGGCCTTTTGGCGTGACGTACTCGGTCTGCGCTTCGTCAAGAAGACGGTGAATTTCGACGATCCGAGCGCCTATCACCTCTACTACGGCGACGAGCTGGGGCGGCCCGGCTCGACGATGACCTTCTTCGCCTGGGAGCGCATGGCGCCGGGGCGGCGCGGCGCCGGCGAGGTCACCGAGACCCGGCTCGCCGTGCCCGCGGGCGCGCTCGACTGGTGGGCGGAGCGGCTGGCGGTCGCCGGCTGCGCCACGGCGCGCGGCGCCCGCTTCGACGCGCCGCACCTCACCTTCCGCGACCCCGACGGGCTCGACCTCGCGCTCGTCGAGGCGCCGGACGATCCGCGCGCGCCATGGACCACCCCGACGGTTCCGCCGGCGGCGGCGATCCGCGGCCTGCACGGTGTCACGCTGGCGCTGGCCGATCCCGCGCCGACCGCCGACCTCTTGACGGCGCTGATGGATTACCGCGAACGCGGTGCCGATGGCGGCCTTCGCCGCCTCGACGCCCCGACCGGCGCCGCCGCCCCCGTCGTCGATCTCGCGACGGTGTCGGCCGGCGCGGCGCGGCTGGGCGCGGGCAGCGTCCACCACGTCGCCTTCGCGGTCGCCGACCGGGCGGGCCAGGAGGCGGTGCGCGCCAAGCTGATCGACGCCGGCCATCAGGTGACGCCGCCGATCGACCGCGACTATTTTCACGCGATCTATTTCCGCACGCCCGGTGGTGTGGTGTTCGAGGTGGCGACCGAGGGACCCGGCTTCACCGTCGACGAGCCGGCCCACCGGCTGGGCGGCGCGCTGCAGCTGCCCCGCCAGCACGAGCACCGGCGCGCCCAGCTCGAGCGCAGCCTGCCGCCGCTCGCCTAGTCGAGGCCGCGGATGCCGGCGAAGGCGGTCTCGCCCCAGACCTCGCGGACGCGGTCGTTACGGTCGCAGTTCCAGCGGTAGAACCGGTAGCGCGCCGGTTTCTTCTCGTAATAGTTTTGATGGTAGTCTTCGGCCGGATAGAACGGCCCGGCGTCGAGGATCGGGGTCTCGATCGCGGCGTCGACGGCCAGGTCCTTGCGCACCTGCTCCTTGGAGGCCGCAGCGGCGCGGCGCTGCTCGGCGTCGAGGACGTAGATCGCCGTGGTGTAGGAAAAGCCGCGGTCGCAGAACTGCCCGCCGGCATCGGTCGGGTCCACCGAATGCCAAAAGGCGGTCAAGAGCTCGTCATAGCTGACGACGCTCGGTTCGTAGGTGATGCGGACGGCCTCGCGGTGCCCGGTGCCGCCGGCGACCACCTGCTCGTAGGTCGGGTCCGCAACGTCGCCGCCGGTGTAGCCGGAGGTGGTCGCGCGCACCCCCTCGACCTTGTCGAAGTCGGCTTCGACGCACCAAAAGCAGCCGCCGGCGAAGATCGCCTGGGCCTCGTCCTGCGCGGCGACGGGCGCGCTCGCGAGCGTGAGCAGGGCGGCGAGGGCGAGCAGGCGTCGCATGGGGAGCTCCTGAGGTTGCCTCGTCGGTGATGTAGGGTGGGCGTTGCGCCCGTGCACCCCGCGCTCGCCTGAGCCTGCCGGCGACGCTAGGCTGGCGCCGCGAGCGGGCGAGGGAGGCGGCAATGCGGACCGTGGTCATGACCGGTGCGGCCGGAGGCGTCGCGCGCCAGCTGCGCCCGCTCCTCGCCGGCGCCTTCGACGAGCTGATCTTGAGCGATCGCCACGCCCCCGCCGACCTGCGCGCCGACGAGACCTTCCGGGCCGCCGATCTCGCCGATCCCCGGGCGATGCTCGACCTGCTGGCCGACGTCGACGGGCTGATCCACCTCGGCGGGCACGCGGTCGAGGGCCCCTGGCAGGCCGTGCACGAGGCCAACATCCTCGGCCTCTACCACGCCTACGAGGCCGCGCGTCGCCAGGGCGTCAAGCGTATCGTCTTCGCCTCGTCGAACCACGCCGTCGGCTTCTACCGACGCGACGAGCGCATCGACCACGACGTTCGCCCGCGCCCCGACAGCCGCTACGGCGTCTCCAAACTGTTCGGCGAGGCGCTGGGCGCGCTCTACGCCCGCAAATACGGGCTTCGCACCTTCAACATCCGCATCGGCAACGTCGCCGAGCGCCCCACCGACCGCCGCCGCCTGGCGATCTGGCTGCACCCGGAGGACCTGGTCCAGCTGATCCGCATCGGCCTCGAGCACCCGGACGTGGTCGACGACGTCGTCTACGGCGCGTCGGACTGCGAGCGCTCCTGGTGGAACAACCACCGCGCCCGCGCGCTCGGCTATCGGCCGAGGCACAAGGCCGAGGACCACGCCGCCCACGCCCTCGCGCGGCAGGCGGCGCTGCCGCCCGACCCCTTGGGCGACCAGTTCCAGGGTGGGCCGTTCTGCAGCGACGAGTTCGACGGCGGGCTGGCCGATCGGGATTGAGTACTGGCCAGCGCCGCTCGCGATGAACGTTAGGGTCGTCGATGCCTCCGCCGCAGCCGCCGTCCTGTTCGACGAGCCGGAGGCCGACGATGTCGTGACGACCCTCGAGGGGCATCAACGTGTTGCGCCGTGGCTGCTCGAATCCGAGCTGGCGAATGTCTCGCTCGTCAAACTCCGCCGCCGGCCCTGCGAACGTGACGCGCTCGTTCGCCTTTCATCTCCGGCATCGCCTTCACATGCAGCTGCGCGAGCTGGATGCGGTCGGTGTGGTCGCGATTGCGGCGGAAACCAGGCTCACTGCCTACGAGGCCAGCTACTTGTGGCTCGCGCGTTTTCTGGGCGCCGAATTGGTCACGCTGGATCGGCGATTGAGGGCGGCGGCGCACGCTGCCATTTGACGAGGACGAACGCCGCCCATGGCCGATTTCGTCAGCGCCCCGTCCGCTTGATCTGCTGCAGCGCGGTGTCGAGGGCGTTCAGGAACTTCGAGCGGTCCTGCTTGGTGAAGGGGCGGCCGCCGCCTCGGATCTCGCCGGTCTCGCGCAGCTCGGTCATCAGGTCGCGCGAGGCCCGGTCCATCCCGATGGATTGCTCGGTAAAGGCCTTGCCGGTGGGGGCGAGGACGCGGGCGCCGGCGGTGACGCAGCGATGGGCCAGCGGCACGTCGGCGGTCACCACCACGTCGCCGGGCCCGGCCCGCTCCGCGATCCAGTCGTCGGCGCGATCCAGCCCCTCGCTCACGACCACGCGCTCGATCAGCGGGGTTTCCGGCACGGCCAGCCAGCCGTTGCTCACCACCAGCGTCCGCACGCCGAGCCGCCCGGCGACCCGGTAGGTTTCCGCCTTCACCGGGCAGGCGTCGGCGTCGAGGTAGATCGTCGTCAGGGCAACAGCACCGTCTGGCCGGTGGTCCGGCGCGCCTCGAGATCGGCGTGGGCCTGCGCCGCCTCGGCGAGCGGGTAGGTCTGGTTGATGTCGACCTTGACGACGCCCGTCGACATCGCCTCCAGCAGGTTGCCGGCGATCTCCTCCAGCTCCCGGCGGGTCGCGATATGGGGGAACAGCGAAGGCCGCGACAGCCGCGCGCAGCGCGGCGTCAGCACCGACAGATCGAACGGCGGCACCTTGCCCGAGGCGTTGCCGAAAGAGACCAGATGGCCATGCCGCTTCAGGCTCGCCAGCGAGTCCTCGAAGGTGTCCTTGCCGATGCCGTCGTAGACGTAGATGCAGCCCTCACCGCCGGTGAGCTCCATCACCCGCTCGGGGAGGCGCTCGCGGGTGGTGACGACGACGTGGTCGGCGCCGTGGGCCTTGGCGATCTCCGCCTTGGCGTCGGTCGACGCGGTGCCGATCACCGTGCAGCCCTTGTGCTTGGCCCAGGCGGTGAGGATCAGCCCGACGCCGCCGGCGGCGGCGTGGATCAGCACGCTGTCGCCGGGCCTGGCCGCGGTCATGCGGTGGAGCAGGTACTCGGCGGTCATGCCCTTGAGCATCATCGCCGCCGCCTCGCGGTCGCCGACGCCGGCGGGCAGCTTGACCAGCCAGCGCGCCGGCACGTTGCGCTCGGCGATATAGGTGCCGGGCTGGTTCCAAACATAGGCGACGCGGTCGCCGGCGTGGAAGTCGGTGACGCCGGTGCCGGTGGACTCGACGACGCCCGCGGCCTCCATGCCGATCGTGCCGGGCGGGTCGAGCAGCGGGTAGAGCCCCGAGCGCACGTAGCAGTCGATGAAGTTGAGCCCGATCGCGGTGTGGCGCACGCGCACCTCGCCGGCGGCCGGCGCGCCGACCTCGACGTCCGCGGGCTTCAACACCTCCGGGCCGCCGTGCGTCGCCTGTACGATCGCCGTCACCATCGCCGTCCTCCCCGTGTCGGTGGGCGCGCTCAGCGCGCCGGTTCGCGCATCGCGTAGTCGAAATAGAGCTCGCGCGCCCGCCGATAGATCGGCCCCGGTTGCAGCTCGCGCTTTTCGTAGCGGATGCACGGCATCACCTTGCCGTAGTTGCCGGTGGAAAAGATCTCGTCGGCCTCGTCGAAATCCTCGAGGGTGAGGGTGGTCTCGAGGACGTCGATGCCGTCGAGGACAAGCAGTTCGGCCACGCGCTGCTTGGTGATGCCGTTCAAGAAGGTGCCGTTCCAGGCGGGCGTCATGGCGACCCCGTCCTTCGCCACCCAGATGTTGGCGGTGGCGAGCTCGGCGACGTTGGCCGCCGGGTCGAGGATCAGCGCGTTGTCGAAGCCGCGCCGACGCGCCCAGACCAGCGCGCGCTGACCGTTGGGGTAGTTGCAGCCGGCCTTGGCGTCGACCGGGGCGGCGTCGCGCGCCGGCCGGCGGAAGGGGGCGGCCGTCACCGAGAAGCCGTCGGGCGCGGGCATCGGCGCCTCGTAGACGGCGAGGAGGAACGCGGTGCTCTCGGGCTCGGGCGCCACGAAGCCGCGCGTGGCGTAGAACATCGGCCGCACGTAATAGGCCTTGTCCGACGGCATCTGCTTGAACGCCTCGACGGCGAGCGCCTGCACCGCCTCGGCGCTGTGCGTCGGCTGCAAGAGCATCTTTTGGGCGCTGTCGATCAGCCGCTCGCAGTGGCGGTCGAGGTCGGGGGCGAGGCCCGCGAAAATGCGCGCCCCGTCGAACACCGACGAGCTCATCCACATCGCGTGGTCCATCGGGCCGAGGACCTTGGGTTGGGTGTCCCACCAGCGCCCGTCGTGCCAGAACCGTGCGTTCATCGTCGTCTCCTTGCACCCGGCCGCCAGCGTAGAAACCCCGTCCCACGCCGCCAAGGGGCGCCGACCGGATGGGAGCCCTGCTTGGCCGCCGGCCCCGATCCTGGTCCCGCTTTTGGTACACCCAGATCGCGCCGCTCTCGATCCTGGGCTATCTCGTCTTCGGCGACGTTCGCGACGGGCGCACCGGCAGCGCTGCGGCGGTCGTGCCGGTGAGCGGGCTCGACATCTGGCGGCGCGCGCGGCTGGCGACGCGTGATCTCTGCGCGGCGAGAGCGGGAGAGCGACATGGAACCGAGCGAGCGGGCGGCGACGCTGCGTTGTCGCAACGGCGACAAGGCGCCGCTGCCCTTCTCCGACCAGGAATATGCGCGGCGGCTCGCCGGCCTGCGCGCGGTGATGGCGGCGCGCGACCTGCCGGCGGTGCTGCTCACCTCGATGGCGGGCGTCGCCTACTACAGCGGGTTTCTCTACTGCAGCTTCGGGCGGGCTTACGGCTGCGTCGTCACGCCCGAGGCCTGCACGACGATCTCCGCCAACATCGACGGCGGCCAGCCCTGGCGGCGCTCGCTCGGCGACAACCTCGTCTACACCGACTGGCGGCGCGACAACTTCTGGCGGGCGGTGGGCGAGCTCGTCGGTTCGACCGCGCGCCTGGGCATCGAGGCCGATCACCTGACGCTCGCCCAGCGCGACACGCTTCTCGAGGTCCTGGGCGCGCGCGAGCTGGTCGACGTCGCCCCGGCGCTGATGGCAGAGCGGCTGGTGAAGTCGGCCGAAGAGATCGCCCTCATCCGTGCCGGCGCCGGCATCGCCGACATCGGCGGCGCGGCGGCGCGGGCCGCGATCCTGCCGGGCGTGCGCGAGCTCGACGTGGCGATGGCCGGTCGCGACGCCATGGAGCGGGAGATCGCCCGCACCTTTCCCGAAGGCGAGCTCCGCGACACCTGGGCCTGGTTCCAGTCGGGGCTCAACACCGACGGCGCCCACAACCCGGTCACGGCGCGGACGCTGGCGAGGGGCGACCTGTTGAGCCTCAACACCTTTGCGATGATCTCGGGCTACTACACCGCGCTCGAGCGCACGCTGTTCCTCGGCGAGCCCGACGCCGCGAGCTTGAGGATCTGGCGGGCCAACGTCGCCGCCCACGAGCTCGGCCTCTCGCTGATCCGCCCGGGCGTGAGCTGCCGGGAGATCTGCGCCGAGCTCAACCGCTTCTTCGCCGCCGAGGGCCTGTTGGACTACCGCGCCTTCGGCTACGGCCATTCCTTCGGCCTGCTCTCGCACTACTACGGCCGCGAGGCCGGGCTCGAGCTGCGCGAGGACATCGAGACGGTGCTGGCACCGGGGATGGTGGTGTCGATGGAGCCGATGCTGCGCATTCCCGTGGGCGAGCCCGGCGCCGGCGGCTACCGCGAGCACGACATCCTGGTGGTGACGGCGGCCGGCGCGGAGAACCTCACCGGCTTTCCGTACGGTCCCGAGGCCAACGTCGTCGCGGCGTGAACGCCGGCGTCAGAAGGTCAAAAGGCGCGTGTTCGGTGCGAGCAGGTCCGCCGCCATTCGCCCCGGCTCGGCCGGCGTCACCCCGTCGATGAGCGCGTCCTCGCCGGCGCCGTTTTCCGGAAGATAGATCGCGCAGACCTCGACGGTGGCACCGTTCTCCATGACCCGGGCCATGAGCTCTTGCGGGTTCGTGTCCATCGGCGACTGGGGGGTCGTCACCGCCTCCGGCGGCTCGCGCAGCGCGATGTCGCCGCCCGGCCCGCACAAGAGGATGCGCACCGCCGCTCCCTGCTCTTGCGCCTCGAGGCTCAAGACCATCGCCATCAGCTGCGTCTCTGGCACGGCGCTGGTGACGACGGTGACGAGCTCGGGCGGCGTCTCCTGGGCTTGCGCCGGCGGCAGTGCCCACGCCGCCAGGCCCATCGCGATGACCCATATCAGCCTGCTCATGCCCCCCCCCGTTGCGCTCGTCGCTTGTGCGAGCATATGCCGGATGACGCCATCCGATGACGAGAGAAATCCGTATGCCGCCTGTCGATTCCGCTCGGGCGACGCGGCGAAGGCCGTGAGCGCGAGCGCGCTGCTCGACCGCAACGACGCGGCGGGCGTCCACGCCGCCTCCTGGTACGCCGCGACGGCGGTCGGCGAGCGCGAGCGGGCACCGCTCGACGGCGACCGCCGGGCCGACGTCGTCGTCGTCGGTGGCGGCTATACCGGGCTCTCGGCGGCCCTGCACCTGGCCGAGGCGGGCGCCGACGTGGTGCTGTTGGAGGCGCATCGCGCCGGCTGGGGGGCGTCGGGCCGCAACGGTGGCCAGCTCGTCTCCGGGCAGCGCTGCGATCCGGACGAGCTGGAGGCACGCTACGGCCTGGAGACGGCCCGCCGCCTCTACCGTCTGGGCGAGGACGCCAAGGCGCTCGTCCACGCGCTCTGCGCGCGCCACCGGATCGCTTACGACTATCGCCCGGGCTTGCTCTACGCGACGCGGCGGCGGCGCGGTGGCCCGGCGCTCGCCGCCTATGTGGAACAGCTGCGGCGGGTCTACGGCTACGCCGAGGCGCGCTTCGTGCCGCGCGACGAGCTGAGGGCGCTGGTCGACAGTCCACGGCTGTTCGCGGGGGTGCTCGACGAGGGAGCGGGCTACCTCCACCCGCTCAACTACGCGCTCGGCCTGGCCACGGCGGCCGAGCGCGCCGGTGCCACCCTGTTCGATCTGAGCCGGGTGGAGGCGATCGAGCCCGAAGGTGGGGGTGTCGCCGCGCGGACGCCGCGCGGCACCGTGCGCGCCACCCACGCCGTCCTCGCCGGCAACGGCTATCTCGGCGGCCTCGCGCCCGCCGTCGCCACCTACGTCATGCCGGTCAACAACTTCATCGTAGCAACGGAGCCCCTCGGCGAGGCCGGCATCCGGCGCGTCTTCGGCCGCGACATCGGCGCCGCCGACAGCCGCTTCGTCATCAACTACTTCCGCCCGAGCCCCGACCACCGTCTTCTCTTCGGCGGCGGCGAGACCTACCGCTACCGCTTCCCGGCCGACATCGCCGGCTTGGTGCGTCCCCACCTCGAGGAACTCTTCCCGCAGCTCGCCGGGGTCCAGCTCGACTACGCCTGGGGCGGCACGCTCGCGATCACCCGCTCGCGGCTACCCTATCTCGCCCGGCCGGCGCCGCACGTCCTCGCCGCCGGCGGCTATTCGGGCCAGGGCGTGGGGCTCGCGACCCTCGCGGGCAAGTTGATGGCCGACGCGATCGCCGGCGACGGCGACGGCTTCGACGCCTTCGCGGCGTTGCCGCACCGGCGCTTTCCCGGCGGGCGCCTTCTGCGCTGGCCGCTGTTGGCGCTGGGGATGAGTTGGTTCGGCCTGCGCGACCGGCTCGGGGCTTAACAGCCCGTTGACGAAATCGCCGGAGCGGCTTTGCTGGTGGCCGAGGGT
>JBKHCM010000096.1:0-13172 GCA_046541805.1 Alphaproteobacteria bacterium
CGGTCGGACCACCGGCGTCGCCGCGCACGGCGAGATGCGCGCCCGCCAGCAGGACCCGGGTGGTGGCGCGCGCGCCCTTGTGACCCACCGCGTCGGCGACGCCCTGGACCAAGAGGGCGGCGCCCGCGTCCGGCGGCGGCCGACGCGCGGCGGCGGCGAGGCGGACGAAAACCGGCGTCTCGCGCCCGATGTCGGCGAAGACGCCGCCCAGCTCGCGTGCGTTCGCCGTCACCCGCGCCCGCAGCAGGTCGCCCTCGACGCCGCCGACGACGTCGACGAGCCGGAACGCCGCGAGGCCCGCCGCGTCGACCACGCCGAGCTTCCAGCCGAAAGGACCGGGATCGACGACGAGGGTGCCGCTCACGGCTCCCGCCAGCCGGTACCGCGCAACAGCGCGAGCGTCGTCGCGGTGGGCAGGCCCACGACGTTGGAGTAGCTGCCGTTGAGGGCGAGCACGAAGGCCTCGGCGCGGCCCTGGATGGCGTAGGCGCCGGCCTTGCCGCGCCATTCGCCGCTCGCCAGATAGCGTTCGATCTCGGCGGGCTCGAGGCGCTTGAACCGCACCTGGGTCAGCTCGGTCTTGAGGCGCAGCTCGCCCCTCGGCGGGGCGACGGCGACCGCGGTCCAGACCCGGTGGCGCCGGCCGCTCAAGAGCGCGAGGGCGCGGCGGGCCTCCTCGGCGCTTTCGGTCTGATCGAGGATGCGGCGCCCGCAGGCCACCACCGTGTCGGCGGCGAGCACGTGGCGCTCGCACTCCTGTGCGCCCACCGCGCGCGCCTTCGTCGCCGCGAGACGGCGGGCGTAGTCGCGCGGGAGCTCGCCTCTTCGCACGCGCTCGTCGACCCCGGGCGGGACGACGGCGTCGGGTTCGATGCCGATCCGCCTGAGCAGGGCCAAGCGGCGCGGCGACGACGACGCGAGCACGAGGCGGGACGCCGCCACTTACTTGAAGCGGTAGGTGATGCGGCCGCGGGTCAGGTCGTAGGGCGTCATCTCGACGGTGACGCGATCCCCGGTGAGCACGCGGATGCGGTTCTTGCGCATACGGCCGGAGGTGTGCGCGAGGATTTCGTGGTCGTTCTCGAGTTTGACGCGGAACATCGCGTTGGGCAGCACCTCGGTGACGGTGCCGCTGAATTCGATCAGGTCTTCTTTGGTCATACCCTCTCCCGTTGCGGAGCGCACGACGCCATCGCCGGCGCGGACGCGGTCGTCGCGGACATGCCGCCTGCTACGCGGCGAATCAAGCGGACTCGCCGCAGGCCTCCTGTCTCACGGCGCGGGTGAGCCGGCCGGTGGGAAGCGGTGGTAGATACGGTCCATAAGCGTATCGCGCAAAGCGCGATATGCCGCGAGCCGCTGGGCGCGGCTCCCCTCGACCAGGCTGGGATCCGGCATCCGCCAGAACTCGACGTCGACCGCGGCGTCGCGCATGAATTCGACGGCGCGGTGGTGCGCCTCCGGCGACAGCGAGACCACGATATCGAAGAAGTCGTCTGCCAAGTGATCGAAGTCCTGGGTGACGTGGCCCTTCAAGGGGATGCCGACCTCGTCGAGGACTTCGGCGACCAGCGGGTCGAAGTCGCCGGCGCGCACGCCCACACTGTCCACGTAGATGCGGCGGCCGTGGAAGAACTTCAAGATGGCGGCCGCCATCGGCGAGCGGATCGCGTTCATGGTGCACGCGAACAGCACGCTGCCGGGCAGCTCGGCCACCGCCTCAACCGCGGATGTGAAGAACGCAGACGAGGGTGAACAGTCGGCGCGCCGTGTTGTCGTCCATCTCGATGCGGTCGGCGAGCGCGTCCTTCAGCTGCTCGGAGCCCTCGTTGTGCAGACCGCGCCGGGCCATGTCGAGCGATTCGATCCGGCTCGGCGTCGCCGTCTTGATCGCGTTGTAGTAGGTTTCGCAAACGAAGAAGTAGTCCTTGACGACGGCGCGGAACGGTCGGACCGGCAGGCGCAGTTTGACCGGTTCGCCCTGCGCGGGGCGCACCTCGATGATCAAGGTCGCGTCCTTGAGCCCCAGATGCAGCGCGTAGGGGCCGTCGGGCCCCTGGCGCAGGTGGAAGTAGTTCGCCTCCAAGAGGTCGAACATCGCCACCTGCCGCTCGTGTTCCACCTCGGCCGACCAGCGCACCAGGGACTCGTTGTCGAGCGTCACGCCGGTGATGCGCGTCGGTCCACTCGCCTTGGCGAGCCGCTTCGCCGTCATGCCACGCGTTCGAGGCGCGCACCGCAGGCGCGCAACTTGCTCTCCAGCCCGGCGTAGCCGCGGTCGAGATGGTAGACGCGGTTGACCTCGGTCGTGCCTTCCGCCGCCAACCCGGCGAGGACAAGCGAAACCGACGCCCGCAGATCCGTCGCCATCACCGGTGCGCCCTTGAGCCGCTCGACCCCACGCACCAATGCCGAGGCACCCTGGACGTTGACGCGTGCGCCCATCCGCAGCAGTTCGGGCACGTGCATGAAGCGGTTCTCGAAGATGGTCTCGGTGATCATCGCCGCGCCGTCGGCGACGCACATCAGCGCCATGAACTGCGCCTGCAGATCGGTGGCGAAGCCGGGGAAAGGCTGGGTCATCACGTCGACGCCGTCGAGCCGGCGCTCGCGGCCGTCGACGACGAGGCCGGCCTCGGTGGCCTCGATGACGAGACCGGTGGCCCGCAGCTTCTCCAGCGCGTCGCCGAAGAGCTTGGGATCGGCGCCACGGATCTCGATCCGGCCGCCGGTGATGCCGGCGGCCATGACATAGGTCCCGGTCTCGATCCGGTCCGGGATCACCCGGTGGGAGGCCGCGTGCAGCGCGTCGACGCCCTCGATCGTGACGTGGGCGGTACCGGCGCCCGCGATGCGCGCCCCCATGGCGTTGAGACACGCCGCGAGGTCGACGATCTCCGGCTCGCGCGCACAGTTGTGCAGCACCGTCGTGCCGCGGGCGAGCGTCGCCGCCATCATCAGGTTCTCGGTGGCGCCCACCGAGACCTGCGGCATCAGGTACTCCGTCCCCTTGAGACCACCCGGCGTGGCGGCGTGGACGTAGCCGGCGTCGAGCTCGATCGTGGCGCCCATGGCCTCGAGCCCGGCGAGGTGGATGTCGATCGGCCGGGTGCCGATGGCGCAACCGCCCGGCAGCGACACCCAGGCCTCGCCCGCGCGCGCCACCAGCGGGCCGAGGGCCAGCACCGAGGCACGCATCTTGCGCACGAGGTCGTAAGGGGCCGTGGTCGACAACAGCTCGGGGCAGTGCAGGACCATGTGACCGGGCTCACCGGCCTTGTGGGTGACGTTCACCCCCAAGAGCTGCAACAGGCGCCGCATCGAGGAGATGTCGGCGAGGTCCGGCACGTTCTCGAGGTCCAGCGGCTCGGCGGTCAACAGCGCCGCGGCCATCACCGGCAGTGCTGCGTTCTTGGCGGCGCTGACCTCGATCCGACCGTCGAGCGGGCGACCACCCTCGATGACGATCTTGTCCATCGTACCTCGTCGGGGCTGGGGACAGTCTTGTAGGCGAGGCCCGAGGCCGGCTCAACCGCCGAGCGCCGCCGCGGCCGCTATTCCGCCTCGTCCCGCGTCGCCGCGCTCGCCTCGGCCCGACGCGCCGCCCGCGCCCGGGCCCGGGCTTTGCGCTTTTTGAGGTTCTCGCGCATCGCGCGCGCCACCTCGTCGGCATGCGCCTCACGCCCCCGCCGCGCCGGCGCCGGCTTCGGCGTACCGTCGTCGCCCATGGCACTCTCCTCCACCCTTGCGGGCCTGCGACACGCGTGGCATATCGCACGCACTCGCGCTCGGGGCCAGCCGCCCCGCCGACGCCGCGCTAGCTCAGGGGTAGAGCACTCCCTTGGTAAGGGAGAGGTCGCGTGTTCAAATCACGCGCGCGGCACCATTTGCGAGGGCCCGTCGCGGTGCGGCCCGGCGTGCGCGACTGGCGAACGCGGCCTCGGCCGCTGTGGCTCTTCCTCGACCTGTCGGTTTCTTGCAACGACCACCGTCGCGCGCGCAATTCGTCACGATGACGCGCGGCGCGCGGCGGCATGGAGGCCGGGGTTCGTCAGCCGCGTCGTCCGCTCGAAGCGGCGCACGCGCAGGAGGACCGAAGAATGGTCACGCCCGAGGACAGCGACCAACGCGCCGCCGCGAGCCGCGCGCGCGCCGGCGTTGCGACGCACCCGGAACGACAGCGCGCCCGCCGGCCGACCCTCTGGCGCGCCCCCGGCATCGCGCTGCTAACGGTCCCCACCGCGCGCGAACGCTCGAGCAGCGAGGATTTCGAGGCCGCACCCCGCGACGTGTCCACCGCCGAGGGCTAACCGGCGCCAGCGACCGCTCACCGCAACGGCGGCGGATAATGCAATCCCCCGTCGCGCCAAAGCGCATTGGGGCCGCGCTCCAGGCCCACCTCCGAGCCGGGTCCAAGATGCCGGGCGAAGAGCTCGCCGTAATGCCCGCCGGCGGCGACCGCGCGGCGTGTCCAGCCCGGTTCCAGGCCGAGCCCGCGGGCCACCTCACGGTCGCCGTCGAGGACGCCGTCGCCAGCGCCGTCCGCGCCGGCGGCCCGGTCTTGGTCGAGGCCGACCTCCTCGGCCACGAGCAACGCCATGTGGACCCATCGCACGACGTCCGCCCAGGGCGGATCGCCGCCGGCCACGGCGAGCGCCAGCGGCTCCTTGGCCACCAGCTCCGGCAGGATCACGTGCTCGTCGGGCGCGTCGAGCCCGCTGCGGCCGAGCGCCAAGCGCCGACGCGTGGTGCTGACGGCGTCGCACAACGCCTCGTCGTAGGCCGCGAACATGTCGGCCGCGGCGCGGAACATGAGCACCACGTGCTCCATCAGATGGCGCGCGAAGAACGCCTCGAGACGGGCGATCGAGCCGTCGCCGGCGAGCACGCAGATGCGCGCCCCGTCGAGTTCGAGCGCGCTGCGCACGCCGAGCGCGCGCGGTACGAGGAAGACTTGTCCATCATAGAACGTCACCGCCGGAAACTCGAGGCCGCCGGCGTCGCGGCCGGCGGTCCAGGGGGTCCCGTCGGCGAGCACGTCGATGCTGCCGCGCGCCAAGGCGGCCGCACCGGCGCCGTCGTTCAACGCGACGAACCGGACCGCCTCGGCGTCGGCGAGGACGGCGGCGGCGATCGCCCGGCAGTAGTCGATCTCGAAGCCGGTCCACCGCCCGGCGTCGTCGCGCGTCGCAAAGCCCGACACCGCCGCGGCACTGACCCCGCAGCGCAAGGTGCCGCGCGCGGTCACCTCGGCGAGCGTGCCGGTCGCCGCCGCCGCGGCGCTCGCGCCCAGCGCCAGGAACACCGCGCCGGCCAGGCGCGCGATCCGCCCCATCCACCTCCTCCGCTTGCGAGCCGTGCCGGCGCGACGGGTGCACGGTCAGGGCGCGCTTGCCAAGGCCTCACGCATCGCCCAACCCTCCGACAGCGCAGCGCCCGCACGCCAACGAAGAGGAGAGCTTCATGCGCGATGCGACCCGGCTCGTCACCGGCGGCCGTCATCACCCCGACGAGCCGCATCTCGTCAACCCGGCGGTCCATCGCGGCTCGACGGTCCTGTTCCCGTCGCTCGCGGCGCTCGAGAACCGCGGCCGCGAGAGCCGCCTCACCTACGGCCGCAACGGTACACCCACCACCTTCGCGCTCGAGGACGCCTTCGCCGAACTGGAGGGCGCGGACGGCTGTGTCGTCGCCGCCAGCGGCAAGGCGGCGATCGCGGTGGCGCTCACCGCCCTGGTCCAGGCCGGCGACCACGTCCTCGTCACCGACAACATCTACGCCCCGAGCCGGCATTACTGCGATCGCGTGCTCAAGCGCTTCGGCGTCGAGACCACCTACTTCCCGCCGATGATCGGCGCCGACATCGAACGGCTGATGCGCCCCGAGACCAAGCTCGTCTTCACCGAGAGCCCGGGCTCGCAGACCTTCGAAGTCCAGGACGTGCCCGCCATTGCCGCCGTCGCGCGGCGCCACGGCGTCTACACGCTGATGGACAACACCTGGGCCACGCCGCTCTTCTTCCGCCCGTTCGACCACGGCGTCGACGTCTCGATCCACGCCGGCACCAAATACGTCGTCGGCCATTCCGACGCGATGCTGGGCCTCGTCACCTACAAGGGCGACGTCGGCAAGGCGCTGGACGCGGGCGTGAAAGATCTGGGCTGTCCCGCCGGACCGGACGACTGCTGGCTGGCGCTTCGGGGCCTGCGCACGATGGGCGTCCGCCTACGGCAGCATCAAGAGGCGGCCCTGGAGATCGCGCGCTGGCTCGAGACGCGCCCGGAGGTCACTCGGGTGCTCCACCCGGCGCTGCCGGCCTGTCCCGGCCACGCCGTCTTCCAGCGCGATTTTCTCGGCAGCTCGGGGCTGTTCGGTTTCGTCATGGCGCCCTGCGCGGAGACGGCGCTCGCGGCCATGCTCGATCCGATGGAGCTCTTCGGCATGGGCTACAGCTGGGGCGGCTACGAGAGCCTGTTGATCCCGACCTGGCCGCACCGCACGGCCGAGGCGTGGAGCGATCGCGGCCAGGCCATGCGCATCCACGTCGGTCTCGAAGACCCGGACGACCTCATCCGCGACCTCGCGGCCGGCTTCGATCGGCTGCGCGACGCGGCCTAAGCCTCGGGCTTGCGCGCCACCACGAGGAACTCGCGGTTGCCCTTGGGGCCGGTGATCGGGCTGGGCGCGATGCCGTCCACCGCCCAGCCCATGTCCTCGGTGAGCCAGGCACGGATGCGGGCGCACACGGCCTCGCGCACCGCCGGATCGCGGACGACGCCGCCCTTGGCGACCTCGCCGCGTCCGGCCTCGAACTGCGGCTTGATCAGCGCCACCAGCACGGCACCGGGCCGCGCCAGGGCGAGCGCCGGCGGCAGCACGAGGGTGAGCGAGATGAAGCTGGCGTCGCAGACGACGAGGTCGACCGGCTCGGGGACGTGGTCGCGGCTCAGCTGGCGGGCGTTGGTGCGTTCCCGCACGACCACGCGCGGATCGTGGCGCAGCCGCGCATGCAGCTGGCCGTGGCCGACGTCGACGGCGTAGACCCGCGCCGCACCACGGGCCAGCAGCACCTCGGTGAAGCCGCCGGTGCTGGCGCCGACGTCGAGGGCGACGGCGCCTTCGGGATCGAGCCGGAAGTGGTCGAGCGCGGCGATGAGCTTCAAGGCGCCGCGGCTGACCCAAGCGCCGGTGCGCCGGCGGATCTCCACCGCGAGGTCCGAGGCGACCGGCTGGCCCGGCTTCTCCAGCCGCTGCTCGCCCGTGAACACCTCACCCGCCAGCACCATCGCCTGGGCGCGGCTGCGGGTCAGGGCGAGACCGCGGTCGACGAGCAGCTGGTCGAGGCGGATCTTGGTCACGCCGCCCGCCAGCGTTCCAGCCAAGGGCCCCAAGCCTGCTCGATGCGCCCGCGCGTCTCGGCATCGAGCGTGTAGCGGCCCGCCCGATAGCCGGCGACGCGCTCGAGATGGGCGGCGATCGCCGGGCGGTCGACATCGAAGCCGGCGAGGCCGAGGGCGTCGTAGAGCCGCTGCAAGGTCGCAAGCGGCCGGTCGCACAGCGCCTCGTACCGCAGGTCGACGACGCGCTCGGGCGCCAAGCTCGCGCGGTCGCGCTCGAAGCGGCGCATCATCTGGGCGTAGGTCTCGAGCACGGTCGGCTCCACCTCCTTCGGCCGCGCCCGGGTCAGGCCCAGCGCCTCGCCGAGCTTGACGTGAAAGCGCATCGTCGAGGCGTAGACCGCGAAGGGATCGCGCACGCAATGGACGAAGCGGGCCTCGGGAAAGCGCGCCGCCAGAGCGGCGAGGCGCGCGGTGTAGACCGGGTTCTTGATGACGAGCGGCTTGCCCGGGTGCTCGAGGGCGAGCCGGGCATAGTAGCGCGCGGCGCGGTCGAGCCAGCGCGCGGTCGCCGCCGCGTCGAGAAAGACCACCTCGCGCCAGCGGCGACGGAAGCCGTGCGGCAGGTAGTACGGCTCGAAGAAGGAGGGCGCACCGAGATTGGCGAGCGCCACCTCGTCCTCCTGCGGCGCCAGCCGGTCGACGCCGACGGCGTCGATCCAGCGCCCCGCGGGCACGAGGCGGGCGAGCAACGGCTCCAAGGGCCGGCCAAGCACGAGGCGCTCGGCGGGCAGGCCCACGTCCACCGGCGTCGGCACCGCGAAGCGGCCGGTGGCGGCGAGCAGGTTAACCAGGTGGGTCGTGCCGCTGCGCCAGTGGCCGAGAATGAAGAGCGGCGTCGGCACCGCGGGGCGCCGGGCCGCCAACAGCGCCCGTTCGGCGGCGGTCGCCGGCGCGCGCAAGACGGCGAGCAGCGCGTAGTAGGCGAGCCAGGGCCAAGCCTCGGCCGGCACGCGCTCGGCCCGGCGCACGACGCCGGCGAGCGCGGGCAGTGTGGCGCCGCAGAGCGGATGCTTGAGCGTCACGTCAGCGGACGATCGCGCGCTTTTGCTCCTCTAGGGTCTCGAGCAGGTGCGCGAGGCCGCCGGCGTCCAAGAGCGAGCGGAACTCCGCGCGGCGTCGGGCGAACTCGTTCATCGTGTCGGCGACCTCGACGTTGATGATATGCGCGCCTTGCTCCCCTTCAAAGACCAGGTAGTCCAAGCTGATCGGCCCTTTCTTCGCGCGCACGAGCTCGGTCGCGACGCGGACCCGCTTGCCGTCGCCCGGCTCGATCTCGACGGTCCGGAACGAGATGTTGCGCGCGTTCTCGAAGTCCCGGGCGTAATTGGCGGTGGCGTAGGCGGCGAAATGCTCGATCAGGGCGGCGCGCTCCGCATCGGAGAAGTCCGACCAGACGCGACCGACGGCGGCCCGGCTCATCGCCTGAAAGTCGAAGACGTCGGAGACGACGGGCAGCAGGTGATCGTAGCGGGCTTGCGCCGTCTCGCCCGTGTCCGCGGCCTCCAACAGGGCTCGATGCAGCCGCTCGACCGGCGCCGCCGCGTCCTCCGCGCGCCCCGGCGCCGCCGCGAGCAGCGCCGCGAGCAGGGCGACGAGGCCGGCGAAAGCGCGCCGCGGGCGGTGGCGCGGCCGCGTGGTTGGCCTCGAGCCGGGCACGCGAACCCGTCGAACGGCGCGATTTTCGGTCACTGCGACCCCTCCATGCGCTGGTGCGCGACTGCGCACGCTTCGTCCCACGCTGCGTCGTCCCTCACCCGTCGAACTTAGCCGCGCTCGAGCGGCCTGTCGCCGGCCTCTACCGGAGGTGCCCCCGTGGTAACCCGCCGGTCATCTGAGCTCTCGGTCGATCGCGTCGGCCCGCCGCCGCGCGGGAGGCGCCGGCGTCAGCCGAGGCGCGCCTCGGTCTGTTGCGCCAGGGTGGCCAAGAGGTTCTCCAGACCGCCGACCTCCAACAGCGCGCGGAACTCGGCGCGGCGGCGGGCGAGCTCGTTCATCGTGCCGTCGACCACGACGTTGACGATGCGCGGACCGTCGTCGGTGCGCTGAACCCGATAGTCGAACGCGACGGGGTCCTTCGCCGGTCGGGTCAGCTCGGTCACCACCTGGATACGGCGCCCGCCGTTCGCGTCCACCTCGACGGTACGAAACGCGAGCCCGCTCGCGTCGTCGAACCTTTCGGCATAGTTGGCGGTGGCGTAGGCGGCGAACCGCTCCTCCAGCGCGCCGCGTTCGCTGTCGCTGAATTCGGCCCAGGCCGAGCCCACGGCGATCCGGCTCATCGTCGAGAAGTCGAAGACCTCGGAGACGACCGGCAACAGCCGCTCGAAGCGGGCCTGCACGGTGTCGCCCTCGGCGGCGGCCTCGAGCAACGCGGCGTGCAGGCGCTCGACCGGGGCGGCGGGCGAGGCGTCGTCCGCGGCGGCGGCAACGGGCGGGGCGAGCGCCAACCAGCCCGCGAGCGCGAGCGAGGACTGGACAAGCCGGCGTCGCGACGTCGATACCGGCGCCGTCGCGTCACCAACCCATCCGCGAAGCCGTCGATCCTTGCTCACCGCCGCTCTCCATAACGTCGTGCGCGCGCTCGCGCGCCGCTCGGTGCGCGCCGCCCTCGCGGTGACGGCGGCGACGCTACTCGTCGTCGTGCTCGCGGGCATCTACCTCGTCCAGAACCTCCAGGTCGATACCAACCTCGACGAGTTGATCGACCCCGACGCCCCGTTCCGCGAGCGCCAGCGCGCGCTCAACGCCGCCTTTCCGGACCAGGACGACCGCCTCGCCCTCGTCGTCGCGGGCGGCACGCTCGACGCCCGGCTCGCCGCCACCGCGACCCTGGCCGAACGCTTGCGCGAGCGCGACGACGTCGTGCGCACCGTCTTCGCGCCGGCGGTCATGCCCTTCTTCGTCGAGAACGGCATCCTCTTCGACGACGTCGCGACCATCGAGCGGCGGCTCGACCGGCTCGCGGAGGCCGTACCATTGCTCTCCGCCCTCGCCCGCGATCCGAGCCCGGCGCAGCTGACCGAGCTCCTGGCCGACGGCTTCGAGCAGGACGAGCCGCCGCCGGGGCTGGAGCAGGCGGCCGAGCGCCTCGCTCCCGCCTTCAGCGCCGCGGCAAACGGCCGCACCCGCCCGATCGCCTGGCTCGAGCTCGCCGAGCTCACCCCCGACACGGCGTCGAGCTTCGTCGTCGAGGTGACGCCGGTGCTCGACTTCGAGCGGGTGCGGCCCGGGGCCCGCGCGCTCGCGGCCATCCGCGACCTCGCCGCCGAGGTCGAAGGCTCGCAACCCGGCGTCGAGGTCGCGATCACCGGGGAGGTCGCGCTCGAGGCCGAGGAGCTGGAGGCCGCCGGCACGGGTGCCGCGAGCGCCGGCCTGGTCTCGCTGGTGCTGGTGACGCTGGTCTTGGTCTGGAGCCTGCGCTCGGTCGGCGCGATCGCCTCGGTGTTGGCGACCCTGCTCGCGGGGCTGGTGCTGACCGGCGCCTTCGCGATGTGGGCGATCGGCGCCTTTACGATGATCTCGATCGCCTTCGCGGTGCTGTTCATCGGCCTCGGCGTCGACTTCGCCATCCACGTCGTGCTGCGCGCGCAGGAGGAGGCGGGCCTCGGCCGCGGCTGGCGCGACGCCGTCGCCGAGGGCGCGGGGTCGACCGGTCCGGCGCTGCTGCTCTGCGCGCCGACGACCGCGCTCGCCTTCCTCGCCTTCACGCCCACGGGTTATGTCGGGCTCGCCGAGCTCGGCGTCATCGCCGCCGCCGGGATGATCATCGCGCTCGCGCTCTCCCTCACGCTGCTGCCGGCGCTGCTCGCGCTCGCCGCCGGACCGCGGCGCCTGCCGCCGGTGCCCTGGCCGCACGGCATGCCGCGCCTGCGCCGGGCCGCGGCCTGGGCGGTGGTGGCCGCGAGCCTCGCCGGGCTCGCCGGCGTCGGCTCGCTCAGCTTCGACGGCGACCCGCTGGCGCTCAAGGAGCCCGACGCGCCCTCGGTCGTCGCCTTCGACCAGCTCCTCGCCTCGCCGACCCGCAGCCCCTACCGCGCGGCGCTCCTGGTGGCGGACGCCGACACCGCCGCGGCCGAGGCCGAACGGCTGGGCGCGGTGCCGGGGATCGGCGAAGCCGTCCACCTCGCGAGCTTCGTGCCCAAGGCCCAGGACGAGAAGCTCACGCTGATCGACGATGCCCGACTGTTCTTGGACCTGCCGGCCTACACCCCGCCCGGCCCCCCCGACCACGACCGGCTCAACCGGGCGCTGGCGCGGCTCGCCGCCGCGGCCCCGCCGGGCGAGCTCGCGGCGGCGGCGCGCACGCTCACCAGGCGGCTCGATCGCAACCCGGAGCTCGCCGCCGAGCTCGGCGAGAGCTGGTTTCGCTGGTGGCCGCAGGCGCTCGCGCGCACCCGCGCCCTCTTGCAGGCCGGCCCGGTCACGGTCGAGACCCTGCCCCGAGCGGTGGCCGAGCGCTACGTCGCCGCCGACGGTCGCCACAAGCTCGACCTCCTGCCGGCCGAACCCTTGGCGACCGCCGAGGCGCGGCGCCGCTTCGTCGACGCCGTCCTCGCGGCCGCCCCGAGCGCCGCCGGCAACGTCGTGCAGACGGTCCGCGCCGCGGATCTGGTGGCCCGCGCGATGGTCGAGGCGACGCTCTACGCGCTCGTCGGCGTGACCCTGGTCGTGGCGCTGGTCCTGCGCCGGCCCGCCGAGATCGCGGGCGTGCTCGGCGCGGTGCTGCTGGCGGCGACGTTGACGGTCGGCGCCATGGAGCTCTTCGACCTCGCCTTCAATTTCGCCAACGTCATCGTCCTGCCGCTGCTCCTGGGCATCGGCGTGGACGCCGCCATCCACGTCGTGATGCGCGCGCGCGAGACCGCCGATCCCGAGATCGTCGGCGCCACCAGCACGCCGCGCGCGGTGTTCGCGAGCGCGCTCACCACCGTCGCGTCCTTCGGCACGTTGATGCTTTCGTCGCACGCCGGCACCGCCAGCATGGGGCTTTTGTTGACGCTCGCGGTGACGGCGAGCCTCGTCACCGTGCTCGTCGTCCTGCCCGTCTGGCTCGAAGGTCGCACGCGCCCTTGAGCCTGCCGCGGCGCCGCTGCCGTTGCATTGCTGCGGCCGATCGGATTGTTTTTGCGTACCGACCAACCGAGAAGGACCGCCCGTGTCGATCCCGCTCATTCAAAAGCTGCGTGTCGGTGGCTACATCTTGAAGCAGAAGCTGCGCGGGCGGCAACGCTACCCGCTCGTGCTGATGCTCGAGCCGCTCTTTCGCTGCAACCTCGCCTGCGCGGGCTGCGGCAAGATCGACTACCCCAAGCCGATCCTCGACCGCCAGCTCAGCGTCCGGGACTGCCTTGATGCGGTCGACGAATGCGGCGCGCCGGTGGTCTCGATCCCCGGTGGCGAGCCGCTTCTGCATCCGCAGATCGACGAGATCGTCGCCGGCATCGTCGCCCGCAAGAAGTTCGTCTATCTCTGCACGAACGCGCTGCTTTTGAAGAAGAAGCTCGAGCTGTTCACCCCGAGCAACTACCTGACCTTCTCGATCCACCTCGACGGGCTGGAAGAGGAGCACGACGCCTCGGTGTGCCGCGACGGTGTCTTCCAGCGTGCGGTTGAGGCGATCGAGGCGGCGCGCGATCGCGGCTTTCGCATCACCATCAACTGCACGCTCTTCAACAACGCGGTGCCGGAGCGGGTCGCCGCCTTCTTCGACTACTGCACCACGCTCGGCGTCGAAGGCATCACGGTGTCGCCCGGCTACGCCTACGAGCGCGC
>JBKHCM010000097.1:0-12973 GCA_046541805.1 Alphaproteobacteria bacterium
TTTCGGCGCTGGCCGGCCGGGCCCGGCCGGCCAGCGCCCTCGGCGGTGCCCGCGACCGCGTGCTCGCCGAGGCGGTGACGCTCGCGGCCGACGGCGTCGGTGCGCGACGGCCGCGCGCCATGGGTGGCGCGGCGTTCGAGGTCGACCGGCGTCGTCAAGCTGCGCCGGCCGCTTCGGGCGGCCTCTTGGCCGGCCGGCCGCTTCGGGCGGCCTCTTGGCCGATGGTCGTAGCCGGACGTGATTTGGGTCATAGCCGTCTCGGCGAAGGCGACCTAACGTCGCAGCGCTTGCGCCAATTTCGGCGCGACGGGCGAGTTTTGCCGGAAACGAGCCGGGGTCGGCGACCCCGGGGAGGCGCGCGTGACGACCGCACTTTGCGAACTCTTGGACGACCTGCCGGCGCACGCCGCCGTCATCGGCCATGACGGCACCATCCTCGCCGTCAACCAGGGCTGGCGGCGCTTCGGCGCCGACAACGGCCTGGACGAGGCCACCTACGGCGTCGGCAGCAACTATCTCGAGATCTGCAACGCCTGCTCGACGGACCCCTTCGCCGACGAGGCCCGTCAGGCCCTGAAGGCCGTGCTCGACGGCCGGCTGGAGCGCTTCGCCTTCACCTATCCGTGCCACTCGGAGACGGAAAAACGCTGGTTCTTCTGCCTCTTTTTGGCGGTGCCGGAAGGGGCGGTGGTGCTGCACTTCAACCATCTCCAGCAGATGGACGGCCACCGCCTGATGCGCGACGCCACCCACCGCATCCGCGCCCTCTACGACGAGGACGGAGCGGCGGCGCCCACAAGCATGGTCGCCGGCGGCAGCCAACGGCGCGCGGCCGCCTCAAGCGGCTGACCCGCGCGTGACGCGGCCCGCGCCCGCGCGCACCTTCCTCGACCTTCCCTTCGCCGCCGCCTTGAGCGGCGCCTCGGTGGACGTCGTCGTCCTCGGCGCGCCGCACGGCACGCCCTACCGTCCGGGCGAGGCCGGCCACGCCGCCGCCGCGCCGGCGGCGTTGCGCCGCGCGCTCACCGGCTACCGCACCGATCAAGGCGCCTTCGACTTCGACCACGAGGCGCCGCTGCTGGGCGCAGCACGGGTCGTCGACACCGGCGACGTCGCGGGCGATCTCGTCGACGGTGGGGCCAACCGGGCGGCCATCCGCCGCGCGGTGGGCGAGATCCTGGCCGCCGGCGCGGTGCCGCTGGTCCTCGGCGGCGACGATTCGGTGCCGATCCCCGTGCTCCAGGCGTTCGAGGACCAGCCGCTCACGGTGGTGCAGATCGACGCCCACATCGACTGGCGCGACGCGGTGCAAGGCGAGCGCTTCGGCTATTCCAGCACGATGCGCCGGGCGTCGGAGCTGGCGCAGGTGGAGGCGATCGTGCAGGTGGGTGCACGCGGTCCCGGCAGCGCGCGCAGCGCGGACGTCGACGCGGCGCGGGCTTGGGGTGCCGACATCGTGACCGCCCGCGAGGTTCACCGCGGCGGCGTCACCGCCGTGCTCGACCGCATCCCGCGCGGGCGCCCGCTCTACCTCGCGCTCGACGTCGACGGGCTCGACCCCGCGCTGGTGCCCGGCGTGCTGCTGCCGGCCTTCGGCGGGCTCGGCTACACCCAGATGGTGGAGCTGATCCACGGGCTCGAGACCCGCGCGCCGATCGCCGGGGTGAGCGTCGTCGAGTACGTCCCGGCGGCCGATCCCGACGGCCGCGGCGCCCAGGCGGTGGCGCGGCTCGCCACCAACGCCATCGCCGCGATCGCGCGTCAGCGACGACGCTGAAGCCGCCTCAGCCCGCCAGCGCGGGCGCGCGGTTCAAGTAGCGCTCGGGGCTTAGGGCGCGCTCCTGCTCGTCGAAGAGATGGGCGGCGTCGGGCGGGACCGTGACCGCGACCCGCTCGCCGGCGCGGACCCGGGCCTCGCCGGGCGACTTGACGATGAGCGGGTGCTCGAGGCCGACGTCGACATGGACGAAGCTCTCGCCGCCCATCTGCTCCACCACCACCGCCTCGCCGCCGAGCGGGCCCTCGTCGGCGAGGGCCAGGTGCTCCGGGCGCAGGCCGAGCGTGAGGCGGTGCCCTTTGAGGTCGACCGCGGGACGGCGGACCTCGACGCGCGCCCCGGAGGCGACCTCGAGGGTCATCGTCGCGGTCTCCACGCCGGCCACCCGCGCGGGCAAAAAATTCATCGTCGGCGAGCCGATGAACCCGGCGACGAAACGGTTGGCGGGCTCGCGGTAGAGCTCCATCGGTGCGCCCACCTGCTCGACCCGGCCACCGTTGAGGACCACGATCTTGTCGGCGAGGGTCATCGCCTCGATCTGGTCGTGGGTCACGTAGACCATCGTCGTCCCGAGCTGACGGTGGAGCTTGGCGATCTCGATGCGGGTCTGCACGCGCAGGGCGGCGTCGAGGTTCGACAGCGGTTCGTCGAACAGAAAGACCCGCGGCTCGCGCACGATCGCGCGGCCGATCGCGACCCGCTGGCGCTGACCGCCCGAGAGCTGGCGCGGCTTGCGGTCCAGGAGGTTCTCGATCTTGAGGATGCGCGCCGCCTCCTCGACCTTGGCGTCGCGGGCCTCCTTCGTGCTGCCGGCAAGCCGCAGGCCGAACTCCATGTTCTGGCGCACGGTCATGTGCGGGTAGAGCGCATAGCTCTGGAACACCATGGCGATGGCGCGCGCCTTCGGTGGCAGCTCGTTCACGCGCGCACCCCCGATCCAGAGCTCGCCCGAGGTGATGTCCTCGAGCCCGGCGATGAGGCGCAACAGCGTGGACTTGCCGCAGCCCGAGGGCCCGACGAAGACGCAGAACTCGCCGGCCGCGACCTCGAGATCGACGCCCCGGATGACGTCCGTCGTGCCGAAGCTCTTCTTGACGTTCTTGAGGCTCAGCTCGGCCATCAGCTCTCTCCCTCGAGCGGGCGGGCGATGAGGACGCCGTAGGGCGGCAGCTCGACGCGCGTCGCCTCGATCGTCGCGGGTGCCGGCACCGGCGCGTCGGTGGCGACGAGCGCCATCGGCGGTCGCCAGGAGGTGGCGGCGGCGGCGAGGTTGAAGACACAGACGAGCCTGTCGCCGGCGGCGGCCTCCCGCACGAAGGCCAGCACCGGCTCCGCCGCCTCGAGCCGCCGCCAACCGCCGACGCGCAGGGCCGGCTGGCCGCGGCGCCAGGCGAGAAAGCGGCGGGTGACCGCGAGCGTCGCGTTCGCATCCTTGCTCTGGCGGTCGACCGCGCGGGCGCGGTGCGCCGCCGGCACCGGCAGCCAGGGCTCGCCGGCGGTGAACCCACCGGCCGGCGCCTCGGCGCACCAGGGCATCGGCGTGCGGGCGCCGTCGCGCCCCTTGTAGACCGGCCACATCGTGCGGCCGTACGGGTCGCGGATGTCGTCGAAGACCAGCGCGGCCTCCTCGAGGCCCAGCTCCTCGCCCTGATAGAGACACGCCGTCCCGCGCAGGCAGGTCAAGAGCACGGGCAGCTGGCGGCGCAGGCCCTCGGGCGGATCATCGCCGCCGAAGCGGGTCGGCGCGCGGGTGACGTCGTGGTTGGAGAAGGACCAACACGGCCAGCCGTCGTCGATCATCGCCTCCAGCGCGTCGACGATGCCGCCGATGGCGGTGGCGGTGTAGGGCGCCGCCAACAGATCGAAGGTATAGGCCATGTGGAGCCCACGACCGCCGGCGGTGTAGCGCGCGGCGTTCTCGAGCGCGCGGTCGCCGGAGAGCTCGCCCAAAAGCGCGACGTCGCCGTAGCGGTTCGCGAGCGCGCGCAAGGGCTCCAGGAGAACCGGCAACAGCTCGGCCAGCCCCTTGTCGTAGGCGTGCCATTGAAAGGTGTAGGGCACGTCGGCGACGAGCCCGCCCGAGACCCCCTGCTCGCGGCTCCGCACCGGGTTGTCGCGCAGCGCCGGGTCGTGCACGGCGAAGTCGATCGCGTCCAGGCGAAAGCCGTCGACGCCGCGCTCGAGCCAGAAGCGTGCGATCTCCAACAGCGCCGCCACCACCGCCGGCTGATGGAGGTTGAGGTCCGGCTGCTCCTTCAAGAAGTTGTGCAGATAGTACTGGCGCCGGCGCGGCTCGTACTCCCAGGCGACGCCACCGAAGATCGACAGCCAGTTGTTCGGCGGGGTGCCGTCGGGCGCCGGGTCGGCCCAGACGTACCAGTCCGCCTTGGGGTTGCCGCGATCCTGGCGGCTCTCCCGGAACCACGGGTGCTGGTCGCTGGTGTGGCTCAAGACCAGGTCGACCAGCACCTTCAGGCCGCGGGCGTGGGCGGCGGCGATGATCTGGTCGGCATCGGCGAGCGTGCCGAAGAGAGGGTCGACGTCGAAATAGTCCGCGACGTCGTAGCCGTAGTCTTTTTGCGGTGACTTGAAGAAGGGCGAGATCCAGACGGCGTCGACGCCGAGCGCGGCGACGTAGTCGAGTCGTTGCAAGATGCCCGGCAGATCGCCGGTGCCGTCGCCGTCGGCGTCGTAGAACGAGCGCGGATAGATCTGGTAGATCACCGCGCCGCGCCACCAGTCTTGGCTCATCCCTTGCCGGCTCCCGCAGTCAGACCCGAAACCATCCGGCGCTGCAACACCAGCACCAGCACGCTCAGCGGCACCGTCACCACCACCGACGCCGCCATGATGTTGGCCCCGGGCAGCCCGTAGGCCGCCGCCCCGGAGAGGAGGCCGATGGCGGCGGGCACCGTGCGCTGCTCAAAGCTCAGCGTGAAGGTAAGCGCGAACAGCAACGCGTTCCACGCCGCGATGAACGCCAAGAGGTCGGTGGTGACCAGGGCCGGGCCCATCAGCGGCAGGAAACCCGTGCGCCGACCCCGAAGGGCGAGGCCCCGTCGACGACCGCCGCCTCCTCCTCCGCCTCGACGAGCCCCCCCCCCCGCGGCGAGAGGCGCCCGATCCGGGAGGCCGCCTCGTCCACGATGCGGCCGCCGCAGGAATCGACCCACTCCGGCGCGTTGCAGGTGCGGCCCTCGCGGGCGTCGCCCTGGAAGATCGAGGCCACCATGCGCTGGTTGCCGGCCGCGCGCTCGGCGTTTTGGACCTCCTCGGCGATCGCCGCCATCTCCGCCCGCGTCGTCGGCGGCTCGCGGCCGTAGGCGTCCAGAAGATCCTGGCGGTCATCGAGCACGCCGGCGTCGGTGAACCGCGGGATCGCCTCGAGCTCGCCGTCGACCGTGGTGTTCTCGAGGATCGCCTCGAAGTGGCGCTCGAGCGTCTCCGGCGCGAGCGCCGGCGCGCCTCCGCCGACCCCGCCCGACAACGCCCACATCGTCCTCACCCGAACAACCTGAGCGCCGCCGGGCCTCACCAGAAGGTGACGACCGTCAGCGCGGTCAACGCCAGCATCGCCGCCGCGTGGTAGCGGTAATCCTGATACCAGGGATAGGGGCGCTCGGGCACGGCGAGCGCGGGCCGCCAGGTGGTCTCCGCCACCGCCGAAGCCGGCGGTGGCGCGCTGGCGAGGCTCACCGCGGCGAACACCACACCGCTCAGCGCCGTCATGATGCCCGCCGTGATCGTGAAGTGCAGCGGGATCGTGTCCGTCTGCGTGAGCACGAAGACGACGAGGCCGACGACGTGGCCGACGATGAGCGTCCACAGCGCACCCGAACCGTTGCCCCGCCGCCAGAACACGCCGAGCAGGAAAATCGCGGCCACCGGCGGCACCAGGATCGAGAACGCCTGCTGCAGGTAGTCGAACAGGCCGCCGAAATTGTCGATCATCGGCGCCCACAGGGCGGCGACGACCATCAGCACCAGCGTTGTGTAGCGCCCCCACGCGCCGACCTCCAACGGGGTGAGGCCCGGCTTCGCCGGCTGGACGAAATCGTGGACGATCAGCGTCGAGGCCGAGTTCAGGGTCGAATCGATGCTCGACATGATCGCCGCGATCAGCCCGGCCAGCACCAGCCCGGTGAGGCCCACCGGCAGGATCTCCCCGACGAGCGTCGGAAAGACCATGTCCGGGTCGTCGAGATCGGGAAACAGGCCGAGCGCCAACGCGCCCGGGAGCACCATCGTCAAGAGCGGGATGAGCTTGAGCGCGCCGCCCATCACGGCACCCCATTGCGCGTCGGTGATCGAGCGCGCGCCGAGCAAGCGCTGGGTGATGTACTGATTGGTCGCCCAATACCAAAAGCCCAGGACCGGTACCCCGATCAGCGTGCCGAGCCACGGCAGCGCCTCGTCGTCGAGCGGGCGGATGAGCGACATGTGGTCGTCCGGGACGGCCTCGGTCGCCGCCTGCCAGCTGAAGTCGAACTCGGCCATGACCAAGACGACCAAGAGCCCCGAGCCCAAGAGCAGCACGATCGCTTGGATCACGTCGGTGTAGACCACCGCCTTCAGCCCGCCGAAGGCGGTGTAGATGCCCGCCACCGCCGCCAGCACCATGCAGGTCTGCCAGAGCACCAGGTCGGGATAGAAGACCTGCAGCACGAGCGAGCCGGCGTAGATGCCGCCGGCCGTGTCCACCGCGATGCTCAACAAGATCGTGACCGCCGAAAAGTACTTGCGCGAGCGCCAGTCGAAGCGCTTCTCCAAAAATTCCGGCACGGTAGTGATCCGCGCGCGCAGGTAGAGCGGAATGATGAAGGCCGACATGAAGACGAGGACGACGCCGGCCATCCATTCGTAGTTCGAGATCGACAGGCCGGTGCTGTAGGCGGCACCGGTGAGCCCGATCAGGGTGGTGCTCGAGATGTTGGAGGCGAAGAGGGAGAAGCCGATGACGCCCCAGGTCAGCGTGCGACCCGCCAAGAACAGGTCTTCGCCGGTCTCGGTGCGCCGGGCGACGTAGACGCCGATCGCCAGCACGACGACGAAATACGACGCGATGACCAGCATATCCAGGACGGTGACCGCCCCGCCGACCTCGGTCAGCATCGACCTCCTCCCCCCGATCCGAGTGAGACCGCGCACGCCTCGTCGGACAGACGGCTCGAAGCGAGGCGGTGTCGGACACCGTCACCGGTGGGCGCGGAGCGCCAACGAGGCCGCGCCGCCGCCGCAACCCGCAATCCTCAGGCCCTCATCGTCGCGTCCAGCCGGTCGCGCGCCGGCCGCGGCCGCCGCCCCCCCTCAATCCCTGAGGTCGTCCCAGAGCTCCTTCATCTTCGCGAAAAAGCCGGTGCTGGCGGGATGGTGGGTCGAGCCGCCGTCGCCGGCCACACCCTCGAACTCGCGCAGGAGCTCCTGCTGGCGCTTGGTCAGGTTGACCGGGGTCTCGACCGTGACCTCGACGAACATGTCGCCGCGGCGCTTGCCCTGGAGCTCGACCATGCCCTTGTCGCGGACCCGAAACTGCCGCCCGGTCTGGGTGCCGGCGGGGATCGCGAGCTTCAAGCGCCTGCCCTCGATCGTCGGCACGTCGATCTCGCCGCCGAGGGCCGCCGTCGCGAAGGTGATCGGGACCTCGCAGTAGAGGTCCTGGCCCTGGCGCTGGAACATGCGGTGCGGCTGCACCGAGATGAAGATGTAGAGATCGCCCGGCGGCGCGCCGCGCAGGCCGGCCTCGCCCTCGCCGGCGAGGCGGATGCGGGTGCCGTCCTCGACGCCCGGCGGGATGTTGACGGCGAGCGACTTCTCCTCCTGCTGGCGCCCCGTGCCCTGGCACCGCTGACACGGATCCTTGATGACCGAGCCCGTGCCCTGGCAGTTGGGACAGGTGCGCTCCAGGGTGAAAAAGCCCTGTTGGGCGCGGACCCGGCCCATGCCGCGGCAGGTCGGGCACACGACCGGCGCCGCGCCCCCCTCGCTGCCGGACCCGCCGCAGGCCTCGCAGGCGACCGAGGTCGGCACCTTGAGCTGCGCCTTCTTGCCGTTGAAGGCGTCTTCCAACGTGATGGTCAGGTTGTAGCGCAGATCGGCGCCGCGGTTGTTGGCGCCCCGACGCCGCGCCCCGCCGGCGAGATCGCCGAAGAGGTCATCGAAAACGTCGGCGAAGCTGCCGAAGTCGAAGCCGCCGGGCCGGCCGCCGCCACCGGCTCCCTGCTCGAAGGCGGCGTGGCCGAACTGGTCGTAGGCCGCCCGCTTCTGCTCATCCTTCAAGACCTCATAGGCCTCGTTGATCTCCTTGAAGCGATGCTCCGCCGCCTCGTCACCCGGATTGCGGTCCGGGTGGTACTGCATGGCGAGCTTGCGGTAGGCGCTCTTGATCTCCTGGGCCGAGGCGCCCCGCCGGAGCCCCAAGGTCTCGTAGTAGTCGCGCTTCGCCATGCTCCCCGGTTCCCTTCGCGTCTCACCTCGACATGACGAAGGGACCGGAGCGCCCCCCGGTCCCCTCGCAGCTTACGAAAGCGGGCCGCTCAGGCGGACTTCTTCTTGTCGTCGTCGACCTCCTCGAAGTCGGCGTCGACCACGTCCTCCTGACCGCTCCCGGCCGCGCCGCCGCCGCCGGTGCCGCCGCTCTGATCGTCACCGGAGGACTGATACATCGCTTCACCGAGCTTCATCGAGACCTGCGCGAGCTCTTGGGTCTTGGCCTGGATGCGCTCGAGCTCCTCGGCCTCGACCGCGCTCTTGAGCTCGGCGATCGTGCTCTCGATCGTGCTCTTCTCCGACGCCTCGATCTTGTCGCCGTGCTCGCCCAAGGCCTTCTCGGTCGAGTAGATCAGGCTGTCCGCCTGGTTCTTGGCGTCGATGAGCTCCTTGCGTTTCTTGTCCTCCTCGGCGTGAGCCTCGGCGTCCTTGACCATCCGCTCGATGTCCTCCTCGGAAAGACCGCCCGAGGCCTGGATGCGGATCTGCTGTTCCTTGCCGGTCGCCTTGTCCTTGGCCGAGACGTTGACGATGCCGTTGGCGTCGATGTCGAAGGTGACCTCGATCTGCGGCACGCCGCGCGGCGCCGGCGGAATGCCGACGAGGTCGAACTGCCCCAACAGCTTGTTCTGCGCCGCCAGCTCGCGCTCGCCCTGGAAGACCTTGATGGTGACCGCGTTCTGGTTGTCATCGGCGGTCGAGAAGGTCTGCGCCTTCTTCGTCGGGATGGTCGTGTTGCGGTCGATGATGCGGGTGAACACGCCGCCCAAGGTCTCGATGCCGAGCGACAGCGGGGTCACGTCCAAGAGCAGCACGTCCTTGACGTCGCCGCCGAGCACGCCCGCCTGGACCGCGGCGCCGATGGCGACGACCTCGTCCGGGTTGACGCCCTGGTGCGGATCCTTGCCGAAGAAGCGCTTGACCGTCTCGAGCACCTTCGGCATCCGGGTCATGCCGCCCACCAGCACCACGTCCTGAACGTCGCCGGCGGACAGGCCCGCGTCCTTCAACGCCTTCTTGCTCGGCTCGATCGTCCGCTGGATCAGGTCGTCGACCAGCATCTCGAACTTGGCCCGGGTGATCTTCATCGTCAGATGCTTCGGGCCGGTCTGGTCGGCGGTGATGAACGGCAGGTTCACCTCGGTTTGGGTCGTCGACGACAGCTCGATCTTGGCCTTCTCCGCCGCCTCCTTCAGGCGCTGCAGCGCGAGCTTGTCGCTGCGCAGATCGATCCCCTGCTCTTTCTTGAATTCGTCGGCCATGTAGTCGATGAGGCGCTTGTCGAAGTCCTCACCACCGAGGAAGGTGTCGCCGTTGGTCGACTTCACCTCGAACACCCCGTCGCCGATCTCGAGGATCGAGATGTCGAAGGTGCCGCCGCCGAGGTCGTAGACCGCGATGGTCTGCGAGCCCTTCTTGTCGAGGCCGTAGGCGAGCGACGCCGCGGTGGGCTCGTTGATGATGCGCAGCACCTCGAGTCCGGCGATCTTCCCGGCGTCCTTGGTGGCCTGGCGCTGGCTGTCGTTGAAGTAGGCCGGAACCGTAATGACCGCCTGGTCGACCTTCTCGCCGAGGTGACGCTCGGCGGTCTCTTTCATCTTTTTCAAGACCTGCGCGGAAACCTGCGCCGGCGCCATCTTCTCGCCGCGGCTCTCGACCCAGGCGTCGCCGTTGTCGGCCTTGACGATCTGGTAAGGCACCATGTCCTTGTCTTTGCCGACGACCGAGTCCTCGTAGCGCCGGCCGATCAGCCGCTTGACCGCGAAGAAGGTGTTCTCGGGGTTGGTGACCGCCTGGCGCTTCGCCGGCATGCCGATGAGCGTCTCACCGTCCTCGGTGAACGCGACCATCGACGGCGTGGTCCGCATCCCCTCCTCGTTCTCGATCACCTTGGCGTTCTGGCCGTCCATGATCGCGACGCAGGAGTTCGTCGTCCCCAAGTCGATGCCGATGATCTTGCCCATGGAATTCCTCTCGCTCGCGTGTGGCGCACAGATGTGTGTTCGACGTTCGAGCGCAACCCCGCGGTCGGCGTCGAGGACCGGCTTGAACCCGAAATGGGCCATCCACGCGCTCGGTTGATGGCGATGTAGGTAGCGCCCCGGTGGCGTGCAACCGGCCTCGTTGTGCGAGGTTCAGCCGAGCACGCCCGCGAGTTACGCCGCCGCCACCGGCGGGCGCTCGCGCAGAAGGCGAAGCGACTTCGACCACCAGCCGGTGATGTCGTGGTGGCGGACCTTCTCCATCATGCGCTGATAGCGGTCCTTGCGCTCGTCGAGCGGCATGGTGAGCCCGGCATCCATGGCGCGGGCGACCTGATAGATGTCATAAGGGTTCACCACCAGCGCGCCATCGAGCTCGCCCGCCGCGCCGGCGAACCGGGAGAGCACCAACACGCCCGGATCGTCGGGATCCTGGGCCGCCACGTACTCCTTGGCGACGAGGTTCATGCCGTCGCGCAAGGGCGTGACCAGACCCACGCGCGACAGCTGGAACATGCCCGCGAGCGCCGTGCGGGAGAAGCTACGGTTGAGATAGCGCAGCGGCACCCAATCGGCGTCGCTGAACCGACCGTTGATGTGGCCGGAGAGCGTTTCCACCTCGACGCGCAACCGCTGGTATTCCGGCACCTCCGAGCGCGACGGCGCCGAGATCTGCACGAACGAGACGCCGTGCTCGCTCGGCTCCATGCTCTCCAACAGCGCCTCGAAGGCCTTGAGGCGCTCGGGGATGCCCTTGGTGTAGTCGAGGCGGTCGACGCCGATGATCAGCTTGCGCCCGCCCAGGCTGTCGGCCAGGCGGTTGCGCTGGCGCACCGCCTCGGGCTGCTCCGCCATGCGGGCGAACTCGTCCGGGTCGATGCCGATCGGGATCGCCGCCACCCGAAACCGCCGGTCCTCCACCCGGCTCCAGCCCTCGTGCTCGACGTGGCCGCCCAGTTCCAGATCGACGTAGGTGAGGAACTGGCGGACATCGGTCTCGGTCTGGAAGCCGACGATGTCGTAGTTGCAGAGATCCAGCGCCAGCTCGCGCTGCCAGGGCAGCGTCGCGAACATCTCCGGTGCCGGGAAGGGAATGTGCAAAAAGAACGCCAGACGGTTCTGCACCCCCCGCCGCCGGAGCTCGGTGGCGAGCGGGATGAGGTGGTAGTCGTGGATCCAGACGACGTCGTCGGGGCCCAACAGCGGCTGCAGCCGCTCGGCGAAGAAGCGGTTGACCCGCCGATACGCCGCGTACCAGCGGTGGTTGTAGGTGGCGAGATCGATGCGGTAGTGAAACAGCGGCCACAGCGTCCGGTTGGCGAAATTGCTGTAGTAGTCCTCGAAGTCGTCCACGGCGAGGTCGCTCAAGGCGTACTGGATCGTCCCGCTGCGCTGCCGCCGCACCGGGCCGGGGGTGTCGAGCGTGGTCTCGCCGCTCCAGCCGAACCAGATGCCGCCGACCTCGCGCAGGGCGGCGAGCAGACCGACGGCGAGGCCGCCGGCTTGGTTCGCCTTCTTCGGGCTCGCCACCGTGACGCGATTGGAGACGACGACGAGTTGTCCGTCGCCGAGCCATTGAGACGACATGATCCCTTGTCCGCTCCGTTGGCGACGCGGCTCGCAAGCCGGCGCCGTGAGCCGGCGGCCCGCGGCGAGCGCGGCGTCCTCCCCGGATATTCGCGCCCCCGAACATGCCCGCCGCCGGCCGAGACCTCAACGGGAAAGCCAACATCCCAGCCGATCCTCGAGGTCGGCCAATTCCTCGAGCCGCCAACCGCCGGCGACGGCCGTGCCCCGCCGACGGGTTCCCGACCGGCGGCGCCATCGCCATATGTCTCTTGTGACCCACCACGATCAGGGAGGCGGGCATGCTGGGCGCGATCGCCGGCGACATCGTGGGCTCTCGGTTCGAGGGCGCCCCGGCACCGGCGCACGGCTTCGATCTGTTCCATCCCGACTGCCGCTTCACCGACGACACGGTCTGCACGCTGGCCGTGGCGGCGGCGCGGCTCGACGGCACCGACTACGCCGCCACGCTGCGGCGCTTCGTGCGCCGGCACCCGCAGCGCGGCTACGGCGCCCTGTTCCAACGCTGGGCGGCCGCCGACGCGGCACCCGCCTACGGCAGCTGGGGCAACGGGGCGCCGATGCGCACCGTCGCCATCGGCTGGCTGGCGGCGAGCGCGACGGAGGCGCGACGCGAAGCGGCGGCGCAGGCGGCGGTGACCCACGACCATCCCGACGCGGTGGCGGCCGCCGAGGCGACCGCGCTCGCCATCCACCTCGCCCGCGCGGCCGTACCGACCGCCCGGATCGCGGCCCAGCTGGAAAACGCGTTCGGCTACGACCTGGCGCCGCGCCGCGTCCTCACCACCGCCTTCGACATCTCGGCCAAGGGCACCGTCCAGCCGGCCCTGGCGGCGGCGCTGCACGCCGAGGACTGGGAGACCGCGGTGCGCGCCGCGGTGAGCCTCGGCGGCGACACCGACACCCTGGCCTGCATCGCCGGTGGGGTGGCGGAGGCGATCCACGGCCTGCCGGTGGCGGTCGCGGCCACCGCCCGCAGGTATCTGAGCCCCGATCTCCAAGCCGTGCTCGACCGCTTCACCGCGGCGCTCGCGGCCGGCGGGGCGGTCGCAGCCGCACCACCGGCCGGCGGGCGTTAGGTCGAGGTTAACAGCCCGTTGACGAAATCGCCGGAGCGGCTTTGCTGGTGGCCGAGGGTGGA
>JBKHCM010000013.1:0-39730 GCA_046541805.1 Alphaproteobacteria bacterium
GTCACCACCCGTCGGGGCGGCGCGCCCGAGCGGGTGGCAGGCGTCGACGGTGGCGCGCAGCTGGGCGCGGTCGAGATGGGTGTAGATCTCGGTGGTCGCGATGTCGGCGTGGCCCAAAAGGGTCTGCAACACCCGCAGGTCCATGCCGCGGGCCAGCAGATGGGTCGCGAAGGCGTGGCGCAGCACGTGCGGCGAGACCCGCTCCGGCGCCAGGCCCACCTCGAGCGCCAGTCCCTTCAACAGCTGCAGGATGCGCTGGCGGGTGAGATAGCCCTGCCGGGCGCGCGACGGGAAGAGCCAGCCATGGTCCACCGGCGTCACGACGAAGCCGGCGCGCAGCGGCAGATAGCCGTCGAGCGCCGCCAGCGCCTGGCCGCCGATCGGGGCGAGCCGCGCGCGCCCGCCCTTGCCGGTGACGTGCAGGATGGCCTCGGCCATGTCGACCTGCGCGAGGCCGAGGCCGACCAACTCGCTGACCCTGAGCCCCGAGCCGTAGAGCAGCTCGACCAGACAGGCGAGCCGCCGGCCCGCCGGGCCCTCCTGTTCGTGCGCGGCCGCGAGCAGGGCGTCGACCTCGGCCTCGGTGAGCATGCGCGGCAACGGCCGCTCCGCCTTGGGCGCGTCGAGCCGGGCGGTGGGGTCGTCGCGGCGCCAGCCCTCGACGACCAAAAAGCGGTGGAACTGGCGCAGCGCGGAGAGGTGACGCCGGGCCGAGCGGCGGGCGTAGCCGTGGCCGTGGAGGTCGCCCAGATAGGCCTCGAGCACGGTCGCCGGCGCGCCCTCGGGCGCGACGCCGCGGCGCGCGCAGTAGGCCGACCAGCGGGCGAGGTCGCGGCGATAGGCGTCGAGCGTGTTGGCCGCCGCACCGCGCTCGGCGGCCAACATGTCCAAGAACGCGTCGACGGCGGGGGCGACGGTCGAGGCGCCCTCAGCGCGGGAAGCGCTCATCGGAGAGCCTCTTCTCGACCGGCTCCACCGGGGCGGGGATGTCCCAGCTGAGCAAGAAGAGACCGGTGCCCACCACGAGCACACCGAGAAGCAGCAAGAGCCAGCGAGCGAAGGCAGACATCGAGCGCCGATCCGTTGGCGGTGGGGGGGCCTGCGGCGGGACGCGCCGGCGGATGGCACCTGAGCCCCCTTGCCGTGACCCCCAGGGCGGGGCTTATATCCGCGCGTTTTCCGAGGTTCAACGGCGCAACCCTCGTGCACGACCCCGCCGCTCCCGCAAGTTCTACGGCCAAGGCGCCGCCGGTGCGCCCGGTGGTCCTCGTCGGGCTGATGGGTGCCGGCAAGACCTCGGTGGGCCGCCGCCTCGCCGAGGTCTTGAACACGCGCTTCGTCGACAGCGACCACGCCATCGAAGACGCCGCCGGGATGACGATCGCGGACATCTTCGAGCTCTACGGCGAGGCCGAGTTCCGCGCCCTCGAGCGCCGGGTGATCAAGCGTCTGCTGGACGAGGGCGAGGCCGGCGTCCTGGCGCTGGGCGGCGGCGCCTTCATGGACGCCCAGACCCGCGCGCTCGTGCTGCGCCGCGGCCACGTGGTCTGGCTCAAGGCGGCCCTCGACGTGCTCGTGGCGCGCACCGCCCGCAAGCCCGGCAAGCGCCCGCTTCTGGCCGAGGGCGAGCCGCGCCGGATCCTCGCCGACCTCAAGGCGCAACGCGAGCCGGTCTACGCCCTCGCCCACGACACCGTGGTGAGCGGCGAGGGACCGCTGTCGCAGGTGGTCGCCTGCGTGGCGGCGCGGACGCGACGCTTCGGAGCGCGCGCGTGAGCGCCGCCGCCGATGAACGCGTCACCGTCGCCCTCGGCGCGCGCAGCTACGACGTCGAGATCGGTCGCGGCCTCCTGGCCGAGCTCGGCGCGCGGATCGACGCCGTGCTCGGCCACCGCCGCGCGATCGTCGTCGCCGATGCCGCGCTGGCGGCGACGCCGCACCTGGCGACGCTGCGCCGGGGCCTGGACGCGCCCGTCCTGACGGTGCCGTCCGGCGAAGGCGCGAAGTCGCTCGCCGGCTTCGCGAGCCTGGTCGAGGACATCCTGGCGCTCAGGCCCGACCGCCGCACCGTGATCGTCGCCATGGGCGGCGGCGTCGTCGGCGATCTCGCCGGCTTCGCCGCCGCGACCGTGCTCCGCGGCGTGCCCTACGTCCAGGTGCCGACGACGCTCCTGGCCCAGGTCGACAGCGCCGTCGGCGGCAAGACCGGCATCAACAGCCGCCACGGCAAGAACCTCATCGGCGCCTTCCACCAGCCGGCGCTGGTGGTGGCGGACCTCGCCACGCTCGACACCCTGCCCGCGCGCGAGCGCCGTGCCGGCTACGCCGAAGTCGTCAAATACGGCCTTTTGGGCGACGCCGACTTCTTCGCTTGGCTGGAGACGAACGGCGCGCGCGCGCTCGTGGGCGACGGCCATGCCCTCGCCCACGCGGTCGCCACCTCGGTGCGCGCGAAGGCGGCGATCGTCGCCGCCGACGAGCAGGAGCGCTCCGGCGCGCGCGCGCTGTTGAACCTCGGCCACACCTTCGCCCACGCCTACGAGGCGCTCACCGGCATGAGCGGGGACCTGCTCCACGGCGAGGCGGTGGCCATCGGCCTCGTCGACGCCTTTCGGCTGTCGGCGCGGCTCGGCTTCTGCGTCGCCGAGGACGCGGCGCGGGTCGCGGCCCATCTCGACGCGGCGGGATTGCCGACCCGGCGCAGCGCCGCGGGCGACTTCGCCGCCGCCGACGTCGTCGCCGCGATGCAGGGGGACAAGAAGGCGGAGGCCGGCCGGCTCGCCTTCGTGCTCGTGCGCGGCATCGGCCACGCCTTTTTGCATCGCGAGGTGGACGAGACCGACCTCGTCGATCACCTCCGCAGCTCCGCCTGAGCCCATGAGCCGGCATTCTCGATGATCCTCACCACCGCGTTCTTGATCCTCCTGCTCGTCCTCTCGGGCCTCACCTCCGGGACCGAGACCGCCATGACCGCCGCCTCGCGCGGGCGGCTGAGCGCCCTCGCCAGCGAAGGCAACCGCCGCGCGCGGGTGGCGCGGCATCTGTTGGAGGAGCGCGAGCGGCTGATCAGCACGCTGCTGATCGGCAACAACCTCTGGAACATCCTGGCAGCGGCACTCGCCACCGACCTGTTCCTGCGGCTGGTGGGTGAGGCCGGCATCGCCGTCGCGACCTTCGTGATGACCGTGCTCGTGGTCATCTTCGGCGAGGTGCTGCCGAAGACCTACGCCATCCGCCACCCCGAGACCTTCGCGCTCAACGTGGCGCCGGCGGTGCGCGCGGCGGTGCTGCTGCTGACCCCGGTCACCAAGGTGCTGGGCTGGGTCATCAACCTGCTCCTGCGCAGCTTCGGCGCGGCGACCAGCGCGGCCCCCCTCGCTCCGGCCTACGAGGAGATCCGCAGCCAGATCGAGCTGCACAAGGAAGAGGGTGAGATCGCCAAGCACGACCGGGACATGCTCGGCGGCATCCTCGACCTCGGCGAGGTGCCCGTCGCCGACATCATGACCCATCGCCGCGACATGGTGACCATCGACGCCAGCGCGAGCCTGGACGAGACGGTGAAGCTGGTCGAGGCTAACCCGTTCACGCGCTTTCCGGTCTGGCGCGACGATCCCGACCAGATCGTGGGCTATCTGCACGCGCGCGATCTGCTGGTCGCCGTCAAGCGCGCGCAGGAGACGGCCACGCCGGTCGACATCGACGCGCTCTTGAGCGAACCCTGGTTCATCCCCGACACCACCTCGCTCAAGCACCAGCTCCTCGCCTTCCGCCAGCGGCGCCAGCATCTGGCGATGGTGGTCGACGAGTACGGCTCGCTGATGGGGCTCGTGACCCTCGAGGACATCATCGAGGAGATCGTCGGCGACATCGTCGACGAAAAGGACGTCGAGGTGCCGGGCGTGCGCGTCCAGGCCGACGGCTCGCTGCTGGTCGACGGCAAGGTGACGGTGCGCGACCTCAACCGCCAGTTCGACTGGCGGCTGCCGGACGACGAGGCGGCGACCATCGCCGGCCTCGTCATCCACGAGGCCCAGCGCATTCCCGAGGTCGGCCAAGCCTTCTCGTTCCACGGCTTTCGCTTCGAGGTGAAGGCCAGAAAAGGCCATCAGGTCACCCGCCTGCGCCTGCTCCCGCCGCCGCCTGCCGAAGGCCGAGCGTGACCTCCCGCGCCGCGTCGTTGGCCGGCTGATCCGACAACCACTCGCTCGAGCTCGGCACCGCTCGCGTCGAGATGGTCGTCGGCATCGCCGCGGTCGCCGCCGACATGGCGCCCGCCATGGCGGTGCCGCAGCGCGCGACCGTGCACGCCGGCTCGACGTCGCTCGCCGGCCTCGCCCTTTGGCAGGCCCATCGCGTGCCTGGCGCTGGCGGTGACGGCGGCGCTCGTCGGCGCGCGGCACAACCCGACGGCCTCAGCCCCGCCCCGCGCACCGAGCTTGCACGCCGCCGGCAGCGCCGGGTCGATGTCACGATCCTGACCGATGTCGACCGAGCGAGGACCGTCACCACCCCGCCCGCGCGGCGTCGCCTCGCCTACTGCCTCGCCACGGTGCGCGTCGCCGGCGCCGGCCGGCCGCGCCCGGGTCGAGGTGCCGCGGGCCCTGGCGGCGGTGGTGCCGGTGGCCCGGGCTACCCCGCCCGCCGGGCTGCTCCCGGCGGCGCGTGGGCGGTCGGACTCCCGGCGCGCGCGATGCGCTCCCGGTGCTGCCGGCCGGCGCGCTGGGCGGCACCGTCCTCCTGTTCGGGTCGCTGCGGCCGATCCGAGCCGATCAGCCCATGAGCCGGTCGAGCTCGGCCACCGCCTCGTCGACGGCGTCGCGGCCGGCCTTGATGGCCTCCTCGGCGCGGTGGAACTCGTGCAGGCCGACGCCGCTGACGTCGGGGATCAAGAGCAGATCCGCGGGCTCGGCGGCGAGCCGGATGCGGGTGACGAAGTTCTGCACGATGATCATGGCGCGGCTGACCACCTCGAAGACGCTCGGATCGCTGTCCTCGCCGTCTTCGGTGAAGCTGCCGTGCAGGCCCAGGGCCTGGACCAGATGGTCCGCCGCCACCCGGCCCTGGGGCGGCGCGTCGGTGGCCGGTGCGAGGTTGAGGCTGAGCTCGCCGCCGAGCGCTACGGCGATGACGACGTCGGCGCCGAGCGCCTTGGCGACGGAGACCGGCACCGGGTTGGTGAGCGCGCCGTCCATCAGCCGCCGCCCGTCGACCAGCTGCGGCGCCATGAATCCCGGCACCGCCATCGACGCGCGCACCGCCGGCGCCAGCTCGCCCGCGGTGAGCCAGCGCTCGCGACCCGTGGCCAGCTCGGTGGTGGAAACGCCGAAGGGCTTGGCGAGCCCGCCGATCGTGATGTCGCCGAGCGTGTGGCGGAGGATGCTGCCGACCTGCTGGCCCTGGATGAGACCGCCGTGGGCGGGCTTCCAGTCCAGCATCCGCAAGGTCTTGAACCAGGACATGTCGCCGGCGAGGGCGCGTATCTGCGCGACGCGTCCCGCCGCGACAAAAGCGCCGACGAAGGCGCCGCTGGAGCAGCCGGCGACGACGTCGGGCGCGAGGCCGAGCTCGGCCAGGCGTTCCACCACGCCGACATGCGCCCAACCGCGCGCCGCCCCGGCGCCGAGCGCCAACCCCAGCTTGGCCCGCGCCGCCATGGCTCGCCTCCTCAGCGTTGCGCCGCGAGACTAGCGCCGCGACCGGGCGGCGCGAAGCGGCAAGGCGCGAAAGCTGGCTTGTCCGCGCCGCACGGAACCGTCGGCCTGTGCCGGCGCGGTTGCGGCGCCCGCGCGCGACATCGGCCGCTGTCGAGCCCCTGCCGAGCGCCACGGGCGAACGGTGCGCCCGCACGAGCGGGCCGCCGCCCCGGCCAGGCGCGGCGTAGCGCGGGGTGCCGAGCGGGCTCGGCTCGCGCTCGCCGGGTTTGGGCAGCGCCACGGGCGGGTCGACGCGGCGGGCCCGGGGAGATTGCGTTCGCCCCGGTGATAGGTTTATAGTCTTATTTCACTTCAGCAGGGGGAACGAATGTCGGACCCCGTCGTGTACCAGGGCCTGGTCCCGGTCAGGCTCGGCGCCACCGGTCGGCAAGCTGAGATCGACGTCGCCGACGCCGTCTTCACCGCGGTCGATCGCCAAGCGCTCGCGCCGCTGTTACGGCGCGCCGAGCGGCAGGAGGCCATCCGCTTGTGGGTGCCGGACTGCGGCGATGGGGCCAGCGCCCTTGCGCTCGCAGCCCTCCTGCAACGCCGCCTCGGCGACAGCGCGCGCCATCCCCAGCCGCGCATCTTCGCGACCGAGCCGAACGAAGCGGTCGTCAAGGCTGCCAGCATCGGCGTGCTCGATCGGCGGACCGCCCGCGCCTTCCTCAAGGCCGGCTTTCGCCGCTGCTTCCACTGGACCGGCACGCATTGGCAGGCGAAGGCCGGCTTGCGTGGGCGCATCATCTTCAGCGTGCACGACACGCCGTACGATACCCCCTTCACCGACATCGACTTCATCGACGCCAGCCGTGCGCTCGCCCGTTCGCCGGGCGCCTGCGCCGATTGCGTGCTGCGGCGGCTGTACCAGGCGCTGTCCGTCGACGGCTTTCTGTTCACCGGGCCGGGACGCCAAGTGAACGACAGCGTGGTGGCGCTGGACCCCGTCGACCGCGCCAGCGGGCTCTACCGGCGACGGCCGAGCCGCACCGCTCGAGGCCGCCAGCGAGCTCCTCACCTCGCCGGGGGCTGCCGCGGCGCCGCGTTGCTCGAGCGGGTCGTGCGCCATTTCGCGCCGGCGGCGCTCATCGTCGACGCCTCGGGGTTGATCCACGGCACCACCGGCGCCGCCGCCCGGCTGATGCCCGCGCCCAGCGCGCCCTACCCGCCGACGCTCGGCACCGCCACGCTGTTGACCCTGCGTTCCGACCTCATCGAGGCCTTTCTCGCGACCCTCCGCCAGCCGGCGCCGGAGCCGCGGGCGCTGGAGCGCGCGGGGGACGGGTCGATCCAGGTCACGCCCCTGCGCGCCACCGCCGCCGACGAGGAGCCGTTGTGGTTGATCGAACTGCACGAGCGGGAGGACGACGGCGGGATCGCGCCACCCGGCGCGCAGCCGGAGGCGGAGCTGTTGCGCCGACATCTCGTGACCACGAGCGAAAGCTTGCGTCATGCCATGGAGGAGCTGGCGACGCGCCAGCTGACGCTCGGGACCGCCAACGACGAGCTTGAGGCCTCGATCGACGATCTCGAGGCCACCAACCGGCGGCTCGCCGCCATGAACGCGGAGCTGATCGCCGTGCGCCAGGAACACGAACGCCAGATCGCCGAGCTGAACGCCCTCAACCTCGACGTCGAGAACCTCTTCCGCGCCGGCGACCTCGCCGTCGTGGTCCTCGACGAGGCGTTGCGGCTGCGCCGCTACACCCCCGCGGCCGGCCGTTTCTTCCGCATCGCCCGCAGCGATATCGGCCATATCTTCGCCACGCTGTTGCCCACGGCCAACCGCACGCTGGTCGAAGCGCTCATCAACACCCAGCGTGACGGTCACAGCCGCCAGGTGCCGGTCAACCTGCCCGACGATCCGACCGCTCACGCCGGCCTGGCCCGGGTGCATCCCTATCGCGACGACGGCGAGCGCATCGCGGGCGTCATCTTCTCGGTGACGGACGTGAGCGAGCTCAAGGCGACGCAGCACCACCTCGAACGGCAGAATACGGCGCTCAAGCGCGCCAACGAGGACCTCGAGCGCTTCGCCTACATCGCCTCGCACGACCTCAAATCGCCGCTGCGCTCGGTCCGCACGATGCTCGAGTTCCTGCGCAGCGACCTCGGCGCCAAACTCGGCGCGGAGAACGCCGAGCATCTCGACCTGGTCGCCGACCGCGTCCAACAGATGGAGCGGATGATCCAGGACCTGTTGACCTACTCCCGCGTCGGCCGCCAGGGCGGTGAACCCGAGCGCGTCGATGTCGGCGAGCTGGTCACCGCCCAGCTTGAGATGGTCGCCCCACCCGCCGGCTTCACGATCGAGGTCGATGCCAACCTGCCGACCATCACGACCGATCCGAAGCTGCTCGAGCACGTCGTGCGCAACCTCGTCGGCAACGCCATCAAGCACCACGACCGCGACCACGGCCGGATCGCGGTGCGCGCGGTCGCGGACGCGGCCGTGCCCACCTTCGAGGTCGTCGACGACGGGCCCGGCATCCCCAAGCGCTACCACGAGCGCATCTTCGAGATCTTCCAAAAGGCCGGCGCGCGCACCGACGCCGGCGGCAGCGGCATGGGGCTCGCCCTGGTCAAGAAGGCGGTCGAGCGCAACGGCGGCACCTTGAAGGTCATCAGCCGCGACGGCGAGCGCGGCACCACCTTCCGCTTCACCTGGCCCGAGAGCGCCGCTCAGCCCTCCGACCAGAGCCCCTGATCGCCCATCCGCACCGGCACCTCCGCCACCTCCAGGGGCAGCCGTTCGAGCCGGCGCCGCACCTTCGCCTTGAAGGCCTCGCGCTCGCCCAGCGAGACGCTGTCCATCCGGTGCAAGGCGCACCAGAAGCTGCGACAGCGCGGATGCAGCAGGGGCTTGATGCCGCGCATCAAGATGCGCCGGCCGGGATCGCCGACCCAGCGGGTGAACCACCAGGGCGCGCCGTAGGTGGCGATGCCGCCGAGCACCTGGATGTGGGTGAGCCGCGCCCCGATCGGCCGGCCCGGCTCGGGCATGCGAAAGCAGACATGGGGCACCAGCACCCGATCGAGCCAGCCCTTCAAGAGCGCCGGCTGGGCGTACCACCAGGTCGGATAGACGAAGATCAGCCCGTTGGCGCGCTTGAGGCGCTCGAGCTCGGCGGCGACGGGACGGGCGTTGGCGCCGCGGTCGTGGTAGGCGCGCCGGCCCTCTTCATCCAGCACCGGGTCGAAGCCCGTGGCGTAGAGATCGAGCCCTTCGACCTCGTGGCCACGCCCGATGAGGGTATCGCGGGTAAGCTCGAACAGCGCCCGGTTGAAGCTCTCGGCGAGCGGGTGCGCGTGGACGACGAGAAAGCGCATCAAAGGCTCCCGAGACGCCGCTCGACGCGGTCGAGGAAGCGGGCCCGCCGGGCGGCGCCGGCGACGTTCAGATGGTAGAGCGCCTCGTAGTGCACCGCCGCGTCCCTGGCGATGAACCAGCGCAGATAGCGGGTGACCAGCTTGCGCGGCGGATCGCCCACCCAGCGCGCGTGCAGCCGCGGGCGGCCGTAGGTGACCACGCCGACGAGCCGGCGGAGATGGCCCAAAAGCGGGCGTACACGGGCGGGATCGCCGAGATCGAAGGCCACACCGGGCACGAAGACGCGGTCGAAGAAGCCCTTGAGGATCGCCGGTGGGCCGAAGGACCAGGTCGGAAACTGCACGACCAGCGCCTCGGCGCGCCGGAGCCGCTCGACATAAGGCGCGATGCCGGCGGTGTTGCGGTTCTCGTCGTGGTAGTGGCGGCGCTCGTCGGGCGACAGCACCGGATCGAAGCCCTCGGCGTAGAGGTCGAGGAGGTCGACCTCGTGGCCGGCGGCGGCGAGCGCCGCGCCGGCACGGCCGCGGATGGCGCCGTGGAAGCTCGCGTCGTCCAGCGGGTGGGCGTAGAGGTGAAGGACGCGCATCAGGCCGCCGCGATCGCCTCGATCTCGACCTTGAGCGCCGGGTTCACGAGCCCCGCCACGTAGACCAGGGTCGAGGCTGGCGGCGGGTCCGGCGCCCAGGCGTCGCGGACGGCCATGTAGCCCGGCCGGTCGGCGGGGTCGACCAGATAGGTGGTGAGCCGCATCAGATGGCGACGCTCCAGCTCGAGCTCGCGCAGCTGCATCTCGATGTTGGCGAGGATCAGACGGGTCTGAGGCTCGATGCCCGCGGGGATCGTGTCGTCCGCCGCGACCGCGATCTGGCCCGAGAAGAAGACGAGGCGACGGGCGTTCTCGATCGCGACGACGTGACGGTAGCGCCCGTAGGGCGCGCGCAGCGACGGCTCGGTCATGGGCGCGATCCGCTGGTGAGGTCGACAAGGCCGCCGACGCGGCTAGGCTCGGAGCAAAGCGCCTCACCGAGCCCGGAGCAAGCATGGATCCCCTGCCGCGTCGCCGCTGGTGCGAGATGACGAGCGCCGACTTCGCCCAGGTCGACCCCGAGCGCTGGCTGGCCGTGCTCCCGGTGGCGGCGGTGGAGCAGCACGGGCCCCATCTGCCGCTGATGGTGGACGCCGCGATCAACCGCGGCATCCTCGATCGCGCGCTCGACGAGGCGCCCGCCGCGCTGCCGGTCACCGCCCTGCCGATGACGTGGGTCGGGCGCAGCGAGGAGCATGTCGACTATCCGGGCACGCTCACGCTGAGCGCCGAGACGCTGCGCCGGCAGTGGTACGAGCTGGGCTCGTCCGTCGCTCGAGCCGGCGTCCGTAAGCTCTTGATCTTCAACAGTCATGGCGGCCAGATCCAGGTGATGCAGATCGTGGCCCGCCAGCTCCGCATCGACCACGGCATGTTCACCGCCGCGGTCTCCTGGCCGCAGCTCGGCCTGCCCGACGGGCGGATCGACATGGCCGAGCGCCGCCACGGCATCCACGCCGGCGAGGTCGAGACCAGCTTGATGCTGGCGCTCCACCCCGAGCACGTCCGCATGGAGCAGGCCGCCGACGTCACCCCGCTCACCCGGCGCGCCGAGGGCGCGTTCCCGCTCCTGATGGGCCTGGGCGCCGCCGGCTTCGGCTGGCAGGCGCAGGACCTCGACGCCTCGGGTGCGGCCGGCAACGCCGCCGCGGCCGATGCGGCCACGGGCGAGGCCATCCTCGACCACGTCGCCCGCCGGCTGGTGGCGCTGTTCGAGGAGATGGTGCGCTGGCCGCTGGCCAACCTGAAAGCGGGCCCACACCCCCAAGACGTCGTCACCGGCCGCTGAGCGCCGGCCGGCCGGCTCGTCGTCAGTGCTCGTAGAGAAAGCGCCGGTCGGCGCTCTCGTCGTAGTCCGGGTTCTCCCACCCGATCATCTTGCCGGGGTTCAAGAGGCCCTTCGGGTCGGCCTCGCGCTTGAAGTCGAGCTGGAGGTGGTCGACCTTCTTCATGCCGCCGCCCTCGAGCGTGTAGTCGTGCGGGTTGAAGATCGGACAGCCGCGCGCGTTGTGCTCGGCCATGATCGCCTGCAACCGCGCGTCGCTCGTGTACGCGACGACCTGCAGCCCGAAGCAGGCGATCTCGCCGCCGAAGCGCACGAACTCCAGATGCGGGTGCACCTCCTCGCCGAAATGGCGCCACAGCTCTTCGACCTTGGCGAGATGATCCGGTGGCGGGAAGAGCGTCTGCAAATAGGTGATCGCGCGCGTGTGCTTGAGGCAGTGCAGCGTCGTGTGGTTCCAGGTGTACTCGTAGAGCGGCAGCGCCCCCTCGGGCCGCGCGGCCTCCGCCACGTCCATCAGCACCCGCGCGCCCGGTGCCGTCGCCGCGACGTGGTCGCGGAAGATCTCCGCCATCGTGTCGGCGACCATCAAGAGGACGAGGTGATCCCCCTCGCCCGCCAGCTCCGGCATCACCCAGCGGCCGGCGATGGGCGCGGGCAGCACGCAGACCAGCTTCTTGGTGAGCCCGTCCATCTTGGCGATGCCGTCGGCGAAGCGGCAGGCGGCCATGAAGTCGTCGAAGGCGAGGACGATCTCGCGCCAGGGATAGGCCGGGGCCAGCGGCATCTCGAGCTCGGTGATGATGCCGTTGGTGCCGTAGGCGTGGTTGACCTTCTGGACCTCGGCGCCCGCGAGCTCGAGGACGCGCGGCTCCGCCTCCATCGTGACCACGCGCGCGGCCAGGATGTTGCCGGGATCGCGCAGAAGCCCCCAGGTCACCGAGCCGATCCCCGACGAGCCGCCGGCGACGTAGCCGCCGATGGTCCCCGTCGCCCGCGTGGAGGGGTGAAAGCGCAGCTCCTGGCCACTCGCCTCCCGGCACGCCCGATCGACGTCGAGAATCGTGGCGCCGGCCTCGACCCGCACCTTGCCGAGCTCGATCTCCTTCACCCGCGTCATCGCCGAGAGGTCGAGGACGACGCCGCCCGCGAGCGGCATGGCCTGGCCGTAGTTGCCGGTGCCGCCGCCGCGCACGGTGAGCGGCACGTCGTGGGCGTAGGCCCAGCGCACCACGCGAACGAGCTCGGCCTCGTCGCGCACGGTCACGACCGCGTCGCCGGTGACGTGGTCGAGCTGGCGCTTGAGGATCGGGCTGTACCAGTAGAAGTCGCGCGAGCGGCGGCGCACCCGCTGCGGCCGGGTCTCCACCTGCAAGCCGTCGAGCTCGTCGAGGATAGCGGCCAGCTCGGCCATGAAGGGCCTCCGTTCAGTCGAAAAGCGGATCGAGGTCGCGGTAGGACGGCGGCTCGTCGGCGCTCGCCCGGCCGCCGCGCAGCACCAGCCGCCGGGTCTCCGGGCGCGACAGCACCTCGGAGAAGCTGCGCCCCTCGAACAGGACGAGGTCGGCGGCAGCCCCCGGGCGCAGCATCCCGTGGTCGCCCAGCCCCATGAGTGCTGCCGGCGTCGCCGTCACCGTGCGCACCCAGTCGGCGAAGGGGTGGTCGAGATGGCCGATGCGCACCGCCTCGCGGAAGACCTCGTGGAGATCGAGATCGCCGTAGGCGTAGAACGGGTCGCGGGTGTTGTCGCTCGCCACCGCCACGGGGATGCCCCGCGCCCGCATTTCGTGCAGCAGCGTGACGCCGCGCCTCCGCGGCGTGCCTGGGCCCCGGTCCTGCAGGTAGAGGTTGCACAGCGGCAGGGCGACGACGGCGATGCCGGCCGCGGCCACCGCGTCGAGCGTGCGCTTCACCGTCGCCTCGTCCTGCACAGCCAGTGAGCAGCAGTGCCCACAAAGGATGCGGCCGGTGAAGCCGGTGCGGACCGCCGCACGGGCGACGTGGCCAAGCGTCCGGTCGTTGGGATCGAGGCTCTCGTCGACGTGGAGGTCGACGTCGAGACCGCGCTCGCCCGCGAGCTCGAACCAGCGCTCGAGCCGGCGATCGAGGTCGTCGCACATCCAGGGCACCAGCCCCAGGATGCCGCCGTGCTCGGCGACGCGGTCGGCGAGCGCCGGGCCGTTGGCGCCCGCGTAGTCCTCGAAGGTGGCGAGTGCGACGGCCTGCAGCGCGATCCGGCCGGCCCAGCGCTGGCGCATCTCCGCGAACACCGGCCAGGAGATCGCGTCCTGCGGCGCGGCGCTGTCGAGGTGCGTGCGGATGGCGGAGGTGCCGTGGGCCCAGGCGCAGCGCAGCGCGAAGTCCATCCGCGCCGCCACGTCCGCGGCCCGCCAGTTGGCCTCGCGGTCGCGGCGCACCGTCTCGAGCGCGGTCCAAAAGCCACCGTCGGCGGTGCGCGCCCGCGGCCAGATCTGGCCCTTGTCGAGATGGGTGTGCACATCGACCGGCGCCGGCCACAGCAGGCGGCCCTCGGCGTCGAACCGCTCACCGGCGCCGGGGGCGCTCAGCTTGCCGCCCACGATGCCGACGTCGAGCGCGACCACGCCCTCGTGGTCGGCCGGGCCGGTGGCGAAGCCGTCGACGAGGCAGGCCGGGGCGCGGACATTGGCGAGGGTGTAGGGGCCGGGGCTCGGCAGGTGCACGGGCTCAGCTCTCCCGCTTCACCGCGCTCTCGTGCCAATGCCTGAGCAGGAGATGCGACAGGAGCGAGAAGGCGAGGAAGAGGGCGATGCCGGTGAGCGAGATCAGCACCAATGCGGCGAACATGCGCGGGATGTTGAGCCGATAGCCGGCCTCGAGGATGCGGTAGGCCAGCCCGGAGCCGCTGCCGGCGGTGCCGGCGGCGAACTCGGCGACGATGGCGCCGATGAGCGCCAGCCCACCGGCGATCTTGAGCCCGCCCAAAAAATACGGCATGGCCGCCGGCAGGCGTAGAAAACGCATCGTTTGCCAACGGTTTGCGCCATAGAGTTCGAACAGGTTCTGCAGATTGTGGTCGGCCGAGTTCAGCCCCAGCGTGGTGTTGGAGAGGATCGGGAAGAAGGCGACGATCCACGCGCAGATGAGCAGCGCCAGGTAGGTGCTCTCGACGTAGACCAGGATCAGCGGCGCGATCGCCACGATCGGCGTCACCTGCAGCACCACGGCGAAGGGAAAGAGCGAGAGCTCGACCCACTTCGACAGCGAGAACAGCACCGCGAGCCCGACCCCGCCGACGATGGCGACGGCGAGCGCGAGGAAGGTGATCTGGACCGTCACCAGGAGCGAGCCCGCCAGCGTGCCCCAGTCCTCGACCAGGCTCGCGGCGACCAGGCTCGGTCCGGGCAGGAGGTAGTGCGGGACCTCGTTCCACCACACGACGAACTCCCAAAGACCGAGCGTCGCGAGCGCGATCAAGGTCGGCGCGAGCCAGCGCAGCAGCCGCTCGCGCTTGGCGCGCCGCCCGTGGGCGTCGGCGGCGGCGACGTCGGTGAGCGCCGCCCCGGCGCCCATGGCGTCGCGGTCGGCGAGCGTCGGCTGGTCGAGGACGGTCGACATCAGCTCTCCCCCATCGCGCGCTTGAGTGCCTCGGAGGCCTCGCGGCACCGGGCGTTGTAGGGCTCCGAGATCCGAAAGCGGTCGTCGCGCGGATAGGGCGCGTCGACGCGGATCTGGTCGACGATGCGCCCCGGCCGCGCCGCCATCACCAGGATGCGCTCGGAGAGGTAGACACTCTCGAAGACGCTGTGGGTGACGAAGACGACGGTGAACCTGCGCCCCGCCCACAGCCGCAGGAGGTCGTCGTTGAGCCGAAAGCGGGTGATCTCGTCCAGCGCCGCGAAGGGCTCGTCCATCAACAGCACCTTGGGCTCGGTGACGAGGGCGCGGGCGATGGAGACCCGCATCTTCATCCCGCCTGAGAGCTCGCGCGGATAAGCCCTTGCGAAGTCGTGCAGACCGACCAGCTCCAGCGCCTCGTTGACGCGTCCTTCGACGGCGCGCTTGCGCATCCGCTGCAGGCGCAGGGGCAGATAGACGTTGTCGAAGACCGTGGCCCAGGGCATCAGCGTCGGCTCCTGGAAGACGAAGCCGATATCGCCGACGGCGACCTCGCCCGCCCAGACGACGCGGCCGGCGGTGAGCCCCGCGAGCCGGCTGATGAGCCTAAGCGCCGTCGACTTGCCGCAGCCCGAGGGGCCCAACAGGCTCACGAACTCGTGCTCGCCGATGGCGAGATTGAGGTTCTCGAGCGCAACCGTGCCGTTGGCGAAGGTCTTTTGGACCCCCTGCAGCTCGACCAGCGTCGGCTTGCTGCGGGCCGAGGGCCGGGCGAGCGTCTCGACGCTCACTCGCTCAGCTCGGCCTTGAGGTCGAGGCCGACACCCTTGTTGACGAAGTCGAGGGTGTAGGCTTGGCGGTAGTCCATGTCCTCGGGATAGACGCCCCAGTCCACCGTCTTCTCCCAAAAGCTGGCCCAGCGTTCGTCGGTCATGGCGCCGATGCCGAGCTCGCGCGCGTCGCCACTGTCGACGATGCCGTATTCCCGCATCTTCTCGCGCGAGAAGGCGAGCTGCTCGGGCGTCATGTCGGGGTTGTCCTCGAGGATCAGCGCGTCGCCCGGCGCGGGATCGCCGTAGAGATAACTCACCCAGCCGCGGATCGAGGCATCGACGAAGCGCTGCACGGCGTCGCGGTTCTCCTCCAAGAACGGCCGCATGACGACGATCGTCGTCGAATAGGTGTCGTAGCCGGCATCCGCCATCATCAAGACGACCGGCTCGAAGCCGCCCTCGCGCTGAATCGCGAACGGCTCGGAGGTGACGTAGCCCTGCTGCACCTTCTCGGGATCGGCGATGAAGGGGGCGGGGTTGAAGGTGTAGGGCTCGAGCTGGTCGTCCGTGAGCCCGAACTCCGACTTGAGCCAGCGCCAGTAGGTGATCCGCCCGCCCTGGCCCACGAGGATCGTCTTGTCCCGCAGGTCCGCGAAGCCGTCGATGCCCTGGTCCGGGTGCGCCAGGAGCACCTGCGGCTCCTTTTGGAAGATGGCGGCGATGGTCACGGCCGGGATGTCGTTCTCGACGTAGTTGAAGCCGGTGAACATGTTGCCGCCCATGTAGAGGTCGATGCGGCCGGCGGCGAGGAGCTGGCCGTGGTTCACCTGCGGGCCGCCCTCACGGATGGTGACGTCGAGGCCGTGCTCCTCGTAGAGCCCGGTCGCCACCGCTTGGTAGTAGCCACCGTGCTCGGCCTGCGCCTTCCAGTTGGTCCCGAAGGTCAACTCGTCCAGCGCCGCGGCGGGCCCCGCCGCCAACGCGAACAGCGCCGCGCCCGTTGCGACATGCCGCATCCGATGTCCTCCTCAGGCGTCGATCCCTCGCCCTCCGCGTGCAAGCCCCGTGCCAGTCGCGACCGGGCGGCGGCGCCACCCTCGGGCGGGAACCACGCCTGCCCGCGCCGGTCAAGGCGAAAGCGGGGGCACACGAGGTCGCGCCCGGGTGGCGCTGCCGGCATGTGGCGAGGCACCCTCGCCGGTCGGCGGCGCTCGCGACCGCGTCGTCTTCGCCGCCGAGCCGGGCGGGCGGCTCGGCTTCTGCCGCCAGCGGCGCGCCGGGCGCGACCGTCACCGTGCAGATCGCACTCACCGACCGTTCAGCCGTCTCGCCGTTGTTCTTGCGCCGACGACGCGACGTCCGGCTCGCCGGGCGCGCGCCGCGCCATGCGAAGGGAGATGGACCTTGCGCTTGTTGACAACTGCGCTCCTCCTGATCACGGCGTCGCTCGCCCAGGCCGGCGAGCTCAGCCTCGCCGAGACCGCCGCCCGCGAGGTCGACAACGACCGCTTCACGGCGCGGCTCGAGGCGCGCGCCACCGCCGCCGATCCCACCGCGGCGCAGGCCGAGCTCAACGCCCTGATGGCCGACGCGCTCGCGGCGATCCCCGCCGATGCGGCGCTGGAGGCGGAGACCGGCGCCTACGCCGTCCGCCCGCTCAGCGACGACGACCGGGTCGAGCGCTGGCTGGCGCGCCAGACGCTCACGCTCGACGGCGGTGACCGCGGCGCGGTGGTGGACGCGGTCGCGACGCTGCAGGGCCAGGGCCTCGCCACCCAGGGGCTCGGCGCCCACCTCTCCGAGGCCCGCGCCGATGACGTGCGCGACGCGCTGGTCCGCGCCGCCATCGCGGCGATGCGGGCGCGGGCCGAGGTCGCGGCCCAAGCCCTCGACCAGGAGGTCGTCGGCTGGCTGGCGGTGCGGATCGACGGCGGCGGGCCGACGCCCCGGGCGCGGCGGGCCGAGGCGATGATGGCCGACGCGGCGCCGCCCGCGCTCACCGTCGGCACGAGCCGCGTGCAGGTGACCGTCGAAGGCACCGCCGAGCTCGCCAGCCCTTAAGGGCAGCACCCGCGCCGGCCGCGGCCGCGGCGCGGCTCACGCCTCCGCCGGCGGCGCGCCCGCCTCGTCGCGGGCGTGCATGACGAAGCCGAGGGCGTTCAAGACGAGCTGCGCCGCCAGGATCTGGGTGATCTCGCCGACGTCGTAGGCCGGCGCCACCTCGACGCAATCGAGGCCGACGATCCGGCCGCGTCCGGCGAGGCCCTGCAACAGCTCCAGCACCTCGTAATAGGTGAAGCCGCCGTGGCTGGGCGTGCCGGTGCCCGGCGCGATCGACGGGTCGAAGCCGTCGATGTCGATGGTGACGTAGTAGCGCGCGTCCGCGGGGATGCGCTCGAGCACCGCTTCCGCGCCGAGATCGCGGATATGGCGGACCGAGAGGATCGTCGAGCCCATCGCCCGGGCGGCATCGTAGCCGTCCTTCGCGGTGGAGGAGACGTTGCGGATGCCGAGCTGGGTGAGCCCGGTGACGTGCTCCATCTCGGCGGCGCGGCGCATGCAGTTGCCGTGGCCGAAGCGGACCCCGTGGCGCTCGTCGACGAAGTCGAGATGGGCGTCGAACTGGACGACGTGCAGCGGGCCGTGCGCGGCGAAGGCAGCGATCGCCGGCGCGCTGACGGCGTGGTCGCCGCCGAGCAGCACCGGCAAGGCGCCGCGCTCCAACAGCGCCCGCACCGCGAGCTCGACGTTGGCGAGGCTGGTCACGGTGTCGGTGTGGACGATGTCGACGTCGCCGGCGTCGACCAGCCGGTAGCGGTCGCGCGGCAGATAGGTGACGTCGTCCTCGTGGTCGTAGGCGCCGGCGTGGCCGAAGGCGAAGAGCGTGGAGGCCTGGCGGATGCCGCGCGGGCCCATGCGCGCGCCCGAGCGGTATTGCGTGCCCATGTCGAACGGCGCGCCCAGGACGGCGATGTCGGCGTCGAGCCGGGCCCAGTCGGTGACGACGGGGGCCTTCGCAAAGGTTGCGGGCCCGACGAAGGGTAGGTCCAGACGTCCCGCATCGTAGCCGTGACCGACCATCTCCACCTCCTCGCACGCGGCGTTGCGTCGCTTCGTCCTACGCCTCGCGGCCGCCGGCGCAACCACCGATCGGCCGGAGCGTGCCGGCGCGCGAAAAAGTGTTGAAGGCGTCGCGATTCGCCGTTTTCAACATTATATGTGCTTGGTTTGCGACAAAATCCCGCGCGCGGGTGGTGGACAACGGTGAAGATAGCCTTTAGCACCACCGCGGTACGGTCTTGGTCCGGGGGCGCCTTCCCGACCAACGTGCTCGCGTTAAACGATTATGCCTTTATGTGTTAGACAACAAGGCCCGGCATGCCGGCGGGCTTGACAAGGGAGGATGTTGACGATGTTGGCGACGACGAGACGAGCCGCCCTGACGGCCGCCGCCGCGGCGGCCCTGTTGGCCCAGGCGCCGGCCCAGGCCCAGGACTGGCAGCCCAACAAGCCGGTGGAGATGGTGATCATGGCCGGTCAGGGCGGCGGCGCCGACCGTTTGGCCCGGCTGTTCCAGTCGATCATCCAAAAGAACGACTTCGCGCCGATGCCGCTCTTGCCGATCAACAAGGGCGGTGGCTCGGGGGCGGAGGCGCTGCGCTACCTCGAGGGCAAGTCGGGCGACGCCCACACCGTCATGGCGACCCTCAACAGCTACTACACGACACCGCTGCGCAACGACATCGGCGTCGACATCGAAGCGTTCACGCCGATCGCGCGGCTGGCGGTCGACACCTTCGTCTTGTGGGTCGACGCCGACAGCGACGTCACCACCCTCGAGGAGTACGTCGCGGCGGTGCAGGAGGCGGACGGCGACTGGCGCATGGGCGGCACCGGCACCGGCCAGGAGGACAGCCTGGTCACCGCGCTGCTCGAGCAGGAGTTCGGCCTCGAGGTCACCTACGTGCCGTTCGGCGGCGGCGGCACGGTCGCGAAAAACCTGGTCGGCGGGCACGTCGATTCCACCGTCAACAACCCGAGCGAGCAGCTCGCCTTCTGGAAGGCCGGCGAGTCGCGCCCGATCGCGACCTTCACCGAGGAGCGCCTCGACATCATGCCCGAGGTGCCGACGATGCGCGAGCTCGGCCACGACCTCGTCTACAGCATGCAGCGCAGCTTCGTCGGCCCGTCCGACATGCCGGCCGAGGCGCAGGCGTTCTACGTCGACATGTTCGAGCAGGTGGCCGCCACCGAGGAGTGGCAGGAGTACGCCGCCGAGCAGGCGCTGTTGACCGACCTGCTCACCGGCGACGCGCTGCAGGAGTATTTCCTGGCCGAGCGCGACAAGCACCGCGAGCTGTTGGAGCAGCTGGGCGAACTCAGCGGCTGAGCCCGCGGCCTCGTCGTGAGCGCGAGGGGCCGGCGGCCCCCGCTCCTGTCGTTCTCCTCGCCCATCACCGGAAGGCATCGATGCGCACCGCCGAGTGGGTGACGGCCCTGGCGCTGATGGGGCTGTCGGGCTGGTTCATGTGGCACGCCACCGTGCTGCCGATCGGCTGGGTCAGGGGCTCCGGGCCCGGGGGCGGGGCGTTCCCGTTCTGGCTCGGGCTCATCATGTTCGTCTGCGCCGCGGCGATCTTCCTGCGCGAGCTGCGCGCCTGGCGGCGGGCGGGTGACGGCGGACCCTTCTTCCTGCCCCATTCCTGGCGGCGGCTGTTGATCGTCGCCGGGACGCTGGCGCTGACCGTCGGTCTCATCCACGTGCTGGGGACCTATGGCGCCCTCATCGCCTTTTTGGTCTTCTCTCTGCGCGTTCTCGGCCAGCATCGCTGGCCGCTGACCACCGCGATCACGCTGGCGGTGCCGGTCTTCATCTTCTTCTTCTTCGAGGTGACCTTGAAGATCGTCCTGCCCAAGGGGGTCAGCGAGCCGCTGTTCGTGCCCCTCTACGCCATCTTCTTCTGACGGCCGGAAGAGGACGTCATGGAAATCCTGAGCCTCCTCGGCGCCGGCTTCGCCACCTCGCTGGCACCCTTGAACCTGGCGCTCATCGTCTTCGGCGTCTCGGCGGGGCTCTTCATCGGCGCGATGCCCGGGCTCGGCTCGATCAACGGCGTCGCCATCCTGTTGCCGATGACCTTCGTGGTGCCGCCCGAATCGGCGATCATCTTCCTCGCCGCGCTCTACTACGGCGCGATGTACGGCGGCGCGATCAGCTCGATCCTGTTGGGCATTCCCGGCGCCTCGACGGCGGTCGCCACCACCTTCGACGGCCGGCCGATGGCCAACCAGGGCAAGGCCAGCGCCGCCCTGATCGCCGCCAGCGTCGCCTCCTTCGTCGGCGGCACGATCTCGGTGATCCTCTTCACCCTCTTCGCCCAGCCCTTGGCCGAGTTCGCCCTCGCCTTCGGCCCGGCCGAAGAGTTCGCCCTCGTCCTCTTGGCCTTTACCACCTTCGTCGGCCTCGGTGGTGACGACGTCTTGAAGACGATCTTGATGATCGCCTTCGGGTTGGTGTTGAGCACCGTCGGCCTCGATTTGATCTCGGGCCAGCCGCGGCTGGTCTTCTTCGATCTGCCCGGCTTCTACAACGGCATCAGCTTTTTGGTGTTGGCTATCGGCATCTACGGCATCGGCGAGATCCTGTGGACGCTCGAGCAGACCCGCGCCCAGCCCAAGGTGATGAACGCGCAGGTCGGCGTGCGCGACATGCTGAAGGGCTTTCGCGAGTTCGCCGGCACCGTCCGCACGATGGTCTCGAGCTCGGTGATGGGCTTCTTCGTCGGCACGCTGCCCGCCGCCGGCGCGACGCCGGCGGCGCTGATGGCCTACGGCATGGCCAAGACCGCCTCGAAGACGCCCGAGAAGTTCGGCAAGGGCGCGGTCGAGGGCGTCGTCGCCCCCGAGGCCGCCAACAACGCCGCCAGCACCGGCTCGCTGTTGCCGATGCTCACCCTCGGCATCCCCGGCTCGCCGACCACGGCGCTGCTCCTGGGCGGCATGGTGATGTGGGGGCTGATGCCCGGCCCGATGCTGTTCATCGAGCAGCCGGCCTTCGTCTGGGGCCTGATCTCCAGCCTCTACACCGCCAACGCCCTCGCCGTGCTGGTCAACATCCTGTTGATCCCGCTCTTCGTCTGGGCGCTCAGGATGCCCTTCACCATCCTCGTGCCGATGGTGTTCACGCTCTGCATCGTCGGCGGCTACGCGCCCAACCAGACCATGCACGACGTCTGGCTGATCGTGGTCTTCGGCGTGTTCGGCTACGTCTTGCGCAAGCTGAACTACCCGCTGGCGCCGCTGGTCTTGGCCGTGGTGCTCGGCCCGATCATGGAGAAGGCCTTCCGCCAGGCGCTGATCTCGGCCCGGGGCGATCCGATGACCTTCATCGAGCGGCCGATCTCGGCTACCCTCGTCGCCTTGGCGGCGCTCTTGTTCCTGCTGCCGCTGCTCAAGCCGCTGTGGCGCCGGCGCAAGACGGCGGCGCAAGCGGCCGAATAGCCGGCCCGTTCGTCACCAAGAACCAGAGCGAAAGGACAGCGCTCGATGACGGCCGAGACCATCGCCGATCTCTTCGCCGGCCACCACCACAACCGCCCCGCCATCGGCGCGCCCGGCCGGCCCTGGCTCGACTACGGCGGCCTCGACCGGCTCGCCAAGGCGACCCGGCAGTCGCTGAACGTCCTGGGGGTCGGCCGCGGCGACCGGGTGGCGATCGTCTTGCCCAACGGCCCGGAGATGGCGAGCTGCTTCGTCTCCGTCGCCACCGGTGCCGTCACCGCCCCGCTCAATCCGGCCTATCGCGAGGAGGAGTTCGACTTCTACCTCGCCGATCTGGGCGCCAAGGCGCTGATCGTCGCCGAGGACGACGAGAGCCCGGCCGTCGCCGTCGCCCGCCGGCGCGGCATCCAGGTCATCCGCCTCTACGTGAAGGAAGGCTCCGCCGCCGGCGACTTCGCGCTGCGCCCCGAGGAGGTGGCGGCGGAGGCGCCGGCCGCCGGCACCGGCCTCGCCGAAGCGGACGACGTCGGCCTGGTGCTGCACACCTCCGGCACCACCTCGCGCCCCAAGCTCGTGCCGCTGCTGCAGCGCAATCTCGCCGCGTCGGCCGGCCACATCGCGTCGACCCTCGAGCTCGAGGCGGCCGACCGCTGCTTGAACATCATGCCGCTCTTTCACATCCACGGGCTGATGGCGGCGGTGCTGGCGACGCTCGCGGCGGGCGGCGGCGTCGTCTGCACGCCGGGCTTCAACGCCCTCAGGTTCTTCTCCTGGCTCGAGCAGGCGAAGCCCACCTGGTACACCGCCGTGCCGACGATGCACCAGGCCATCCTCGCCCGCGCCGAGCGCAACAAGGCGGCCTGCGAGGCCGCGGGCCTGCGCTTCATCCGCTCGTCGTCGTCCTCGCTGCCGCCGCAGGTGATGGAAGCGCTGGAGGCGACCTTCCACTGCCCCGTGATCGAGAGCTACGGCATGACCGAGGCGGCGCACCAGATGGCCTCCAACCCGCTGCCGCCCGCGCCCCGCAAGCCCGGCTCGGTCGGCATCGCCGCCGGGCCCGAGATCCGCGTCGCCGACGAGGCCGAGGGCACCTTCCTGGCCCAGGGCGAGGCCGGCGAGGTCTGCATCTCGGGGCCCAACGTCACCCCGGCCTACGAGGCCAACCCCGACGCCAACGCCAAGGCCTTCTTCGAGCACGAGGGCCGGCGCTGGTTCAGGACCGGCGATCAGGGCGCGCTCGACGCCGAGGGCTATCTCCGCATCACCGGGCGCTTGAAGGAGATCATCAACCGCGGCGGCGAGAAGGTCTCGCCGCTCGAGGTCGACGAGTGCCTGATGGACCACCCGGCGGTGCAGCAGGTGGTCACCTTCGCCATGCCCCACGCCAAGCTCGGCGAGGAGGTGGCGTGCGCCGTCGTGCTCAAGGAGGGCCGACAGGCGAGCGAGCGCGAGCTCAAGGACTTCGCGGCCGCGCACCTCGCCGACTTCAAGGTGCCCCGGAAAGTGCTGATCCTCCCCGAGATCCCGAAGGGGGCGACGGGCAAGATGCAGCGCATCGGCCTGGCCGAGAAGCTGGGGGTGGCGTGATGAGGATCTGCATCTACGGCGCCGGCGCCATCGGCGGCCACCTCGCCGCCAAGCTCGGCCAAGGCGGCGCCGAGGTCGGCCTCGTCGCCCGCGGGCCCCATCTCGAGGCGATGCGGCGCAACGGCCTGACGCTGATCGAGGGCGACGCGCGGATCAACGTGCCGGTCACGGCCAGCGAGGACGCGGCGGAGCTGGGCCCCCAGGACTACGTCATCGTCACGCTCAAGGCGCATCAGGTGCCGGGCGTGGTCGAGACGATGCAGCCGCTCCTCGGCCCCGACACCGCTGTCGTCATGGCCGTCAACGGCGTGCCCTGGTGGTACTTCTACAAGCTCGAGGGCCCGTACGAGGACCACCGCATCGAGACCATCGACCCCGGCGGCGTGCAGTGGCGGGGCATCGGGCCGGAGCGGGTCCTCGGCTGCGTCGTCTACCCGGCGGCGGAGGTCAAGGAGCCCGGTGTGGTCACCCACATCGAGGGCGACCGCTATTCGCTCGGCGAGCCCTCGGGTGAGCGCTCGGCGCGCGCCCAGGCGCTCTCGAAGGTGCTACAGGCGGCGGGGCTCAAGGCGCCGGTGCGGCCCAAGATCCGCGACGAGCTCTGGGTCAAGCTCTGGGGCAACCTCTCCTTCAACCCGATCAGCGCGCTCACCGGTGCGACCCTCGACGTCCTCTGCGCCGATCCCGGCACCCGCGACGTGGCGCGGCGGATGATGCTCGAGGCCCAGGCGATCGCCGAGAAGCTGGGCGTGCGCTTTGCGATCGACGTCGACAAGCGCATCGACGGCGCCGCCGCCGTCGGCGCCCACAAGACCTCGATGCTGCAGGACCTCGAGCGCGGCCGCCCCCTCGAGCTCGACGCTCTGGTCACCGCGGTGCAGGAGCTCGGCCGCATCGTCGACCTGCCCACGCCCACGATCGACACGGTGCTCGCGCTGACGCGGCTGCGGGCGGCGACGGCGCAGGGGTGATCCGACGCGACGACCTTGCCGCCGCGACGACGCGCGGTAAGGGCGAACGCTCCCCTCGCCACCGCACCGCTCACACGACATCGACCCCGCTCGCGACGGGCGGGATGCGACGGGAGGAGGCGTAAGCTCAGCGCATCGGTATGGGCGAGAGCGGTGAAGGTTTTCCGAGGCCGGCGAGCCTCCCGCGCGCCAACAGCGTGCTCCGCCCGCATCCGAAAACCTTCACCTGAAGAGCCGCCCGGGCGGCGTGGCGTTTCGTCGCCTCCGGGCCGAGCCCGGCCGTTGCCGGTGATCTCGGGGAGCGGACGGGATCGGCGCCGCACTAGGCGCGCGGTCCTATTTCGCGTAAGGTCGTGGTGCGCCAGGGCGCGTTCTCCGGGGAAGCGGGCCGGGGCAAGCCGAGCTGCGAAAACCAACCCAAAGCCGCTTTTTTCTGTTCGCTCACAGCGGGTTACGCGAGAATATCGCGTCGCACCGTGGGCCGATCGCCAGCCGGCGCCGGCGCGCCTCAGCCCAGCAGGACGTTGTCGATCAGCCGCACGTCGCCGATGCGCACCGCGCCGAAGCGGCGGCCGTCGCGGTCCTCGACGTAGTCGACGGCGAAGCCCTGGGCCTCGAGGGTGGCGCGGGCTTGCGCGGCGGTGGCACTGGTGATGAGGGCCTGCGGGAAGGCGGCGGCCTTGGCGCGGTCGTGCGCCGAGAGCTTAAGGTTGCGCGAGCTGAGGGCGAGGCCGTCCTCCTCGCGCACCGTCGGACACGGCACGATCTCGGTGGGCAGGAAGAAGGCGTCGACCATGCCCTTCACGAGCTGAAGCTGCTGGTGGTCCTTCTCGCCGAAATAGGCCCGGTCGGCCTGGGCGACGTTGAGGAGCTTCATGACGACGGTGAGCACGCCGTCGAAGTGCCCGGGCCGGTGCGCGCCGCACAAGATGCGGGAATAGTCGCTCTCGCTCACCCGGTAGCGGTAGGCGTCGGCGTACATCTCCTCGCGCCGCGGCGTCCACAGATAGGGCACGCCGCGCGCTTCCAGCTGGGCGCGGTCCTCGGCCATGCGATGCGGATAGGTGGCGAGGTCGTTTGGGTTCTCGAACTGCGTCGGATTGACGAAGATCGAGACCAGGGTGGCGGCGTTCTCGGCGAGGCTGCGGTCGATCAGCGAGAGATGGCCCGCGTGGAGTGCACCCATCGTCGGCACGAAGCCGAGCGTGCCGGTGAGGCGGCGGCGCTCCCCGCGCCAGTCGGCGACGCGCTCGAACACCTGCATCGCTGGCCCTCCTGCTTGGCGCTGCGCCGCCCGCCGGCGTCAGGGGCAGGCGTCGATCAACCGGGCGAGGCTGTCGCGCGAGCCCGCGAGCGTGAGCTCGACCCGCCCGGCGTCAGCGGCTCGTCGACCCACAAGGTGTAGCCGGCCATCAAGCCTTCGAGGAAGGGGTCGTCGAGGGCGACGCCGATGACGTCGCGCCCGCGGGCGCGGTCGTAGCACGCCTTCCGCGTCCGGGTCCGCGGGCGGAGCCCGTCGAAGCTCAGGCCGCCGGCGGTCGATGCCGGCGCGGCGAGCCCGCGACGCCTCTTGATGCGCGCGCTGCGCCGGCGCCGTGGCTCGAGCAGCACCGCCGCGCGAGCGCCGGCGGCATCGACGGCGCTTGCCGTGCGTTGCGGCGCGGCGGGCAGCGGCGAGCCGGCTCCTCTGGAACCCGCCCATGCGCGCCGCCACCCACCGTCAGTAGATCATGCCGAGCTCGAGCTGGGCTTCCTCGCTCATCATCGACGGGTTCCACGGGGGCTCCCAGACGACGGCGACGGTACAGCCCTCCACGCCCTCGACCGCCGCCACCGTCATCTCCACGTGCGGTGGCAGGCTTTCCGCCACCGGGCACATCGGCGAGGTCAGCGTCATGTCGATCAAGACGCGGTCGTCGTCATCGATGTCGATCTTGTAGATCAGCCCGAGCTCGTAGATGTCGACCGGGATCTCCGGATCGTAGCAGGTCTTGAGCGCGGCGATGACCTTCTCGCCGAGCGCCTCGACATGGGCGCGCCGCGCGGGCGTGAGCGCGTCATCGGCGTCCTCGCGCGGGCTGTCGAGAAAGGCCTGAGCGCGCGCGACCGCTTCTTCGTCGCGGGGCTGCTGGCCGTCGTCCATGGCGTCGTCCCTCCTAGCCCAGCTTTTCGACCACGCGCTGCAGGCTGGCCACCAGCGCGTCGATGTCGTCGGTCGTGTTGTAGACCCCGATCGAGGCCCGCGCCGCCGCCGGCTGGCCCATGGACTCGATCAGCGGCTGCGCGCAGTGGTGGCCGGTGCGGATCGCCACGCCGTCGAGGTCGACCAGCGTGCCGATGTCGTGCGGATGCGCGCAGTCCATCACGAACGACAACACACTCGACTTGTGGGGCGCTTCGCCCAACAGACGCAACCCCTTGATCTGTTTCAAGGCGCGCGTGCCGTAGGCGAGCACCGCATCCTCGTGCGCCTTGATGGCGTCGAGCCCGAGGGCGGCGATGTAGTCCAGCGCCTTGGCGAGCGCGGGTGCGGCCTCGATCGCCGGCGTGCCGGCCTCGAACTTGAAGGGCAGATCGGCAAAGGTGGTCCGCTCGAAGGACACCGAGCCGATCATCTCGCCGCCGCCCTGATAAGGCGGCATCGCTTCGAGGTGCTCGGCCTTGCCCCACAGCACGCCGATGCCCGAAGGCCCGTAGATCTTGTGGCCGGAGAACACGAGAAAGTCGCAGCCGACGTCCTGGACGTCGACGTGCAGGTGCTGGACCGCTTGGCAAGCGTCGAGGAGCACCGGCACGCCCTTGGCGTGGGCCATCTCGACGATGCGGTGGACCGGGTTGACGGTACCGAGCACGTTCGAGACCCAGGGCAGCGACACCAACACCGTGTCGGCGTCGATCTTGGCCTCGAGCTCATCGAGGCGGAGCTCGCCCTCCGCGGTCAGCTCGACCACGTCGAGCTCGAGCCCGACCGCCTCCTCGAGCATCTGCCAGGGCACGATGTTGGCGTGGTGCTCCATGCGCGAGACGACCACCTTCGCGCCCGGCTTCACCCGTGGCCGGACGAAGGACTGGGCGACGAGGTTGATGCCCTCGGTGCCGTTGCGGGTGAAGATCACCTCGCGCGGCTCGCCCGCGTTCAAGAACCGCTGGACCGTCGCACGCGCGCCCTCATGTGCCTCGGACGCGCGCATCGACAGATCGTAGACGCCGCGGTGGATGTTGGCGTAGTCCTCGCGCAGAAAACGGGAGAGTTCGTCGATCACGCACCTCGGTTTCTGCGTGCTCGCCGCGTTGTCGAGATAGACCAGCGGGCGGCCGTGCATCTCGGTCGAAAGGATCGGGAAGTCCGTCCGCACCTTCGCGACGTCGAGCTTCGAGAAGACGTGATCGGCCATGATGTCAGACGAGCTCCACGAGTTTCTCCCCGCCGGGGAGCCGCTCCAGGATGGCGCGGCGGGCGTGGTGCTGCGAGTCGGCGTGAGCGAGCCGCTCGATGACCTCGCCCGCGAAGGCGAAGGTCAAGATCGCCTGCGCCGTCTCCTTGTCGATGCCGCGGGAGCGCAGGTAGAACATGCCGACGTCGTCGAGCTCGCCGACGGTCGCCCCGTGCGAGCACTTGACGTCATCGGCGTAGATCTCGAGCTCGGGTTTGGTGTCGATCTCGGCGTCGCGCGCGAGCATCAGGTTGTCGTTCTGCTGATAGGCGTTGGTGCGCTGGGCGACACGGTCGACGTAGATCTTGCCGGCGAAGACGCCGTGACCACCCGGCGCCAGGATGCCCTTGTAGAACTGGTTGCTCGGGCAGTCGGGGGCGCGGTGCTCGATGCGGATCGCGGTGTCGATGTGCTCGCCCCGGCGCGGGATGTAGGCGCCGTTGAGATCCAGATCGGCTTTTGGCCCCTCGAGACGGGCGAAGGTCTCGTTGCGCACGAGTGCGCCGCCGGCGGAGACGGTGGTCTGCGCCAGCCGCCCCTCCTGGGCTACGCGCATGACCGTCTGGCCGATCGACACCGACCGGCCCCGGCCGAACTGCAGCTTGTCGACCGTAAGCGCGCCCGCCTCGGCCACCTCGAAGCGATTGACCATGTTGGTCACGCCGGCGTCGGCCAGCGCCACATGCGTCTCCGCCATGGTGAGCTTGGCACCGGCGCCGACGCGGACGACGTTGCGCGGGCTCGCCATCGTCGCCGTTTCACCGGCCTGGACGAAGACGAGCTGCAGCGTCGGGCTGACGTCGGTGCCGTCCGCCACCTCGACCACGGCGCCGCCGTGCGCCAAAGCGGCGTTGAGCGCGGTGAGCGAGCGCTCGGCGGTGGCGTCCGCCAGCAGTGCGCCCTCGTGACTCACCCGCTCGTCGAAGCTCGCCACCGTCAGCCCGGCCGGCAGGTCGTCGAGGTCCGAGAGCTCCGCCGCCAGAAAGCCGTTGACGAAGACCAGCCGCTTGACGTCGCCACTCAGAAGATAGGGCTCGAGGTCGACGCGCCGGACCGCGACGGGCGCCGGCGCGCCAGGGGCGTTCTCGGCGAGCGACTTGAGGCTCGTGTACTTCCAGGCCTCGGCGCGCTGATTCGGAAAGCCGAGTTCTTCAAAGCGCGCGAAGCTCCGGGCACGCCGCTCGGCGTCGCCGGCGAGCCGCCCCCGCACCTGCTCGAAGAGCCGGGCGTAGTCGGCGGCGGGTTCGATGCGCCGTACGGGCATGACGTCACCTCACGCCGTCGCTTCGAGGGCGTCGGCCGGCACCGAGATGCCGAGCTCCGCCAACAGATCGCTGTAGCCCTTGGCCTCGAGCTCGTGCGCCAGCGTCTTGTCGCCGGAGCGCACGATCCGGCCGCCGACCAGGACGTGGACATGGTCCGGGACGATGTACTGCAACAGCCGCTGGTAGTGCGTGATGACCACGATGCCGCGCTCGGGGCTGCGGAGGCGATTGACGCCGTCCGCCACGGTGCGCAGGGCGTCGATGTCCAGGCCCGAGTCGGTCTCGTCGAGTACGGCGAGCTTCGGCTGCAGCACCGCCATCTGCAAAATCTCGTTGCGCTTTTTCTCGCCGCCGGAGAAACCGGCGTTGACGTCGCGCTTCAAGAGGTCCGCACGGATGCCAACGATCTCGGCCTGTTCGCGCAACAGGCGCATGAACGACGCCGCGTCGACCTCCGGCTCGCCGCGCGCCTTCTTGATGGCGTTGAGCGCCGTCCGCAGGAAGTACATGTTGGCGACGCCCGGGATCTCGATCGGGTACTGGAACGCCAAAAAGAGCCCGGCGGCGGCGCGCTCCTCCGGCTCCATCTCGAGGACGTCCTCGCCGTCGAAGCTGATACTGCCGTCGGTGACCTCGTAGCCGTCGCGGCCCGCGAGGATGTAGGCGAGCGTCGACTTGCCCGAACCGTTCGGGCCCATGACGGCGTGCACCTCGCCGGGCTTCACCTCGAGGTCGAGACCCTTCAGGATTTCGCCTTCGTCGACGCCCTCGATGCGCGCGTGCAGGTTCTCGATCTTCAGCATCAGATCTTCCGGACGTTGGCGGCCGGCCGCGTCGGGCCGGCCTTCATGTTTGGGACGAGTGCGCCGAGACGGGCGTCAGCCGACGCTGCCCTCGAGCGAGATGGCCAACAGCTTTTTGGCCTCCACCGCGAACTCCATCGGCAACTCGTCCATCACCTCGCGCGCGAAGCCGTTGACCACGAGCGCCACCGCGTCCTCCTCGGAGATGCCGCGGGCCCGGCAATAGAAGAGCTGGTCGTCGGAGATTTTCGAGGTGGTCGCCTCGTGCTCCACCTTCGCTGTCGGGTTCTTGGCTTCGATATAGGGGACGGTGTGCGCGCCGCACTTGTCACCGATCAGCATCGAGTCGCACTGGGTATAGTTGCGCGCGTTCTCCGCTCCCTTCAACACCCGCACGAGCCCGCGATAGGTCTGGTCGGCGTGGCCGGCCGAAATGCCCTTCGAGACGATGCGCGAGCGGGTGTTCTTGCCGATGTGGGTCATCTTGGTGCCGGTATCGGCCTGCTGGGCGTGATTGGTCACCGCGACCGAGTAGAACTCGCCCATGCTGTCGTCGCCCTGCAGCACGCAGCTCGGATATTTCCAGGTGATCGCAGACCCGGTTTCCACCTGGGTCCAGCTGATCTTCGAGCGCTTGCCGCGGCACAAGCCTCGCTTGGTCACGAAGTTGTAGACGCCGCCCTTGCCGTGATGGTCACCGGGATACCAGTTCTGCACCGTGGAATACTTGATCTCGGCGTCGTCGAGGGCGACGAGCTCGACCACCGCGGCGTGGAGCTGGTGCTCGTCGCGCTGCGGCGCGGTACAGCCCTCGAGATAGCTCACATAGGAGCCGGAATCCGCGATGATCAGTGTGCGCTCGAACTGTCCGGTCCCGGCGGCGTTGATCCGGAAATAAGTCGACAGCTCCATCGGGCAGCGCACGCCCTTCGGCACGTAGACGAAGCTTCCATCGGTGAACACCGCCGAGTTCAGCGCCGCGAAGTAGTTGTCGCCCTGGGGCACCACCGAGCCCAGATATTTCTGCACCAGCTCCGGGTGCTCCTGCACCGCCTCGGAGATCGAGCAGAAGACGATGCCGAGCTCCTTCAGCTTGGCCTTGAACGTCGTCGCCACCGAAACGCTGTCGAAGACGTAGTCGACGGCGACGCCCGCGAGCATCTTCTGCTCTTCGATCGGGATGCCGAGCTTCTCGTAGGTGCGGCGGATCTCCGGATCGATGTCGTCGAGGGATTTCGGGGCCTCGGTCTGCTTGGGCGCGGCGTAGTAGCTAATGGCCTGCAGGTCGATGTAGCCGACGTTCGGCTTCTGCCAGTCCGGCTGCTCCATGTCCTGAAAGCGCCGGTAGGCCTCCAAGCGCCACTCGGTGAGCCACTCCGGCTCGTGCTTCTTGGCGCTGATGAAGCGAATGATCTCTTCGTTCAGGCCGTTGGGGGCGTAGTCGGCCTCGATGTCGGTGTAGAAGCCGTACTTGTACTCGTGCCCCGTATACTCCTGAACGGTTTCGAGCGCAGTCGCCATCCTCAGTCCCCCAGTTCGGATCCGGCTGCCGCGGCGCGGACCGGATGTTCGATGATCAGGCCGCCCTGACCCAGTCGCCAGCCACCGGCCATGTCGGCGAGCGAGATGCCGTCGAGCGCATCGCGTATCGCCGCGTTGATGCGGTGCCAGTTGGAGCGTGCCGGACAGATCTCCTCGATCCCGCACTCGCCCGCACCGAACTCGATGCAGGCGGTGAGCGCGATCGGCCCGTCGAGCGCCTCGATGATCTCCGCTACCGTCACCAGCGACGGCTGTCGCGCCAGCTTATAGCCGCCCTTGGCGCCGCGCTGCGACAACAAGAGACCTTCGCGGGTCATCGTCTTGAGGATCTTGCCGGCCATCGGCTGGGCGATGCGGGTGCGCTCGGCCAGTTCCGGTGTCGCCATCGAGCGCTGCGCCCTGGCGAGTTCCGTCATCAGCACGATGCCGTAATCGGCAATCCGGGAAAGGCGGATCACGGCGCTTCCAATAAGGACCGTTGCGGTTCGTTTTTTCATATGCCACGCCGCACCCCGAAGTCAAGCCGCCCCAGCGGAAAACCACGTCCAGCCGGGACGTTGGACCGCTTCTTAGAACCAGCTTAAGGCGCGCGGGAACGCGCGCCGACGACCTCGGCGCGCCTTGTGGCCGCCGCGCGAACGCGCCGTTCATGCAGACCTCGGCGACGGCGGCGCGGCGGGCCGCCTCTTGACCCCGCCCGCGTCGGGTCGCCATAGAAACCGCCACGAGCCGCTTCACGAGACGGACACCAGCATGGCCGCCGTCAGCCCCGCCGACACGGTCACGTTCACCGCTCGCGTGACCGCGCCGGTCCGCCGCCTCGTGGCCGGCCAGAGCGCCAGCGGGCTCGTGCTGATCCTGTGCCGTGGGGGCCTTCGCCGGGGCGAACTCGCCCTGGGCGGGCGCCTATTTCGAGATGCAGCACCTGCACGCGGCCCTCATCTGCGGAGGCTTTCACCTCGAGCTGAGCCTCGGCCATTTCGTGAACGACGCGCTCATGGCGATCTTTTTTTCGTCGTGGGCCTGGAGATCAAGCGGGAGTTCCGCGTCGGCGAGCTCGCCGGGCTGCGCCGGGCGACGCTGCCGATCGCCAGCGCGATCGGCGGCATGGTGGCGCCAGCCCTGATCTACGGCGCGCTCAACTCCGGCGAACCGACGATCCGCGGCGGGGGCGTGCCGATGGCGACCGACATCGCCTTCGCCGTCGGTGTGCTCGCGCTCATCGGCGACCGGGTCCCGCTCGGACTCAAGGTCTTCTTGTTGGCGCTCGCCATCATCGCCGATCTGGGCGCCGTGCTGGTGATCGCGCTCTTCTACACCGAGAGCGTCAACCCCACCGCCCTCTTGCTCTCGCTCGGCGCCTGGGCGCTGGCCATCCTCTACGGCCGCTTCGGCCACGCGCGCTCCGGCGTCTTCTTCATCATGCCCGTCTTCGCCGTCCTCAACGCCGGGGTGGCGCTCGGTGGCGGCTACGGCGCCGGGGCGGAAGCCGCGGGCCAGGCCGCCGCGGCCTCGTGGATCGGCCTGCCCACCATCGGCGCGTTCTTCGGGCTCCTGATCGGCGAGCCGCTGGGTATCGTGCTCTGCGTCTGGGCCGCCGTCGCCACCGGCCTCGCCGCGTTCCCGCGGGGCGGCAACTGGTCGGGCATCATCGGCATCGGCTGTCTCGGCGGCATCGGCTTCACCATGGCGCTGTTCGTCGCCAAGCTCGCCGTCGGCACCAGCATCGAGCTCGACCAGGCCAAGAGCGGCGTCCTCGCCGCGTCGGTCGTCTCGGCGGTGCTCGGGTTCGCGCTGTTGGCGCGCGCCTTCGCCGACGCGCCGCCGCGGACCGCGTCGGCCCGAACCGGCCAATGAGGACGTGAGCGAGGAGATCGAGATGGCGGCGGTGGACGAGCGTTTCTTGCCGGTACCCGGCAACGTCATGCCGCGCTTTGCCGGCATTCCCACCTTCATGCGCCTGCCCCACCGCGAGCCGAGCGACCTCGGCGAGGTCGACATCGGGCTCGTCGGCGTGCCCTTCGACGGCGCGACGTCGAACCGGCCCGGCGCCCGCCACGGGCCCCGCCAGCTGCGCGACCTCTCAACGATGATCCGGCTGGTCAACCAGGCGACGCGGGTGGCCCCCTTTCATTTGGCCCGCTGCGCCGATCTCGGCGACGTCCTGGTCAACCCGGTGAGTGTGGACGACACGCGCGAGCGGATCACCGGTTTCTACCGCAACCTCGCGGCCGCCGGCGTGGTGCCGCTCACCGCCGGCGGCGACCACGTGATCTCCTGGCCGATCCTGCGCGCGCTCGCCGCCGACGCGCCCTTGGGCATGATCCACGTCGACGCCCATTCCGACCTCTACCCGCCCTATTTTGGCGGCTTCGACAGCCACGGCACGCCGTTTCGCCGCGCCATCGAGGAGGGGCTTTTGGCCCCCGAGCGGGTCGTGCAGATCGGCCTGCGCGGGACCTCGATCGACATGAGCGACGTCGAGTTCGCCCGCGAGCACGGCGTCCGGATGATCTACGTCGAGGAGGTCTTCGACCGCGGCGTCGACGACGTCATGGACGAGGCCCGCCGCATCGTCGGCAAGCAGCCGATCTACGTCAGCTTCGACATCGACGCCATCGACCCGAGCCAGGCGCCGGGCACCGGCACCCCCGAGGTCGGCGGCTTGTGGGTGCAGCAGGCGCAGCGCCTGATCCGCCGGATCATGGGCCTCGAGGTCGTGGGCGCCGACCTCGTCGAGGTCAGCCCGCCTTGGGACGTCAGCGGCAACACCGCCTGGGTCGGGGTCAATTTGATGTTCGAGCTGCTCTGCGTGCTCGCCGACGGCGTCCAGCGGCGGCGTGGCTGACGCCGTGCGCACCCTCGCCACCCTTCTCACCGCCGCGTCGCTCGCCCTCGCGAACTCGGCGGTCGCGCAAACCGTCGACCCCGTGCGCGGCTTCGAGCCCGCCCGCTATCTGGGCACCTGGCATCAGGTCGCGGCGATCCCCGCTTGGTTTCAAGATCAGTGCGCCTACGCGGTGACCGCCACCTACAACCGCGACGAGGAGCCGGGCCGGCTGCGCGTGCTCAACGCCTGCCGCACCGCCGACGGCACGCTCGATCAAGCGATCGGCCGGGCGCGCTTCACCGAAGGCCCCGACGTCGCCGCGCTCGAGGTCACCTTCGTGAAGTTCCTGGGTGCCTGGCGCTGGTTCGCCGGCGGCGACTACGTGGTCATCGCCCTGGACGAGGACTACCGCTGGTCGGCGGTGGCCCATCCCTCGCGCGACTTCGCCTGGATCCTCGCCCGCGAGCCGGAGCTCGACCCGGCGACCCTGGCCGAGATCGAGGCCGCCTACGAGGCGGCCGGCTACGACACCTGCCGCTTGTTGCGCACCCCCCGCGAAGCCGGCGGTGCCGAGACGCCGCTTTGCGAATGGGCGGCCTCGGCCCCTTGAGCCCCCTCACGCGGACGCGGCCGGCAGGCCGGCCGGGTGCTGCGCCGAACCGCTCGAGGCGGGTGCGAAGCGCGGTCCATTCCGCCGCATCGTCGCCGGCCGCGCCGAGCGAGACCGCGACCAGCACCGCCCGACGTCGGGTGAGCGCCGCGGCGCGCGCCCCGCACCAGCGCACCAGCCGGCGCGCGAAACGGCGGAGACGGCTCGAGGCGACGACGACACGGTCGGGGCCGCCGAGTTCGGGGCCGCCCCGCCGTCGCCCACCGGGCGCACGACCACGTCGCGGCCCCGCGCATCGAGGCGCCTTCGACCGCGCCGGCGATGCGCGCGGTCAGGCCCTCGGCGGTGGCGTGGAGCAACCCCCAGCGCAGCGCTGCCCGGCCCGAACTCAGCCGGCGGCGGCCTCGGCGGCGCGCGGCGGGCGGCGGGTCCGCATGGTGACGAACTCCTCCGCCGAGGTCGGGTGGATGCCGATGGTGGCGTCGAAGTCGGCCTTGGTCGCGCCCATCTTCACCGCGACGGCGAAGCCCTGGATGATCTCGGGCGCGTCCTGGCCCACCATGTGGGCGCCGAGCACGCGGTCGGTCGAGGCGCGGACGATCACTTTCATCAAGGTCTTCTCGTCGCGCGCGGCGAGCGTGAAGCGCATCGCCTTGAACTCGGCCTGGTAGATGTCGAGGTCGTCGCCGAACCGCGCGATCGCCTGCTCCTCGGTGAGCCCCACCTGCGCCATCGGCGGATTGGCGAAGACGGCGGTCGGGATGTTGTCGTAGGTGACGGCGCGCGGGTGGCGACCGAACTGCCGGTCGGCGAAGGCATGACCCTCGGCGGTCGCGACCGGTGTGAGCTGGACCCGGTCGGTGACGTCGCCGATGGCGAAGATCGACGGGACGTTGGTGCGGTCCTCGGCGTCGACGTGAATGGCGCCGTTGCCGCGCAGCTCGACGCCCACGTGTTCGAGCCCGAGACCCGCCGTGTTCGGCGCCCGGCCGATGGCGAAGAGGATCTGGTCGACCTCGATCGCCTCGCCGTTGGAGCGGTGGGCGAGAAGGCCGCGCCCGGTCTTCTCCACGCCGGTGATCTTGCAGTCGAAGGCGTAAGCGACGCCTTGCTTGGCGAGCTCGTCCTGGAGCACGCGGCGGGCGTCCAGATCGAAGCTGTCGTTGAGGATCATGCGGCCGCGATGCGCCATCGTCACCGCGGCACCGAGCCGCGCGAAAATGCCGGCGAACTCGATGCCGATATAGCCCGCGCCGACGACGAGCACCCGCTCGGGCATCTCGTCGAGGTAGAACACGTTGTCGGAGGTGATGCCGTGCTCCCTGGCGCCTGGGACGTCCGGCAGCACCGGCCGCCCGCCGGTGGCGACGAGGATCTTCTCGGCGGTGACGGTCTCGTCGCCGATGCGCACCGTGTTCGGCCCCTCGACCACCGCGTCGCCCCAGAACACCCGGGCGCCAGGGCCCTCGAGCAGCCGGGCGTAGGCGCGGTTGAGCCGGTCGATCTCGCGGTCCTTGTTGCGGATCAAGGCGCTCCAGTCGTGGCGGGCGTCGCCGACGTGCCAGCCGAAGCCCGCCGCATCTTCGAGATGGTGGGCGTAGGAGGCGGCGAAGGTCATCAGCTTCTTCGGCACGCAGCCGACATTGACGCAGGTGCCGCCCAGATACTGCCGCTCGGCGATGGCGACGCGAGCGCCGTGGGCGGCGGCGATCCGGGCGGCGCGGACCCCGCCGGAGCCGGCGCCGATGACGAAGAGGTCGAAGTCGAAGGCCATGGGGTCTCCTCTCGCGCAACGGTTCGAGCGGACCCTAGCGCGTCCGCCCGCGAGCGTCTTCGATGCGGGCGCGCCGCAAAGGTTGCGGCGACCGCCCCGCTCTCCCCCTTCCGCCCGCTTGCCCGCCGGCCATCCTGGCCGCTATGCCTGCGGGATGTCGAATGCGTTTGACTCGGAGGCTCGAAGCGATGACGGCGGCGACGGCGCTGACGGCGGACGAGATCGCGCACTACGAGGCGGCGGTGGGCCGCCGGATGGAGGAGACGGCCACGCTCGCGCCCGAGCTCGCGGCGCGCTTTTCGAGCACCCTCGGCGACGTGCGCTTCGCCACCCGCGACACCCTGGCGCTCGGCCGGCAGTGGGCCTTCTTTCTGCCGGCGGTCACCAAGGGCACGACCGGGCCGGACGGCCATCCGCTGCGCGGCGGCTTCATCCCCGCGATCCGCCTGGAGCGGCGGATGTTCGCCGGCGGCTCGATGCAGCGCTTGGGCGAGATCCGGCTCGGCCTGGAAACCCTCAAGACGACGACGATCGAGAACGTCGAGCGCAAGGCCGGTGCCCAGGGCGAGCTCGTCTTCGTCGAGTTGGTGATGCACTTCGCCCAGGCCGGCGCGCCCGTGCTCGAGGAGCGCCAGACGATCGTCTATCTGAACCCCGGCGAGCCGGTGCCGTTGCCGAAGCCCGTGGCCACCGCGGAGCTGCCCGGCGGTGGCGCCGTCGAGGACTTCACGCCGAACGAGGTCGACCTGTTCCGGTTCTCGGCGGTGACCTTCAACGGCCATCGCATCCACTACGACCACCCCTACGCCACCGGTGTCGAGGGCTACCCGGCGCTCGTCGTCCACGGTCCCCTGATCGCCTCCAAGCTGCTCGACCTGGCGATGCGGACCCGAGGGGCGAACGCCACGCGCTTCAGCTTCCGGGCGCGGCGGCCGGCCTTCGTCAACCAGCTCTTGCGCTTCATCGCCGACGCCGACGGCGACGGCTATCAGCTCCGCGCCATCCGCGCCGACGGGCAGGTGGCGATGACCGCCGAGGTCGGTTTCGCCGCCGGCTGAGGGCTTCAGTCCTCGGCGCCCGCGAGCAGGCGCCGCCGCGCGACGCGCCGGGCCAAGCCGGCGCGGGCCGCCGAGCTCACGGTTGCGGCTCGGGGACAAACGCGCGCGCGCCGATGCGGCGGACCGTGCTGGCCTGGGGACCGACGTCGCTCTCCTTGGCCTGGACCACCACCTCGACCGGTTCACCCGGCGCCAGCGCGTCGAAATCGACGCCGACGACGCTGTTGCGGTGGAAGTAGACCAGCCGGCCGTCGGTCATCGCGATCTGGCCGAAGCCGCGCTCGCGGTCGAGCTCCTGGATGCGGCCCTGCGGGGCCACGGCGCGGGTCTTGACCTCGCCTTGGACTTTGGCGCGCCAAGCCTTGAGCTCGCGCTCCATGACGTCGAAGGCGTCGCGGATGGCGACCCGCAGGTCCTCATGGGCGGCGATGTCGCCGGGATTGCGCGAGGTGACCAGTTCGGCCCCCGGCACCCGTACCTCGATGCGGACGTCCCAGAGCTGGCCCTTGCGCTGGTGACGGTGCGGCGTGGTCAGCGCGACGTGGCAGCTCGTGATGCCGTCGTAGAAGCGCTCGAGCCGCCGCACCCGCTCACGGATGCGCTGTTCGACGGCGGACGAGGCGTCGACGTCGTCGAAGACGATCTCCACCGGTGTTTGCATGTCGACCTCCCTGCCGGCGGTTGGACCACCGATCGCATTTGTATAGCATGATGCGACTGTCGGCGGGAGCGCGACGACGGTGGCCGGGCGGCGGCTCGGCTCTTGCCCGCTCTACCGCCGCTTGCACTAAGACATGTAGAGAGATTGTTCAGGGAGACCGCCGATGCAAGGCATTCTATCGGGTATGCGGGTCGTCGAAGGCTCGGCGTTCGTCGCCATGCCCCTCGGGGGCATGACGCTGGCCCAGATGGGCGCCGACGTGATCCGCTTCGATCCGATCGGCGGCGGGCTCGATTATCTGCGCTGGCCGGTCACCCTCGACGGCAAGCACAGCCTGTTCTGGGCCGGTCTCAACAAGGGCAAGCGCTCGCTCGCGGTCGATTTCAAGCGGCCCGAGGGTCAGGAGTTGCTGACCCGCCTGATCACGGCGCCCGGCGACGAGGGCGGTCTGTTTCTCACCAATTTCCCGGCGCGGGGCTGGCTCGGCTACGAGGCGCTCAAGCGGAGCCGCGAGGACCTCGTCATGGTCAACCTGACGGGGCGCGCCGATGGCACCTCCGAGGTCGACTACACGGTCAACCCCCAGGCGGGTCTGCCCTATATGACGGGCCCCAACATCTTCCCCCGCCCGGTCAACCACGTCCTGCCGGCGTGGGACCTGATCGCCGGGCAGATGGCCGCGACGGGTCTGTTGGCCGCCGAGCGCCACCGCCGGATCAGCGGCCGTGGCCAGCTCGTCAAGCTGGCGCTCAAGGACATCGCGCTCGCGATGGTAGCCAATCTCGGCATCCTCGCCGAGGTCACCGTCAACGACATCGATCGCCCGCGCGACGGCAACTATCTCTACGGCGCCTTCGGCCGCGACTTCGGCACCCTCGACGGCAAGCGGGTGATGGTGGTCGGGCTCACCAAGAGCCAGTGGTCGAGCCTGGTGAAGGTGACCGGCCTCGGCGACCAGCTGGACGAGTGCGCCAGGAAGCTCGGGCTCGCCTTCTCCAAGGAAGGCGATCGCTACCGCGCCCGGCGCGAGATCGCGCGCATCTTCGAGCCCTGGTTCGCGACCCGGATGCTGGCGGAGATCCGCCACGTCTTCAACGCGGCCGGGGTCTCCTGGGCGCCCTACCACACCGTGCGCGAGATGGCCGAGCACGACCCGGACTGCTCGACCGCGAACCCGATGTTCGACAACGTCCACCAGCCCGGCATCGGCAGCTACCTCATGCCGGGCTCGCCGCTCGACTTCGGCGAGCACGGGCGCGTGCCGGTCCGCCGGGCGCCCCGTCTCGGCGAGCACACCGACGAGATCCTGCTCGAGACGCTGGGCCTGAGCGAGGGCGAGGTCGGCCGCCTGCACGACACGGGTGTGGTCGTCGGGCCCACCGAGGATTGAGCGGGTCGCGGCGACCGTCGCGCGCCGCCGGCTCCGGCG
>JBKHCM010000189.1:0-2799 GCA_046541805.1 Alphaproteobacteria bacterium
GGGCCGATCAGCAGGATGTTGGACTTCTGCAGCTCGACGTCACCGGCCTTCGCGCCGTGGGCGAGGCGCTTGTAGTGGTTGTGCACCGCCACCGCGAGCACGCGCTTGGCCCGCCGCTGGCCGATGACGTAGTCGTCGAGGACGGCGTTGATTTCGCTCGGCGACATGATCGCCTGGGCGTCGCTGCGGCCGCCCTTGACATCCTCGTCCTTGAGGATGTCGGCGCACAGCTCGACGCATTCATCGCAGATGAAAACGTTGGGCCCGGCGATGAGCTTCTTCACGTCGTTCTGGCTTTTGCCGCAGAACGAGCAGAAGAGCTTGGTCTTCGAACCGCCGTCGGTGCTGTCGAGCATGGGCGCGGCCCCCAACGATGCCGATCCGTCAGTGTAACCTTGAGGCGAGATTGCGCAAGGAATGCAACCGTCGGCACGAGGCCGCACCGGCTGTCCCAGCCTCCCCGATATGGTATCTAGGCGCGATGATGTCGCTCACGAGAGCGGGAGGTGACCGGTGGACAGCTTCGATCAAGCCCCCGCGGCGGCGCTCGCCGATCCGCTGGCGGCGCGCCACGCCATGCGGGAGAAGCGCTGGACGCGACCGACCGCGGGCATCGCCCCGGGCCGGGTACAGGCGAACCTCGTCATCCTGCCGCGCGCCGAGGCCTTCGACTTCCTGCTCTTCTGCCAGCGCAACCCCAAGCCCTGCCCGCTCCTCGCCGCCGGCGAGCCGGGCGCGGTCGACCTGCCCGGCTGGGCCGAGGACCTCGACATCCGCACCGATCTTTCGGGCTATCGGGTTTTCGAGCACGGAACCTGCGTCGCCGAGACCGACGACATCACCACTTGGTGGCGCGACGATCTGGTGATCTTCGCGCTCGGCTGCTCGTTCTCCTTCGAGCAGGCGCTCATCGACGCCGAACTGCCGGTCCGCCACGTCGAGCTCGCCCGCAACGTGGCGATGTATCGGACCACCATCGACTGCGCGCCGGCGGGCATCTTCCACGGCAAGATGGTCGTCTCGATGCGGCCCTACAAGCCGGCCGACGCTATCCGCGCGGTGCAGGTGACCACCCGCTTTCCGGCCGTCCACGGCGCCCCGGTCCATCTGGGCGAGCCCGCCCAGATCGGCATCCACGACCTCGCGCGCGCGGACTTCGGCGACGATCCGGTGATCCATGCGGGCGAGATCCCGGTTTTCTGGGCCTGCGGCGTCACTCCGCAGGTGGTGCTCGAGGCCGCCAGGCCGCCCTTCTGCATCACCCACAAGCCCGGTCACATGCTCGTGACCGACCGCACCAACACCAGCCTTGTCGGCTGAGGCGCCGGACCGGGCGCGGCTGCGTGCGCGGGCGCTGCGCTACCTCGAACGCTACGGCGCCTCGCGCGGGCGGCTCGCCCGCGTGCTCGAGCGCCGCGCACGGCGCGAGGCGGAGGCCCGTGGCGCCGATCTTGAGGCCGTGCGCAGCGAGGTCGAGAGCGTCGTGCGGGAACTCGCCGACACCGGCCTCGTCGACGACGCGGCCTATGCCGAGGGGCGCTCGCGCGCGCTCTTGCGCCGCGGCCGCTCGCCGGCGCGGGTCCGGCGCGAGCTCGCCGAGGACGGCATCGACCGCGCCGGCGTCAACGCCGCGCTCGACCGCCACGGCGGTGCCGATGCGCTCGCCCAGGCCGCCGCCGTCCGCTACGCCAAACGGCGCGGGCTCGGCCCCTTTCGCGATCCCGCCCGCCGCGCCGAGCGCCGCGACCGCGACCTCGTGGCGCTGATCCGGCAGGGCTTTCCCTTGCCGCTGGCCCGGCGGGTCGTCGACGCCGAGGACGGCGAGCCGCTCGACGACCCGCTGGCCTGAGCAGGCATCGATGCGGCGCACCGACGCCCCGCTCGACGCCCTCGCGGCCGACGGCGCCGACGAGATCCTCGGCATCCCCGGCGACTTCGCCCTGCCCTCTTTCCGCATCAGCGAGGAGACCGGCGTCGTGCCGCTCGCCAGCTCGAGCGACGAGCCGGCGGTCGGCTTCGCCGCCGCCAAGGTCTTCGCCGCGATCACCTGCGCCCAGGCCCGGCGCGACGAGCTGCGCACGGCCAGACGCGCGTCGGCCGAGCGACCGTGGATCCGGCCCGTTCCAGCCGCGGCCAGGAGGCCCGCGGCTCCAACGCCGAAGGAGCGCGGGTCAGGAGACCCGCGCGGGGTCGATCGTCGCGGACATAGGTCCAGATCCGACCTTCCTTGACGCCGCGCTCCTTGCCGCGGGTCTGGCGGACCTTGGGGTCGGGCACCCGCACCGGGATGTCGGGACCCCACCGACATTCGGATCGCGAATGTCGGTGGGTGCCCGGGTCGTCGACATGCAGGCGGTCGGTGCGGAAGACCTCGGCACGGATGCGCTCGGCGAGGGCTGGAGCGCGGCAGTGGCCCGACCGCACCAATCGATCAGCGTCGAGCGCGGAATGTCGACGCCATGACGGGCGTAGATCTCGCCCTGGCGGTCCCGTGAATGAGCCACCAATGGACGAACAGGTGAACCGCGCCGGCGATCGCCACATACTCGACGGTTGCCTTTGCCAAGCTCGATGAGCGCAAGACAGCGTTGACGGCGGCGGATTCGCTCAACGCTGGATCATTCCGTTCTTCGATGAGCACGATGTTCGGTCCGGAGGCTTATCCCCTTGAGTCAGCTGGCACCAGATGTGGTGTTCCGGCTTGACCGGCTTAGCGATGTTCGCGTAATGTTCTTGCATGCCGAGTATGCCGAGCCGCTGGAAAACCGATCGTCCGATGTCGCGCGCCGCGTTCGAGGC
>JBKHCM010000014.1:0-39671 GCA_046541805.1 Alphaproteobacteria bacterium
CCAACGTCGAGATCAAGCACGTCGACATCGACGAGAGCATGGTCCGCGCCATCGCGCGGCAGGCCGAAGCCGAGCGCAACCGCCGCGCCCGCATCATCAATGCCGAGGGCGAGCGCCAAGCCGCCGAGGAACTCGTGCGCGCCGCCGGCATCATCGCCCGCGAGCCCGGGGCCATGCAGTTGCGGTATCTCTCGACGCTTTATGACGTCGCCAACGAAAAAAATTCGACCATCGTCTTCCCCTTCCCGATGGACCTCCTCAAGGGTTTCGAGAACCTCGTCTCCAAGGAGGGTTGATCGCGGGCCGCAGCGGCGCGACCCTCCGCGCTCACGTTTTAGAGGACTGCGCCTGTGGACATCCGCGTTCTGCCGGGTCTTCCCTATCCGCTCGGGGCGACCTGGGACGGCGCCGGCACGAACTTCTCGCTCTTCTCGGCACATGCCAGCCGCGTCGAATTGTGCCTCTTCGACGCCCAAGGCCGCAACGAACGGCGGGTCGACCTGCCCGAGATGACGCACGAGATCTGGCACGGCTACCTGCCGGACGTGCGTCCTACTCAACTCTACGGCTACCGCGTTCACGGCCCCTACGAGCCGGACGCCGGCCACCGCTTCAACCCGCACAAGCTCCTCATCGACCCCTACGCCAAGGCGCTCGCCGGCAAGCTCCTTTGGCACGACGCGCTCTTCGGCTACACCATCGGCCATCGCGACGGCGATCTCTCCTTCGACCGGCGCAACTCGGCCCGGTACGTACCGAAGAGTGTGGTCGTCGATCCGGCCTTCACCTGGGGGCGCGAGCGGCCGCCGCCGCGGCCGTGGCACGAGACCGTCCTCTACGAGATGCACGCCCGCGGCTACACCATGCGCCATCCCGAGGTGCCGACGGCGGAACGCGGCACGATCGGCGCGCTGTCGCGCCCGCCCGTCGTCGACTACCTGAAGGATCTCGGCGTCAGCGCCATCGAGTTGTTGCCGATCCACGCCTTCGTCCACGACCGCCTGCTCGCGGACAAGGGCCTTCGCAACTACTGGGGCTACAACTCCATCGGCTTTTTCGCTCCGCATCCGGAGTATCTCGGCCGCAACGGCATCTCCGAGATCAAGACGCTAGCCCAGGTTCTCCACGACCACGACCTCGAGCTGATCCTCGACGTCGTCTACAACCACACCGCGGAAGGCAACCATATGGGCCCGACGCTCAGCTTCCGCGGCATCGACAACCGCTCGTACTACTACTTGGTCGACGGGAACGAGCGCTACTACAACGACTTCACCGGTACGGGCAACGCGCTGGAGCTGCGGCACCCGGCGGTGCTGCGGATGGTGACCGACTCCTTGCGGTACTGGGTCACCGAGATGCGGGTCGACGGCTTCCGCTTCGATCTCGCCACCACCCTGGCGCGGGTCAACGGCAGCTTCGACCAGCACGCCGGCTTTCTCGACGCCGTCGCCCAGGACCCGATCCTCGCGGATTGCAAGCTGATCGCCGAGCCCTGGGACACCGGCATGGGCGGCTATCAGGTCGGCGCCTTCCCGCCCGGCTGGGCCGAGTGGAATGACAAGTATCGTGACTGCATCCGCAAATACTGGAAGGGAGACGAGGGCCAGATGGGCGAGCTGGCCTCCCGCCTCGCCGGCTCCGCCGACGTCTACGACCACCGCGGCCGCCGTCCCTGGGCCAGTGTCAACTTCGTAACGGCGCACGACGGCTTCACGCTGAATGACCTGGTCAGTTACAACGACAAGCACAACGCGGCCAACGGTGAAGACAATCGCGACGGCCACAACAACAACCACAGCTGGAACCACGGCGCCGAGGGCCCGACCGCCGATCCCACCATCGACTCCCTGCGCCTGCGCCAGATGAAGAACTTCATCGCCACGCTGTTGTTGTCGCAGGGTGTGCCGATGCTGGTCGGCGGCGACGAGATGGCGCGCACCCAGCACGGTAACAACAACGCCTACTGTCAGGACAACGAGATCAGTTGGATCGATTGGACGCTGCTGGACGGCGCGCGGGGGCGCAACCTGCACGGGTTCACCAAGCGGATGCTGGAGCTGCGGCGCCGGCACTATGTCTTTCACCGCCAGCGCTTCTTCGTCGGCCGCATCATCCCCGGCACCGACGCCCGCGACGTCACCTGGCTGCGCCCCGACGGCGAGGAAATGACCAAGCCCGACTGGCACCTGCCCCACGCCCGCGCCCTCGGCATGCTGCTCTCGGGCGAGGCCGGCGTCATGCATCTGACCTCCCGCGGCGTGCCGGAGCCGGACGACACCTTCCTCGCGCTGATGAACGCGGCCGACGACGCCATCGCCTTCAGCCTGCCGTCGGCGCAGTGGTGGTGCGTCTTCGACACCACGGCCGCCGACACCGCCCCCTCGGTCGACCCCGCGGAGGACGCGGATCTCGGTCGGATCACCGCCTATGAGGTGGGCCCGCGCTCGCTCGTCCTGCTTCGACGCAACGGAGGTGCCGGATGAGCGGGCGCGGCTATCGCTTCGGGCCCGCCGTCGAGGGCGACGGCGTCCGCTTTCGGCTGTGGGCGCCGGCCCTCGCCGAGGTCCGCGTCGCCGTCAACCCGGGCGGCGCGGGCGAGCGCGTCCACACCCTCGCCCGCCAGGACGACGGCTGGCACGAGGGACTGGTCCCCGAGGCCCGCCCCGGCACACGCTACCTCTTCGACGTCGACGGCCTGCGCGTGCCCGATCCGGCCTCGCGTTTTCAACCCGACGACGCGCTGGGGCCGAGCGAAGTCGTCGACACCGACGCCTTCGCCGCGCGCCCCCGCGGCTGGCGCGGGCGGCCCTGGGCGGAGACGGTGCTCTACGAGCTCCACGTCGGCACCTTCTCGCCGAGCGGCGACTATGCCGGCGTGACCGCCAAGCTCGACCATCTCGCCGAGACCGGCGTGACCGCCATCGAGCTGATGCCGCTCGCCGACTTCCCCGGCGGGCACAATTGGGGCTACGACGGCGTCCTGCCCTTCGCGCCCGACGGCGCCTACGGGCGGCCCGAGGACCTGGTGGCGCTGATCGACGCCGCCCACGCCAAGGGCCTGATGGTCTTCCTCGACGTCGTCTACAACCACTTCGGGCCCGAGGGGAATTTCCTGGGCGCTTACGCCCCGGCCTTCTTCACCGACGACTGGCACACGCCCTGGGGGCAGGCGATCGACTTCCGCCGCCCGGAGGTGCGCCGCTTCTTCGTCGAGAACGCGCTCTTCTGGCTCGACTGTTACGGCTTCGATGGCCTGCGCCTCGACGCCGTCCACGCCATCGCCGATCCGAGCCGGCCCGACATCCTGACCGAGCTCGCCGCCCTGGTGCGCGCCGAGCTCGCGCCGCACCGCCACATCCATCTCGTCCTCGAGAACGACGCCAACGCGGCGCACCGGCTCGCTCGCGGCGTCACCGGTGCGGTCCACGGCTACGACGCGCAGTGGAACGACGACGTCCACCACGTCGCCCACCACCTGCTCACCGGCGAGCGCGACGGCTACTACGCCGACTTCACCACCGATCCGGTCGGCAAGCTCGCCCGCGCGCTGAGCGAAGGCTTCATCTACCAGGGCGAGCCCTCGGTCTTTCGTGACGATGAGCGCCGCGGCGAGCCCAGCGGCCATCTTCCGCCCGTCGCCTTCGTCGGCTTCATCCAAAACCACGACCAGGTCGGCAACCGTGCCTTCGGCGAGCGCCTCACCAGGCTCGCCGACCCCGCGAAGCTGGCGGCGATGCACGCCATCCTCCTGCTGGCGCCGGCGCCGCCGCTGCTCTTCATGGGCGAGGAATGGGGGGCGACCACGCCCTTTCTCTTCTTCACCGACTTCCACGACGCGCTCGCCGACGCCGTGCGCGAGGGCCGCCGGCGCGAGTTCGCGCGTTTTCCCGCCTTCGTTGATCCGAAGGCGCGCGCGAGGATCCCGGACCCCAACGCCAGCACCACCTTCGAGCGCTCCAAGCTCGACTGGAACGAGGCGGCGAGCGACGCCGGCCGGCGGGCGCGGGAACGGGTGCGCCAACTGTTGGCGCTGCGTCGACGCGAGATCGTGCCGCTGATCCCGGCACTCAGCGGCGCCGCGGTGGAGCGCCACGACACGCGCGCCTTCACCGTCCGCTGGCACGACGGCGCCGCGCCGCGGCTGCAGCTGAGCGTGAACCTCGGCGACGACACCCTGACGCTGCCGGCCAGCGGACGTGGGCTCTACGCCGCGGCGGGTGTCGATGCGGCGGAGAGCCAGATGCGGCTGCCGGCCTGGACGCTGGTCTGGCGAGGGCTCGGAGAGCCGGGTTGAGCGCTGCGCGGCCGCTGCGCTGCACCTACCGCCTGCAGCTCTCGGGCGCGTTCGACTTCGAGGCCGCGCGGCGCATCGTGGCCTATCTCGCCGATCTCGGCGTCAGCCATCTCTACCTCTCGCCGATCTGGGCGGCGCGGCCGGGCTCGAGCCACGGCTACGACGTCGTCGACCACACCCGCATCAGTCCCGAACTCGGCGGCGAGGCCGGCTTCGACGCGCTCGCCGCCGCCGCCCAGGCGCACGGCCTCGGCCTCGTGCTCGACTGCGTCCCCAACCACATGGGCATCGGCTACGACAACCCGTGGTGGTGCGACGTCCTCACCTGGGGCGAGGCCTCGCCCTATTCGGAATATTTCGACATCGACTGGCAACCCGCCGAGCCGACGCTCGCGGGCAAGGTGCTGTTACCGATCCTGGGCGATCATTACGGCCGCGTGCTCGAGGAGGGCCATCTGACACCCGACTTCGAAGGCGGCCGGCTGGTGGTGCGCTACTGGGAGCACACCGTGCCCCTGCACCCGCGCGAGACCGCCGACGTGCTCGACGCCGCGGTCACCGCCGCCAAGAAGCGGGAAGACACGACCGCCGCCGAGACCCTCGTCGAGCTCGCCGGCCAGTCGCGGCAGGTCGCCAAGCGCCGCGAGCGGGTCTCGCGGCAGCGGCGGCGCGCCGACCGCGATCGCGCCGCGCAGCTCGTCGACCGGCTCGCCCACGCCCGCCGCGAGCCGGCGCTCGAGGCGGCGCTGCAGTCGGCGCTGGCCCAGTTCACACCGAAGAGCGCGGGCGACGCCGACGGCCGCGCCGCCGACCGACTGCATCGCCTGTTGGAACGGCAGGCCTACCGCCTCGCCTTTTGGCGGCTGGCCTCGCAGGAGATCAACTACCGCCGCTTCTTCGACATCAACGACCTCGCCGGCTTGCGCATGGAGGACCCGGCGCTGTTCGAGGCCGCGCACAGAAAGGTGGTCGCGCTTTTGGGCGCCGCTCGCGCCGACGGGGTGCGACTCGACCACGTCGACGGCCTTCTCGATCCGGTGGACTATCTCCAGCGCCTCGACCGCGCCCTCAAGCGTGCCGGGGCCGAGGCGCCGAGCGTCCACGTCGAGAAGATCCTGGGCCACGACGAGGCGCTGCGCGCGGATTGGCCGGTGGACGGCACCACCGGCTACGAGGTCATGAACCTGCTCCACGGCCTGCAGGTCGCACCCGACGCCCGGCGGCCGCTGATGGCGCTCTACCGCGATCTGGTGGCCCCCGCCGCCGGCTTCGTCGAGGAGACGGTGGCCTCCAAGCGGCTGATCATGGCGACGAGCCTCGCCGCCGAGCTCAACGTGCTGGCCGGCGATCTTAACCGCATCGCCAAGCGCTCGCGGCTCACCCGCGACTATGCGCGGCAGTCGCTGCGCGACGCGCTCGCGGGCGTCGTCGCCCATTTTCCGGTCTATCGCACCTACGTCACGCCGAAGGGCGCGGCCGAGGCCGACCGCGCGATCATCAAACGCGCCGTCGCCCGCGCCCGCCACGCCGCGACCACCCCCGATCTCTCGGTCTACGACTTCGTCGAGGCGGTGCTCACCACCGACGCCGCGTCGGCCCCCTGGCCGGGCGCGCGCCGGGCCGAGATCGTGCGCTTCGCGCGCCGGTTTCAGCAATACACCGGCCCGGTCACCGCCAAGGCGGTGGAGGACACCACCTTCTACCGCTGGTTCCCATTGGTCTCCTTGAACGAGGTCGGCGGCGAGCCGGACCGGTTCGCCACCGCGCCCGCGACCTTCCACGCCGCCAACGCCGAGCGCCTCGCGCGCTGGCCGCGCGCCCTCGTCGCCACCGCCACTCACGACCACAAGCGCGGCGAGGACGTCCGCGCCCGCTTGGCGGTCCTGAGCGAGCGGCCGCAGGAGTGGAGCCGGGCGGTGCGGCGCTGGTTCCGCCTCGCCGAGCCGCTGGTCGTGGCGGCCGAGGACGGGCCTGCGCCCTCGGCCGCCGACCGCTGGCTCTTCTTTCAGACCGTCGTCGGCGCCTGGCCGCTCGACCTCGCCACCGACGACGAAGCCGGCCTCGCCGCCTACGCCACCCGCCTTCAAGGCTACATGCAAAAGGCGATCCGCGAGGCCAAGCGGCACACCAGCTGGGCGGTCAACGACGTGGTCTACGAGGCGGCGGTGCACGACTTCGTCGAGGCTGCGCTCGACCCGCAGCAGTCGCCACGGCTGGCCGAGGAGTTCCACGCCTTCGTCGACGAGATCGCGGCCGCCGGGGCGGTCAACGGCCTCGCCCAGACCACGCTCAAGCTCACCATCCCGGGCGTGCCCGACATCTATCAGGGCACCGAGGGCTGGGATCTGAGCCTGGTCGATCCCGACAACCGCCGCCCGGTCGATTACGCCGCATGGGCGAGCAGCCTTGCCGCGCTGCGGGGCGGGGCGGCCGTGGCCGAACTCGCGGCGAGTTGGCGCGACGGCCGGATCAAGCAGGCGGTGCTCGCTCGGCTTCTCGCCGCCCGCCGCGACGATCCCGAGCTCTTCGCCGCGGGCGCCTACGAGCCGTTGGCGGTCGAGGGCGAAGCCGCCGACGAGGTCGTCGCCTTTGCCCGCCGCCTCGACGACCGCGCGCTGGTCGTGGCGGTGCCCCGGCTCGCCGCGAACCGGCTGGCGGCTGCGGCCACGCTGCGGCTGGGTTGGGGCGACACCCGCATCGCCACCGCCCTCGACGGCGACCGCGCCGGCGACCTTTTGCGCGACGCGCCGGTCGCGCTCGACGGCGGCGTGGTCAAGCTGGCGGAGGTGGCGGCCTCTCCGCCGCTCGCCGTCATCGGCTGGCGGCGGGACTGAGGCTCGGGCTCACCAGCTGCCGGTGTTCGCCATCGAGGCCCAGGGCTCGGCCGGGGCTTTGGCCTCGCCCTTCTGCAACAGCTCGATCGAGATGCCGTCGGGCGACTTGACGAAGGCCATGCGGCCGTCGCGCGGCGGGCGGTTGATGGTGATGCCGTTGTCCATCAGGTGCTGGCAGAAGCCGTAGATGTCGTCGACCTCGTAGGCCAGATGGCCGAAATTCCGGCCCCCGGTGTACTCCTCGGGATCCCAGTTGTAGGTCAGCTCGACCGCCGGCGCCTTCGTCCGCTCGAAGCTGTCGACGTCCTCGTCGGCGACCATGAAGACCAGCGTGAAGCGGCCCTGCTCGCTCTCGACCCGGCGCATCTCCTTCATGCCGAAGAGCGTGCCGTAGAAATGGATGGACCGATCCAGGTCCGAGACCCGGACCATGGTGTGCAGGTAGCGCATAGCTTCCTCCCGGCGCGACGCGCCTTAGAACTCCGGCGCGAGGGTGACCTTGAGCCCGTCGAGCTCGTCCGACCATTTCAACTGACAGGATAGGCGCGAGGTTTCCTGGACCTCGTAGGCCTCGTCGAGCATGAGCTCCTCCTCGTCACCCACCTCAAGCAGCTTGGCGGTCCATTCCGGATCGACGTAGACGTGGCAGGTGGCGCAGGCGCAGCAGCCGCCGCAGGCGGCTTCGATCGGCAGGTCGGCGTCACGGATGATCTCCATGACCGACCAGCCGGGCCGGCCCTCGAGCTCGTGGACCTGGCCCTCGCGATCGGTGACGATGAGCTTCGACATCGCTGAGCGTCTTCTCCGGAAACGTGTTGGCGTGGCGTTAGCTCCGACAGAAGTGGGACGTCAACCGCCGGCGATCACCCCCGCCGGTCCACCGCCGCGAGGGCGTCGGCCAGCTCGCCCATTTGGACGGTCATGGCGAGGAGCCGCTCGACGGCTCGCTCGAAAGACCTCCGGCCATGCTCGGGCATGCCCGTATCGCCGTCGTCGAACGGCCGCGCCATCCACCCCTCATCGGCAATCGGCAATCGGCAATCGGCACGAGGACGTTTCGCTCGCCCTATGCCGCTTGCCATTGCGAAACGACGCGATCGACTACCGCGGACTCGCCACGCGGACGCCACTGCAACAGAACATTGGGTGAATTTCCGCAATCGAGGCGATGTCATCGCGGCGCGACGAAAAAGGATGCCGAGCCCGCGACTGCGCGTCATCTGTGCGATGACGATGCCCGGCGGCTCAGCAGATGCGCGGCAGCGGCTCGCCGGCGAGCCGGTCGATCTCCAGCGCCGCCCCGGCGGCCAGGCTGGCTTCGGCCGCGACCTCGAAGGGGAAGGCGAGCGCCTCGGGCTCGACATGGCCGCGTGCGCCGATGGCGAGCGCGACGCGGGCGAAGCGGCGTCGCGGTGTCGCCGCGCCGGCGCGAGCAGCGGTCGCGGCCGCCTGCGGCGCTCGCCGCGAGACGGTCCGTGCGAGACCGGCCGCGTGGCCGGTGCCGGCAGACCGCGCCGCAGCAGGGGGTGATGCGCCGGCGCCCCCAGCCGGAGCGGCGCTCCGTTCGCGATCCGCCGGGTCTTCGAGCGCGGGTGACGTGACGCGACACCGCGGAGAGATGCCCCCTGCCCCCATGTTCGTCGGATGGGCTTGGGGCGCGGTGGGCCAGCCGGCGTTCGACCGCCAGATCGCGCCGTCCGCGCTCGCCGCGTTGCACCCGCTCGACCGCGCACCGGACTTCCCGGTGACGCTCGTCTGGGGCGAGGCGGACCACTTCATCCCGCCGCGCCGGGGCGACGAGCTGGTGGACAAGCTCGGTGCGCCGGGGCCGGCGCGCATCCCCGAAGCCGGCCGTCTGGCGCCGGAGGACGCCCCCGAGCGGGTGGTCGCGACGCTCCTGCGCGTTCTCGGCTGAAGGCCGCCTGCAGCCTCGGACCTTCGTCCAGGGGGTCCGCGCCGCCGGCGACGCCTCGGGTTGCGCTAGACTGGCGGCGATGACGCAGGACGCAGGCCACGGCTGCGCGCGTGCGGCGGCGCCACCCTTCACGATCCGCCACGCGGCGGTGCCGGGCCGGCTGCGCGTCGCCGTCGCCGGCCTCAAGCGCCGCCCGGAGCGGGCGGCGGCGCTGATGGAACGGCTCGCGGCGGCGCGCGATGACCTCGCCGCCGCGGCGGACGCGCGCACCGGCACGGTGCTCGTGCGCGGGCCCGCGGCGTGCCGCCACGACACCCTGTTGGCGGCGCTCGCCGACGCCTGGCGCGCGGTCGTGGGTGAGGCGGTCGTCGGCGAGGTTCCCGCCCGCCACCGCCGCGGCGACGACGGCGTCACGATCCCGCCGACGCCCTGGACCGGCGCGGGCGAGGAGGTCGCCCGTGCGCTCGCGACCACGCTCGAGCGCGGCCTCGATGCGGAGGCGGTCGGCGCCCGCCGCGAGCGCCACGGCGCCAACCGCGTCGAGGTCCAGCGGCGCAGCGGCTGGGCCGCGGCCCTGCGCGATCAGCTCGTGAGCGTGCCGATCGCCCTGCTCGCGGGCTCGGCCGGCCTCTCGGCCGCCACCGGCGGGCGCCTCGATGCCGGCGTCACCGGTGCGGTGGTGGCACTCAACACCGCCATCGGCCTGGTCACCGAGCAGGGTGCCGAGCGTGCGATCAGGGTGCTGCAAAGCGCCGCCAACCCGCGCTGCCGGGTCCGCCGCGAGGGGCGCGACCGCTTGATCGACGCCGCCGACCTCGTCCCCGGCGACGTCCTGGTGCTGGAGCGCGGCGGCTACGTCGCGGCCGACGCCCGGCTGCTCGCGGCCCGCGATCTCACCGTCAGCGAGGCCGGGCTCACCGGTGAGAGCGGCGGCGTCACGAAGGACGCGACATGTCGGCTCGACGCCGACACACCGCTCGCCGATCGCCGCAACATGGTCTTCGCCGGCACCGCGGTCACCGGCGGCCACGGTCTCGCGGTCGTCACCGCCACCGGCGCCGCCACCGAGATGGGCCGCGTTCAGGGCCTCGTCGCCGGCTCCGCACCGCCGACGACGCCCTTGCAGCGCGAGCTGGACGAGCTGGGCAGCCGCTTGGCGCTGGTCTTCGCGGGCCTGTGCGGGCTCGTCTTCGTCCTCGGCCTCGCCCGCGGCCAGGGCGCGCTCGCGATGCTGAAGCTCGCCTCCTCGATCGCGGTCGCCGCGGTGCCCGAGGGCCTGCCGACGGTGGCGACGACGACCCTGGCGCTGGGGGTGCGCAAGATGCGCGACCAGGGCATCCTGGTCCGCCGCCTCGACGCGGTGGAGACGCTGGGCGAGGTCGAGACCATCTGCTTCGACAAGACCGGCACGCTCACCGAGAACCGCATGGCGCTGACGCATGTCGACGTCGGCGACGGGCTCGCCCCGCCGCGCAGCGACGACGCCCGCCACCGGCGCCTGCTCGCGACCGCGGTGCTGGCGAGCGAGGCCCATCTGCAGCTCGACGCCGCCCGGCCGGCCGCCGACGCCTCGGGCACCGAGCGCGCGCTGGTCGAGGGCGCACTCGCGGTGGGGCTCGATCTCGAAGACCTCCTGCGCACGTCGCCCCGCGTCGACTTCACCGGCCGCACCGAGACCCGGCCCCTCGTGGTGAGCCGCCATCGCGACTCGGCGGGCGCCGAGACGCTGGCGGTGAAGGGCGGGCCGAACGCGGTGCTGGCGCTCTGCGACCGCGTCGACGACGAAGATGGCGGCGGCGGCGGCGCGCGCCCACTCGACGACGACGCGCGCGCCGCGCTCGCCCGCGCCAACGAGGCGATGGGCCGCCGCGGCCTGCGGGTGCTGGCGGTGGCCCGCGGCGACGACGCCGCAGCCGCGGACGACCGGCGCCTCGTCTGGCTCGGGCTCACCGGCCTCGCCGACCCCTTGCGCGCAAACATGGCCGCGACGATGGCGGCCTTTCGCCGCGCCGGCACGGCGACGGTGATGATCACGGGCGATCAAAGCGGCACCGCCTACGCCGTCGCCGAGCAGCTCGACCTCGCCGGCGGGCGACCGGTGCGCGTGCTCGACGCCGGCGACATCGCCCGGCTCGACCGCGCGACGCTGGCGGCGCTCGCCGCGCGCACCGACGTCGTCGCGCGGGTGAGCCCCGCGGAGAAGCTGGCCATCGTGCGCGCGCTGCAGGACGCCGGCCGCGTCGTCGCCATGACCGGCGACGGCATCAACGACAGCCCGGCCCTGAAGGCGGCCGATGTCGGCGTCGCGATGGGGCGCGACGGCACCCATGCCGCGCGCGCCGTCGCCGACGTGGTGCTCGAGAGCGACGACATCGCCGCGCTCGAGGTCGCCATCGGCGAAGGTCGGGCGATCTACGACAACGTCCAGCGCGCAGTGGACTTCCTCGTCGCCACCAATCTGAGCGAGATCGCCGTCGCCGTGGCCGCCTCGCTCGCCGGGCTGCCGGCGCCGCTGACGCCGGTGCAGCTGTTGTGGCTGAACCTGGTCTCCGACGTGGCGCCGGCCTTGGGCCTCGCCGTCGAGCCGCCGGCGGACGACGTCCTCGAGCGCCCGCCGCGCGCCCGCGACAGCGTCCTGCTCTCACGCGCGCGCCTGGCGCGGCGCGGCCGTGAGGGCCTCGTCATCGCCGCCGCCGCCCTCGCCGGCGAGGTCGTCGGCACGCGCCGCTACGGTCCGGGGCCCCGTGCGCGCACCCTCACGCTCTCGACGCTGGTGCTGGCGCAGCTCCTGCACACCTACAGCGCGCGCGCCGGCGACACGCGGCCGGCCTGGGCGACCCGGCGGCGCGGCAACCCGACCCTGCATGCGACCGTCGCCGGCACCATCGCGGTGCAGGCGGCGCTGCCGCTCCTGCCCGCGGGGCGACGGTTGTTGGGGCTGGTGCGGCCTTCGGTGACGGATGCGCTGACGGCGACGGCCCTCGCCGTCGGCGCGCTCGCGCTGAACGAGCTCGTGAAGGTCCGCGGTCGGCGCGGCGAGCGGGAGACGACCTGATGCGAGGCTCCTTCGTCCACACCTCCGAATCGGTGACGGCGGCGCACCCGGACAAGCTCTGCGATCGCATCAGCGACGCCGTCGTCGACGCCTATCTCGACGCCGATCCGCTGGCGCGGGTGAGCGCGGAATGCGTGCTCGCCAACGGCATCATCTTCCTGGCCGCGCGCTTCGCGAGCGACGCCGTGATCGACTTGGGCGAGCTCGCCCGCCGCGAGACGACCGACGTCGGCTACGGCGAGCCCGAGCTCGACCCGCGCCGGCTCAGCGTCATGACGACCTTCGGCACGCTGCCGGCGGCGAGCCGGCTGGAGCGCCTCGACATCGACCCCGACACGCTGCCGGCGGGGCAGCTCGTCACCGCCTTCGGCTTCGCCGCCGACGACACCGCCGACCTGATGCCGATGCCGATCTGGCTGGCCCACGGCGTCGCGCGCGCGCTGCACGCCGCCGCCCGCGAGCAGCGGGTCGCCGGGCTCAGCCCCGACGCGGTGGCGCAGGTGGCGATCCGCTACGACGGCGAGCGCCCGGTGGAGATCGACGCGGTGACCGTCGAGGCCGCGAGCTGGCGCGACGACCGCCAGACCTCGCGCGCTTTCGAGGATGCCGTGCTCGACGACGTCGTCCGCCCCGCCCTCGCCGCGGCGGAACTGCCGCTCGCGCGCGAGGCGGCGCTGTTGGTGAACCCGACCGGCCCGCCCGCGCCCGGCGGGCCCTACCGCCACACCGGGCTCACCGGCCGCAAGCTGGCGGTCGACACCTATGGCGGCTTCGCCCGCCACGCCGGCTCGGCCCTGAGCGGCAAGGACCCGTGGCGGATCGACCGCAGCGCCACCTGCGCCGCGCGCTGGTGCGCCAAGCTCATCGTGGCCGCCGGCCTGGCGCGTCGCTGCGAGGTCCAGCTCTCCTACCGCACCGACCGGGCGCGGCCGAGCAGCGTCGAGGTGCAGAGCTTCGCCACCGGCGCGCTCGACGACGCGACGCTGGCGCGGCGCCTCGCGGAGCGCCTCGATCTCCGCCCGGCCGCCCTGGCGCGCGCGCTCGGTCTCGCCGGCGCCGGGCGGGTCCGCTTCGCCGCGCGCGCCGCCTACGGTCAGGTGGGCGGTGGCGCGCCGGTGCCGGGGTGGGAATCGACGTCGTCGGCGTCGCGGCTTGTGGATTGAGGCTCGCGGGTGGCGAGCACCGTCGCGGCGTAGGCCAAAAGCGTCACCGCCGGCGGCAGGATCTGCCCGCGCCAGAGCTGGCGCAGCGCCGCCAGCGTCAAGACCAGCGCCAGACCCTCGCTGGCCGTGAGGCCGGCGGCGGCCGCGCGCAGTCGCTCCGCGGCCGAGCCCTCGGCGAGGTCCCCATGCCTAAGCTGAAACAGCCCGCGCGCGACCGCGGCGCCGAGCACGTCCTCGGCGGCGCGGCTGTGCCGCAGCATGATCGAGCCGGTGCGCGGCGAGGTCGCCACCTCCTCGACGCCGGCGAGCATGGCGAGCGTGGTCGCGGCCTCGTCGAACCACGCCCGGTCGCCGCGCTTGCCCGCGATGCGCAGCCGGAGACGGCCGGGGACGCGGTGGACGACGTGCGCGGCCGGCGGTCCTTCAGGCGGCATCGGAGGCCGGCGGTTCGCCGGGCGCGTCGGTCGCGGCCGGCGCCTCGCGGGCACCGCGCTCCTCGTCGAGCTCGTGGCGAACTTCCGCCCAGAGGTCGTCAGCGGCCTCGCTCAGCTCGGCGACGCGCTCGCGCGCATGCTCGACGCCGACGAGCCCCGCCTTGAGCGCCGACTTGGCGACCGGTCGCGCCGCCCGGCCGACGGCGGGCCAGACCGCGGGCGCGAGCGCCGCCGCCCCGACGAGGACGGCCACGCCCTTCCAGCCGGAATGACGCAGGCTCTCGAACATGGCGCAACCCTCCACCACGTACCGCCGAAGTTCTAGGTACCATCGCGCCGTCGCGCTGCGCTAGTGGTGCACCCGGTGTTCGCGCGCTTGAGGCTTGCGCCGAACGCCCATCACGAGGTCGAGCCGCGGCCGCTGCCGCCGGGAGCCGACATGAACACCGATGTGACGCTCGAAACCCCCGACTTCCAGGGCGACTTCACCTTCACCGACGCCAAGCTGGTGACCCGCACTCGCGAGTTCCTCGTCGTCGCTCTCGCCAACGAGCGGGGCGAACGGCTCGTGGTCAAGCTGCCCAGGGCGGTGCTCGCCGAGCTCGGCGACTGGCGAGATCTCTTCCGCGACTAGGCGCCGGCCGCGGCGAGACCGGCGCCCACGGCGGTTGGCCTTCGACGCCGAGGGCGGCATATAAAGCCGCCACGCTCGCCGCGCGGCGCCCGCGCGGGCGCGGACAAGCTGCGATTTAAGCGCGCGGTGCCTCGACCATCGCGCCGGAAGGCGGTCGCGTCTACCATCGGATCCGCGCGTCGGTCGATCTCACCCACATCGCCCGGCTCACCAAGGCCATCGACAGCGCCTGCGATCCGGCGGAGCATTTCGGCGCGAAGCTCACCTCCGCGCGGGTGACGGCGAGCGCGCTGTCGCCGGTCGCCCACAACCCGCAAGAATACGAGCGCAAGCTCGGCGCGTTCGCCGTCGAGCGGGGCCGCAAGCACGGTATCGGGGCCGCCTTCAAGGCCTACGTCGTGCACGATCCCAGCATCCAGATCGATGTCGGGCTGATACGGGCGGCGGCGGACATCGACACCGATCTGATGGTGATGGCGTCGCACAACCGCAAACTCGTCCACGCCATCCGGCCTTCGCGGTCTCGGGCGTGACCATCGTCGCCTTCGTCATCCCGACGCGGATCTTCCAGAACGCGGTGGAGCCGCGCTTCCACGGGCTGCGCGAAGCGGTGAAAGGCGGCCTCAACCGCCCGCCGTCGGCGCATCGAAGCCGGCGACGTCGCCCAAGAGCGCCTCGGTGATCAGCGCTTGGCGGCGGTGGCGGTGGGCGCCGTTCATCTCGTCTAGAGGCTCGTCGATGTTGCGCTCTCCAGCCCGCATCGCCGCCGGTCGCGTGGCGCGCTCGCCCGCCGCCGACACCGCCCCGGCGCGATCGGGCGAGATGAGCCGGTGCCCCAGCACCGCCTCGCCCAGCGACACGTCCATGGCGCGGCCACCTCGACCACGACGTCGCACCCGGCGCCGATCGGGAGCATGCGGTCGAGCGCCGCCGACGCCGCCGTGAAGGCGATGTCCACCATCGAGCGCCGGATGGCCACGCTCCGGCCCGCCGCCGCGGTCGTCGCGTCCATCGATCTCGTCGCCCGCGTCGCGGCAGCTTGCCCGCCGCGGCGGCAACGACGCTGGCCCGCCCGGCTGTGGTCGCGTCGCCCGCCGGCGGCGACCGCACCGCGCCTTTGGCTCGCTCGCCATGGGGCCCAAGGTCACGCCGCGGCGGCGCGAGGCACCCTCGACGGGCCTGCACGGCCAAGCCCCGGCACCGAGGCAAACCGCCCGGCTCAGCTCATCCCCAGGGCCTGCTTGTAGACGTCGAGCAGCGTCTCCTGCTCCTGGCGGTCGTGTTCCTGCATCTTTCGGAGCTTGAGGACCTGGCGGATGATCTTGGTGTCGAAGCCCTGGCTCTTGGCCTCGGCCATCACCTCGCGCATCTGCTCGGCGACGGCCTGCTTTTCCTCCTCGAGGTTCTCCAGGCGCTCGACGATGCTCTTGAGCTGATCGGTGGCGATCCCGGGATCGGACATGCACTCCTCGCTTCGGCGAACACGAACGGGCGCTGCGATACACCTTCGCCGGCCGCCGACCAAGCGCGCCGAGCGCCGTCGCCCCGAGCCGCCCGCCGCGCCCGCCGGCTGCATGCCGCCGCCATGCGGGCTTCATCGCCCCGTCGGCCTGCCACGTGCGCCATGGACAAGTCCGCCCTCGTCATCACCACCCTCCGCGCGCTGCTGCTGTCGGGCCTCGTCGTCTTCTCGCTCCGGCTGGGAACGGCCGAGGCGCCAGGCGGCAGCCGCGGCCTCGAGACCCCCGCCTACGGCCCGCGCGAGCAGGCGTCTCGCTCCCGATCGGCGTCGCGGTCGGCGTGCCGGCGGCCTCCGTCACCGGCCGGCGGCGGTCGGACGAGCCCACCCGGGCCGAGGCGCTCGGCGTCGTCCGGCTCGCCGGCGGGCTCGCGCTCGGGATCGGTCCGGTCGGCATCGCGCCGCGCGCCGCCGGACCCGTGGCCGTCGCCTATCTCGGCGGTGTGGTGGGCGGCGCCAAGTTCCGGGTCCGGCGCTGGATGGGGCTCGCGATCATCCCCCAAGCGGGGGTGGCGCTCGGCACGGCGCTGGTGGCCGGCAACGCCTCTGCCGAGCTGCGCGACACCGTTTTGACGTTGGGGCTCGGCGCGACCGTGGTCTTCGAGTTGGCCGGGCCCGCGCTCACCCGTCTCGCCCTCATCCGCGCCGGCGCGGCCCGCGCCGCGGCTTGGCCGATACGCCGCATGATCGGAATCAACGCCGCCGCTCTCGCCGAATGGTAGTATCTTCCAGCTGGAAGCTGTCGGCGGCGACGGCTGGAGGCGGCTGGTGGAGCGCCAACATCATTTCAATTTCTGGTACTTCGTGCTCGCCATCCTGCTGCTGCTCGGCTTTCAGGCGCTGTTGCAGGCGCCGCCGCAGCTCGAGCGCATCTCCTACGCCACTTTCGAGCGCTGGCTCGCGGAAGGCCGCGTCGACGACCTGACGGTGAGCGAGAACCGCATCACCGGTCGCATCGTCGACCCCGGCCCCGAGGACCCCGCCCGCTTCACCACCACCCGCGTCGACCCCGACATCGCGGCCAAGCTCGACGAGGCCGGGGTCGACTATTCCGGCGGTGGCGATGCCGGCGTCGTCGGTGAGGTCGTCAGCTGGGTGGTGCCGATGCTGATCTTCTTCGGCATCTGGCTCTACCTCCTGCGCCGCGTCGCCGGAGGCGGCTTCGGCGGCGGCCTCATGTCCGTCGGCAAGAGCAAGGCCAAGATCTACGTCGAGAAGGACACCAAGACGACCTTCGCCGACGTCGCCGGCGTCGACGAGGCCAAGGCCGAGGTCCGCGAGGTCGTCGACTTTTTGCAGGACCCGCACCGCTACGCCCGCCTCCGTGCGCGCCTGCCCAAGGGGGTGCTGCTGGTGGGCCCGCCCGGCACCGGCAAGACGCTCTTGGCGCGGGCGATGGCGGGCGAGGCCGGCGTCACCTTCCTTTCCATCTCGGGCTCCGAGTTCGTCGAGATGTTCGTGGGCGTCGGCGCGGCGCGCGTGCGCGACCTCTTCGAGCGGGCGCGCGAGCACGCGCCTTGCATCATCTTCGTCGACGAGCTCGACGCCTTGGGCCGGGCGCGCGGCATGGGCCCGTCGATGGGCGGCCACGACGAGAAGGAGCAGACCCTCAACCAGCTCCTGGTCGAGCTCGACGGCTTCGACACCAGCGAGGGCATCGTGCTCCTGGCGGCGACCAACCGCCCGGAGCTGCTGGACCCGGCGCTGTTGCGCGCCGGCCGCTTCGACCGCCAGGTCCTGGTCGATCGCCCCGACCGCAAGGGCCGCCGCGCCATCCTCGAGGTGCACGCCAAGACCATCCGCCTCGCCGAGGACGTCTCGCTCGAGCAGGTGGCGAGCCTCACCCCCGGCTTCACCGGCGCCGATCTCGCCAATCTCGTCAACGAGGCGGCGATCCTCGCCACCCGGGCCGACCGCGCGGCCGTCACCGACGCCGATTTCGAGGCGGCGATCGAGCGCATCATCGCCGGGCTCGAAAAGCGCAACCGGCTCTTGAACAAGACCGAGCGCGAGACCGTGGCCTATCACGAGATGGGCCACGCGCTGGTGGCGATGAGCCTTCCGGGCGTCGATCCGGTGCGCAAGGTCTCGATCATCCCACGCGGGATCGGCGCGCTCGGCTATACCCTGCAGCGCCCGATCGAGGACCGCTTTTTGATGCGCGAGGGCGAGCTCGCCAACAAGATGGCGGTGCTGCTGGGAGGGCGTGCGGCGGAGGAGCTCGTCTTCGGCGAGATCTCGACCGGGGCGGCGGACGACCTGGTCAAGGCGACCGACATCGCCCGCGCCATGGTCGCCCGCTACGGCATGGACCCGGCGCTGGGCCGGACCGCCTACGAGACCGACAGCGGCGGCTATCTGGGCCAGCCGGTGGAGCGTGGCGGGCGGCGCTACAGCGAGGCGACCGCCCACGACATCGACGCGGCGGTGAAGGCGCGCCTCGACGTCGCCTTCGAGCAGGCCAAGCGCATCCTCGAACACCGCCGCGACGAGCTCGACCGCTTTGCCGAGCGCCTGTTGGACGAGGAAACCCTGGACGAGGACGACTTGGCCCCGCTGCGGCGCGGCGGCGGCGCGAGCAGCGCCGCGTCCCGCCCGAGGGCGCCGGCCGAGCCGGCCCCAATGGCATGAGCGCGGGGGCGACGATGCGAGCCATGGTGCTGGAGTGGGCGCGCGCGCCACTCGTCCCGCGCGAGCTCGCCACCCCCGAGCCCGCCGCCGGTGAGGTCGCGATCGACGTCGGCGCCTGCGGCGTCTGCCGCACCGATCTCCACATCAAGGACGGCGAGCTCGCCGAGCCCAAGCTGCCGCTGGTGCCCGGCCACGAGATCGTCGGCCGGGTGCGCGCGCTCGGCGCCGGCGTGACCGGCCTCGCCGTCGGTGACCGCGTCGGCGTGCCCTGGCTCGGGCATAGCTGCGGCGACTGCCCGTACTGCCGGCGCGGCATGGAGAATCTCTGCGACTTCCCGCTCTTCACCGGCTACACCCGCGACGGCGGCTACGCCGAGGCCTGCGTCGCCGATGCGGCCTACGCCTTCGCGCTGCCGGAGGGGCCGGGCGAGACCGAGCTGGCAGCCTGGCTCTGCGCCGGGCTGATCGGCCAGCGCGCGCTCACCATGGCCGGCGACGCCGAGCGCCTCGGGCTCTACGGCTTCGGCGCCGCGGCGCACCTGATCGCGCAGATGCCCCGCCATCAGGGCCGGCGCCTCTATGCCTTCACCCGGCCGGGCGACACCCCGGCGCAGGGTTTCGCCCGGGCGATGGGGGTCGACTGGACCGGCGGCTCCGACGAGACCCCGCCCGAGGAGCTCGACGCCGGCATCCACATGTCGGATATCCCGAGCTTTCGCTACGCCGATCTCTGGGGCGAGCGGGTCATCCGCTCGGTCGCCAACCTCACCCGCGCCGATGGCGAGACCTTCCTCGCCGCGGCCGCGCGCGCCGGCGTCGAGGAGCACCGTCGAGACCTTCGCGCTGGAGGAGGCCAACACCGCGCTCGATCGGCTCCGGTCCGGAACGCTCAGCGGGGCCGCGGTGCTGATTCCGTGAGCGCCCCGGCGCGACATCGAAGTGAGGGCAAGCGAGGGGTCGGCGTATGATCGTGGGCACGCTGCGCGAGGCCAAGGACAACGAGTACCGGGTCGGGCTCACCCCCGAGAGTGTGCGCGAGCTGGTGGCCCATGGTCACGACGTGTTGGTGGAGAGCGGCGCCGGCCGCGGCATCGACGCTCCCGACGACGCCTACGCGCGGGCCGGTGCGACGGTGGTTCCGAGCGCCGAAGCGGTGTTCGCCGTGGCCGAGCTGATCGTGAAGGTGAAGGAGCTGCTGCCCCACGAGCGCGACCGGCTGCACGCCCGCCACGTCCTCTTCACCTACCTCCATCTCGCTCCCGATCCGGAGCAGACGGCGGCGCTCGTCGCCTCCGGCGCCACCTGCATCGCCTACGAGACGGTCACCGACCGCAGCGGCGGGCTGCCGCTGTTGCGGCCGATGAGCCAGGTCGCCGGGCGGATGTCGATCCAGGCCGGGGCGTCGGCGCTCGAGAAGGAGCATGGCGGCCGTGGCGTGCTCCTGGGCGGGGTGCCGGGCGTGGGCCCGGCGAAGGTCATCGTCATCGGCGGCGGCGTGGTCGGCATGAACGCCGCCCAGATGGCGGTGGGTCTCGGCGCCGACGTCACCATCCTCGATCGCGACCCGGCGGTGCTGGAGCGCCTCGCCACCCATTTCGAGACCCGCGCCAAGACCCGCTTCGCCACCCGCGCCGCCGTCGACGAGACGGTGGCCGGCGCCGACCTCGTCGTCGGCGCGGTGCTGGTCCCGGGCGCCCGCACGCCGCGGCTGGTGAGCCGCGAGATGCTGGCGACCATGCAGGCCGGCGCGGTGCTGGTCGACGTCGCGATCGACCAGGGCGGCTGCTTCGAGACCTCGCGGCCGACGACCCACGCCGCGCCCACCTATGTCGAGGGCGGCATCGTCCACTACGCCGTCGCCAACATGCCCGGCGCCGTGGCGCGCACCTCCACCTACGCCCTCAACAACGCCACCCTGCCCCACGTGCTGGCACTCGCCGACCGCGGCTGGCGCGACGCCATGCGCGCCGATCCGCACTTGCGCGCCGGCCTCAACGTCCAGGCCGGCCAGGTCACCAACGCCGCCGTCGCCGTGGCGCTGGGCTACGACCTGGTGGCGCCGGAGGAGGTGCTCGGCTGAGCTTGGGGCGGGTCGTCGGCCGACGCGAGGTCCTGGCCGTAGACGAGCAGCGCGCCTTCGGCCTGAACGTGCGAGGTGTCGTAGCCGTCGAGCGGCTTGGAGCCGAGCCGGCGCGCGAGCGCCAGCGACCGCGCGTTGTCGGGGTGGATCAGGTGGATGACGCGGCGCCAGCCGAGCCGGTCGCGCGCCCAGGCCATACTCGCCTCGGCGGCTTCGGTCGCATAGCCGCGGCCCCAGAAGGCGGGGGCGAGCGCCCAGCCGATCTCCGGACCGGGCCAGCTTTCGGGGCGCCAGGGGCCGATCCGCCCCATCCAACGCCCGCTCGCCTTGTCGATCACGGAGAACATGCCGAAGCCCTCCAGCTCCCAGGCGCCGATCATCATCGCGAGGTTGCGCCAAGCGCCGTGCGGGCCCTGCACACCACCGATGAACCGCGCCGCCTCCGCATCGGCGAGGAAGGCGGTCCAGGCCACGCGGTCCGCCGCGGCGGGCGGGCGCAGGACGAGACGTCTCGTCTCGATCCGGGGCTGGGTCGGCATCGTCTTCGTCTCTCCGCTGCTTCGCTCCCGCCTGCGCGCGCCCGCCTGCCGCCGGGCGGGCTGCGCTGCCACCGGGCAGTGCGGGCCGGCGGGCGAGCGGGCGCCGTCCCGCGGGGGCGTCCACAGCGCCGGTGCCACCGCGCCGAGACGGCACGTGTCCCTCAGCCCGTCGCACCGAGGCCGGAAGCGATAGCGTTCACGGTCAACAGGAGTTCCGGCAGCATGTCGTCGGCGTCCGTCTCGTCGCCCGCGTCGCGCAGCGCCCGCCAGCGGCCGAGCAGCTCGATCTGGTGCTGGTGCAACGGCATCAGCGCCGGATCGCGCAGATCGATCAGGCGCTGGATCCGTGGGCGACGCTCGGCGAGTTCGCCGCCGTAAAGGCCCTTCAGCATCGCCTCGGTGCGGTGGTACTCGACCATGATCCGCTCGAGGATGCCGGCGCGCACCGCGGCGTCGGGAACCAGCTCGGCATAGCGCGCCATGACGTGCGGGGCGGTCGTCGCCCAGGCGGTGGCGGCGTTGCTGATCATGTAGTGAAACGGCGCCCAGCGGGTCTCGAGGCGCTTGGCGCGCACGAGTTCCTCGAAGAGGGCGGGGTCGTCCGCTTCGAGCTCGGCCAGCGCGCTGCCGAGGCCGTACCAGCCCGGCAGCACGAAGCGCGACTGGTTCCAGGCGAAGACCCAAGGGATCGCGCGCAGATCCTCGAGCGTGCGTCGGCCGCTGCGGCGGGCCGGCCGCGAGCCGATGCGGGCGTTCTCGATGACGTCGATCGGTGTGGCCCGCTCGAAGAAGGCGATGAAGCCCTGGGCGGTCACCAGCTCGCGATAGGCCCGGCGGCTGGCCTCGGCGAGGCGCTCCATCGCCGCCGTCAGCCGCTCGGGATCGCGATGCCCGGCGCGGTCGCGCAGCGTGACCCCGAGCGTGCCGGCCAACAGCAGCTCGAGATGGTGGGCGGCGGTCACCCGGTTGGCGTATTTCTGGGCGATGATCTCGCCCTGCTCGGTGAGGCGGAGATCGCCCGCGAGCGCGCCCGGCGGCAGCGCCTGCAGAAAGCGGTGCGTCGGCCCCGCGCCGCGGCCGATGGTTCCGCCGCGACCGTGGAAGAAGCGGATGCGCACCCCGTGCCGGCGGCCGACCTCGGCGAGCCGCGACTGGGCGCGGTAGAGCGCCCAGAAGCTGGCGGTGAAGCCGCCGTCCTTGCCGCTGTCGCTGTAGCCGATCATGACCTGCTGCACCGGCGTGGCCTCGCCGCGCGCCCGCGCCTGCAGCTGGAGCGAGCGCTGCACCAGCGGCTCGCGCAAAAAAGCGTCGAGCGTCGCCGGCCCATGCTGAAGGTCGTCGATGGTCTCGAACAGTGGCACCACCGGGACGGGGCAGCACGGCCCCTCGTCGCTGCGCTCCAAGAGCCCGGCGTCGCGCGCCAGCACCAGCACCGCGAAGAGGTCGGCGACACCGCGGGTCATCGAGACGATGAAGGCGCCGAGGCCGTCGCCGCCGTAGCGGGCGCGGTGGTCGCGCACGACTTCGTAGGTGTCGATCACCTCGCGCGCCGCGGGGCCGGCGTCCTCGCGCGGATGGACGAACGGCCGCAGCGTGGCGAGTTCGCGCGCCAAGAGGCGGCGGCGCTCGGCCTCGCTCCAGCGCGGGAAGTCGCCGCCACCGGGCACGCCGGCGAGCTCGAGCAGCTGGGCCAGGGCGCGGTCGTGAAAGGCGCTGTTCTGGCGGATGTCGAGGGCGGCGAGATGAAAGCCGAAGGTGGCGAGGGCACGGATCACCGGATCGACGTCGTGGCGCGCCAAGCGCGCCGCGCCCACCTCGACCAGCGCCGCGCGCAGACGCTCGAGATCGGCGATCAGCTCGCGGGGATGGCGATAGGCCCAAGGCGCTGGTTCGCCCTCGACCGGCGGCAACGCCGCCGCCATCAGGCCAACGGCCTGGCGCCAGGGCTCGCCCGGGTTGCGGTCGACCGCGGCGCGGCCGGCGGTCCCCAGCGCTTCGCCGCGCTCCTTGATCCAGGCGGCGAAGTCGGTGGGTGGCGGCTGACGGTGCTCGGAGAGGCTGGCGCCGGTGCCGAGGCGGTCGAGATCGGCGCGCACGAGCGCCAGCGCCTCGTGGCGAAACAGCGCCAGCGTCTCGGCGGTGACCGCGGCGGTGACGAAGGGGTGGCCGTCGCGATCGCCGCCGACCCAGTCGCCGAAGACCAGTCGCGGCCGCCGGCGCACGTCGGCGATCAGGTCCGGATCGAAGCCGGCGCGCCGCCACGCCGCCAGCAGACGCTGCTCGACCCAGGGCAGCACGATCGGGAAGACCTGGGTCAGGTAATGCAGGACGTTGCGACGCTCGTCGGCGACCGTCGGCTTGGCGAGGTAAATCTCGCCCGTGCGCCACAGCCGTTCGATGTCGGCGCGGATGTCGGCCTCGAGGGTGGCGCGCTCCGCCGGGGTCCACATCGTGTTCTCGAGATCGACGATGCGGCGGTAGAGGGCGCGGTGGTGATCCAGCACCGTCTGCCGCTTGGCCTCGGTCGGATGCGCGGTCAGCACCGGCTCGACGCGCAGCTCGGGCAGCGTCGCGGCGATGTCCTCGGCGCGCCAGCCGGCCGCCTTCAACCGCGCGAAATGCTGGTCCCACGAGCCGGCGTCCTCGACCAGCCGCCCGGCCTCCTCGACCGCGCGTCGGTACTGGGCGACCGCGTTCTCCTCGGCTTGGTTCAACAGCTGAAAGGCGATCGAATAGGCCTGCACGCAGCGCTCGGCGCGCGCGGCGGGCCACGGCGCCGCCCCGGCGGGCGGCCCGCCGTCGCCATCGAGCCACGGCAGCCGGTCGGCGATCTCGTCCTCGCCGAGATCGCGCAGCACGGTCTCAAACGCGCCCATCAACAGATCGAGGGTCTCGCGCAGCTTGGCGTCGGCGGGCATCAAGGCGCGCCTCCCCTGGCGATCGGGCCGATCGGCGGCGCTAGCGCGTCCAAGCTGAACACGGAGCCACCTTACCGCTTCACGGCCTGCATGACATCGTCGCGGTACTGCGCGAGGGCGTCGCTCACGCGCACCGGATAGGCCGGCTGCGCCGGCGTCGGCGCCCGGACGGCCGCGGGCAGTCGGGCGGTCGACGCGGCGCAGTAGGCGCGCGCCGCGTCGAGATCCGGGCCCCCGTCGACGCGGCGCCCGGCCTCCATCACCGTCGCCAAGAGCGGCTCGCCATCCAGCTCCTCCTCGGCGCGGGCGATGACGTCACCCGCCGCTCGGCCGTTCTCGAAGCGACGGTAGACCTGCTTGGCGCCCGGCAGGATCGGCTTGCCGGTGGCGAGCTTGAGCCGGCCGCGGCCGCCGTACCAGGCGAGCTTGTAGGCGATGTCGAGGTCCGGGGCGTCGCGGGAGACGCCCATGGCGGTGCCGACGCCGAAGCCGTCGATCGGCGCGCCGTCGGCGAGGAGCCGGGCGATCGCGTCCTCGTCCAGGCCGCCGCTCGCGAACACCTCGATCTTCGCCAAGCCAGCGGCATCGAGCCGGGCGCGCACCTCCTTGGCGAGCCAGCCGAGATCACCGGAATCGAGCCGGACGCCCCGGACGTCGAGGTCCTTTTCGCGGACGAGGTCGATGACCTTCTCGACGCCGTCGATCGTGTCGTAGGTGTCCACCAAGAGGATCGTGCCGGGATAGCGCCGCGCGAAGCGCTCGAAGGCGGCGCGCTCGTCGTCGTGCGCCTGGATGTAGCTGTGGGCCATCGTGCCGGTGACCGGCACGCCGTAGAGCTTGCCGGCGAGCGTGTTCGAGGTCGCGGCCACGCCGGCGATGTGAAAGGCGCGCGCGGCCTTGAGCGCGGCGTCGATGCCGTGCATCCGGCGCGGGCCGAAGTCGACGACGGGACGCCCCTGGGCGGCGTGCACCACGCGCCAGGCCTTGCTCGCGAGCACCGTCTGCAGGTGCACCTGATTCATGATGAGCGTCTCGACCAGCTGCGCCTCGGAGAGGGGCGCGCGCACCTCGAGGATCGGCTCGTTGGCGAAGACCGGCGTCCCCTCCGCCACGGCGCGAACCTCGCCGGTGAAGCGAAAGTCCGCGAGCCAATCGAGAAAGGCATCGTCGAAGCGGGCGAGCGAGCGCAGATACGCGATGTCGTCGGGCGCGAAGCACAGCCGCTCGAGCGCGTCCAGCACGCTCGCGAGGCCGGCGGCGACCAGGAAGTTGCGGTGCTCCGGCAGCCGCCGGACGAAGAGGCTGAAGACCGCCTCCTCGTGCATCGCCTCGCCCCAGTAGGCCTGGAGCATGGTGAGCTCGTAGAGGTCGGTGAAGAGCGCGAGGTTGGGGGCCTCGGCGGTGGGGCTCATGCGGTCTCTCCGTCGCCGACGGCGCGCGCGAGCGCACGGACGTGGACCTCGGCGGCGTGGCGGTCGAACAGGACGAAGCGGATTAGCCCTACCGAGGCGAGCCGCCCCGCCGCGCCGACGCAGGTGGCGAGCGCGACCTCGGCGGCGTCCTCCAAGGGATAGCCGAAGGCGCCGGTGGAAAGGGCGGGAAAGGCGATCGAGCCGAGCCCCTCGGCCTCGGCGAGCGCGAGCGCCTCGCGGTAGCACGCGGCTAAAAGCTCGGCGGCCGGCTCGTCCTTGCCGTAGACCGGGCCGAGGCAGTGGATGACACGGCGGTTCGGCAGCGCGAAGGCATCGGTGGCGACGGCCGTGCCCGGCCGGATCGGCGCGAGCGGGCGGCAGGCGCGGTCGAGCTCGGGCCCGGCGGCACGGTGGATCGCCCCGGCGACGCCGCCGCCGGAGCGCAGGTCGGCGTTGGCGGCATTGACGACGGCGTCGATGTCGCCCTGCCGGGTGATGTCGCCGACGACGCACGCGATCGCGACGCCGTCGACGGTCCGTGTCGTCATCTCGTTCCTCCCAAGCCCGCGCCGGGTCCCATCAGTCCGCGCCGGAGCGCCATCGTGCGGCGCGCGGGCGCACGCCGACAAGAGGCCTGCCGAGGCGGGCGCGTTCCCAGCGGCGCAGGTGCGACGTTCAGGCGACCGCGACGCGGGCGATATAGGGCAGATGGCGAAAGCGCTCGGCCCAGTCGATGCCGTAGCCGACGACGAAGACGTCCGGGATGGTGAATCCGATGAGGTCGGCCTGAAAGTCGACCTCGCGGCGCTCCGGCTTGTCGAGGAGCGCACAGGTGTAGATCGGCGCGGCCCCGTGGTCCTCGAGGATGCGCTTGGCGACCTTGAGGGTGCGGCCGGTGTCCTGGATGTCGTCGACGACGACGACGGGCTCGCCCTGAAACCGACCCGACAGTCCCGAGAGCACCTGGACCTCGCCGGCACTGGTCGTCCCCATGCCGTAGCTGGCGAGCCGCATGAACTCGATCTTCGGCGCCGCCCCCTGGCGGTCCAGGGCGCGAACGAGATCGGCGACGAAGACGAACGCGCCGGTGAGGACGCCGACAACGGTGAACTGGCGCGGCATCGCGCGGGCGATCTCGCCCGCCATCTCGTCGACCCGCGCCGCCACCGCGTCGGCGGTGAAGAGCGTCTGGACCTCGGGCTGCGTCATACCGTCCCCTTTCGATCGCCGGCTGACGCCGTTGTCGCATCGTGCATTGTCGTGTCGAGACGCTTTCGAGGCAGAGGCGGCGATGCCGGGTGCGGGCTTGCGCGAACGCTTGGCCCGCTGAGACGCACGACCGCGGCCGGCCGCTACTCGCCGGAGAGGTCCAAGCACGACGCCCTCGGCGACGCCGCCACCGTTCGGGCGCCGCACCGCCGCTTCGCCGCGAGCTCTTCGGCTCGCACCTTCGCGCGAAGAGGTCGCCGGCGTCGCTGCGGCGGGCGCGAGCGTGCCGTTGGCATGGGCCGCGATCCGACCTTGGTCGCCGGGCCCCGGCGCGCGGTGGACCTCGACCCGGCGGTTGACGAGATCGGCGAGCCAAACCTCGGGCCCGCTCGCGCGGGCGTAGAGTGGCGCCTTCACCGAGCGATCGTCGTCGAGCCAGGTCTTGGCCACCTCGACCACCAGGAGGACGTCGGGCTCGGGCTCGTTCGGTGCGTCCGGGCGAAGCGGTGGAGCAACGCCGGGTTCACGGCAGCGTGCCCGCTTTCCATCGTGACCATCCGATCGATGTCCCCGCCGATCCGCTCGACCCGCTCTTAGGGCGGGAGAATGCGAGCCTCCGCCATGCGGTGGTCGGCGTCGACGTCGAGCTTGCGGCGCGCCGGCGGCGTCGGGGCGCTCACCGGACCTCGAGCGCTCGCTCGACCGTGAGGCTAGCGCAGCCCGCACCGCGCGTCCGCCCCCGCTCGCCCTGGCGCGAGGGGGCGGCCGTTCGCCCGCGTTTCGGGTTTAAGCCGTGGTCGGCGGCATGCTCCCGTCATGACGATCCGGACCGGTCGAACGGGTGCCGTCCGCGTCGAAGCGGCGCGCGCGCGGGGTCGGCCCATGGACTCGGCCCGACCCCGGACGTTCGTTCTTCCTGAAGTTGATCTAGATTACGCGGTTGAAAGCTGCATCAATCGTTGGTGGAGCTTGTCGGCCGCGCGCGTGCGGCGCACCTTGGCACTCCAACCCAGGTGCCTTAGGCCATGCGCAACGCCGTGCCGGTACAGGACGAACCGCGGCGCCCCGAAGCGCCGCTGGTGGCGTCGTCGAGCGACGTCGCGGACGCGCTCGACCAGTTCTTGACCGCCAGCCGCCGGGGCTGCGGGCGCGAGCGCGTCGACCGCGCCTTCGCGGACGGGCCGCGGGGCGACCCGCTGCGCGATCTGCTCGCCGCCGGCGAACGGCTGGGTGTGCCGCTGCACGCCGAGCCGGCCACGCCCGGGCGCCTCGAGCAGCTGGCGCCGCCCTTCATCGTCATCGATCCCCGAACCGGCGCCGCCCACTGCGTCGAGGGCCGGCTCGGCGGCGAGCTGTTCTTCGCCGGTGACGACCGGGCGCCGCATCACCTGCGGGGCTTCGTGCATCCCGAGATGGCGGTCGTCACCGCCGAAGGCCTCGACGGCGGCGACCCCGCGCCCGCCGTCGTCGAGCGCATCCGCCAGCGCCTGCGCCCGGTCTTCGCCGAGATCGCGATCGCGAGCGTCGTCATCAACATCCTGGCGCTCGCCACCCCGCTGTTCATGATGACCGTCTACAACAAGGTCATCGGCCACGGTGCGCTGCGCACCCTCGACGTGCTCGCCATCGGCATGGTCACGCTGTTTCTCTTCGACGCCGGCCTGCGGCTGCTGCGCAGCTACGTCGTGAGCCACGCGGGCGCGCGCATCGACGCCGCCGTCGGCGCCGACCTCGTCCATCATCTCTTGCACCTGCCGCTGCGCGCGCTCGAGCGGCTCACCCCCGGCCACATGGTCGAGCAGCTGCGCCAGGTCGACAATCTCCGGCTCTTCTTCACGGGTCAGGTCCCGCTGTTGTGGGTCGATCTCGGCTTCGTCGTGCTGTTCGTGGGCGTCATCGCGCTCTTGGCGCCGCCGCTGGCGCTGATCACCGTCGCCGCGATCCCGCTTTTGGTGGCGAGCTCCGCCTGGGCCGGCCGGCGCCAGCGCCGCATCATGCGCGACGGCTTCAAGGCCGCGGCCGACAAGGCCTCCGCCGTCGGCGAGACGGTCACGAACGCGCTCACCATCAAGGCGCTCGGTCTCGAGGCGGAGATGGCGCGCGGCTTCGACGACAAGCTCGCCGGGGCGGCGGATGCCGGCTTCCGTGCCGGCCAGCTCAACGGCACCGCGCAGACGGTGGGGCTGCTCCTGCAGCACGTCGTCACCGTCGTGCTGGTCTATGTCGGCGCCCATCTGATCGTCGCCGGCGAGCTCTCCGTCGGGGCGTTGATCGCCGCCACCATCCTCTCCGCGCGCGCGCTCGCGCCGATGCGCCAGCTCGCCGGCGCCTGGCACCAGCTCCACGCCGTCAAGGACGCGATGGCCGCGATCGACGGGCTGCTGGCCCGCGCCGAGCCGGCCAAGCCCGCGACGATGAGCGCGCCGACGCTGCACGGCCATCTCAGGCTCGAGCGCGTCAGCTATCGCTACGACGGCCACGGCGCCGCCTTGCAGGACATCGACCTGGCCGTCGAGCCCGGCGGGGTGCTGGCCTTGGTCGGGCCGCCGGGCTCGGGCAAGACCACGCTCACCAAGCTGCTGTTGGGGCTGTTGACGCCGAGCGACGGGCGCGTCCTCGTCGATGGCTTCGATCTGCGCCACCTGCCCGGCCCGGAGGTGCTGCGCCAGGTCGGCTACGTGCCGCAGGAGACCCAGCTCTTTCGCGGCTCGATCGCCTATAACATCGGCCTCGGCGTGGCCCACGCCGACACCAACCGCATCGTCGGGGCCGCCCGCTTCACCGGCCTGCACGACGTCGTCGAGGCGCTGCCCGAGGGCTACGCCACCGTCCTCGGCGACGGCCGCTTCAACCTCTCCGCCGGCCAGCGCCAGCTCCTGGCGCTGGCGCGGGCGATGATCCGCAACCCCCGCATCCTCATCCTCGACGAGGCCACCAGCGCGCTCGACGGCGCCAGCGAGCGCCGCCTGGTCGAGCGCTTGCGACCCGTCACCTGCGGCCGCACCGTCGTCATCGTGACCCATCGCCCGGCACTCCTGGCGCTCGCCGACCGCGCCGTGCGGCTCGAGGCGGGGCGCCTCGTCGACGCGGGCGAGGTGGCGGAGGTGCTCGCGCGCGAAGCCGGCGCGCCGGCGCCGGCCGCGGCGACCTGAGCGGGGGCGCGTCGATGGCCACGGCCCTGCTCCCCCGCTGCGCCGGTCTCGCCGACACCCGCTCGCGCGCCGGCCCGCGGGTGTTGATCCTGCTGCTCTTCAGCCTCTTCGCCACGGCGGTGGCCTGGGCCGGCTGGGCGACGGTCGAGCAGATCGTCCGCGCCACCGGCCAGGTCGAGCCCGCCGCCCGCGTCCAGGTCGTCAACCATCCCCGCGGCGGTCGCGTCGCCGCGCTTTTGGTGAGCGACGGCGACGAGGTCCGTCGCCGCGAGGTGGTGGCGCGGCTCGACCCGACGCTCGACGACAGCGCCCTCGACGAGCTCGAAGGTCGGCTCGCGGCCGCACAGGTCGAGGTTGCCCGGCTCGAGGCCGAGCTCGCCGACACGACCGTCGCGCCGCCGCCCGATCTCGTCGCCACCCGCCCGGACCTCGTCGCCGAGGCGACCGCGCTCGCGGCCTCGCGCCGCCATGCGCTCGACCGCCGCCTCTCCCAGCTCGCCAGCACCGCGCGCCAGCGCCAAATGGAGCTCGACCAGCAGCGGGCCCAGATCCGCCGGCTGGAGACCACGCTCGCGCTCTTGCAGGAAGAGGCGGCCGCGGTGAACGCGCTCGCCGCCAAGGGTCTGGCGCCGCGGCTCGAGCGCGTGGCGCTCGAGCGCCGCGTGGCCGACGCCGAGGGCGAGCTCGCCGTCGCCGAGCGCGCCGCCGCCGCCGCCGCGGCCGCGATCGACGAGGCCGAGGCGAGCCGCACCCGCGTTTTGGCGGATCGCGAGAGCGAGCTGCGCGAGGCGCTCACCGCCGCCCGCGCCGAGATGGCCGATCTGGAGCAGAAGGTCGGGCGCCAGCGCCAGCTGGTGGGCGACCTGGAGCTCCGCGCCCCGGTCCGGGGCATCGTCAAGGACGTCGCCATCACCAATCCGGGCCAGAGCTTCGCCGCCCATGAGCCGTTGATGCGGATCGTGCCGACGGGCGGGCCGCTTCTGGTCGAGGCCCGGGTGCCGCAGCGCGACGTCGGCCGCATCCACGTCGGCCAGGACGCGGTGGTGAAGGTGATGGCGCTGGATTATCTCCGCTTCGGTCAGCTCGACGGCGAGATCGTGCGCCTCGCGGCCGACGCCAACACCGACGAGCGCACCGGCGAGACCACCTACGTCGCCGTCGTCGCCACCGACCGCGCCACGCTCGAGCGCGGCGGCATCGCCTACCCGCTGCTGCCGGGCATGCTGGTCGACGTCGAGCTCCACGTCGGCGAGCGCAGCATCCTTTCCTATCTGACCGACCGCATCCTCATGCTGAGCGACCAGGCCTTCCGCGAGGGGTGACTTCGCGCCGGCGGCCGACCGCATGGTGCGGGCGAGCGCACGCGAGCGCCGAGGGCGTCCGCCTCGGCGACACGACCGGCGGCGGGCCGCGCGACGGCAACCTACGGCGCGTCCTTCAAGAAGAGGCGAAAGGCGGTACCGTCGGCGCCGGTGCGCGCGAGGACGAGGTCGCCGCCGTGGCGACGGGCGACGTCGCGGGCGATGTGCAGGCCGAGGCCGGTGCCGGCGGGCCTGGCGGTACCGACGAAGGCCTCGAAGAGATGCTCGCGCACGGATGCCGGCAGGCCCGGGCCGGTATCGGCGATCTCGACGACGACGCGGCCGGGCTCGCGCCAGGCGCGCACGGCGATGAGCCCGCCGCGGTCCGCCATCGCCTCCGCGGCGTTGGCGAAGAGGTTGGCGAAGACCCGGTAGAGCTGATCGCGGTCGGCCGAGACCTCGAGGGTGTAGGGCACCTCGTTCTTGAGCCGCCAGCCTTGCCGGGAGTTCGGCGCCGCCTCGGCGCAGGTGTCGATCAAGGGTGCCAGCCGAAAGCGCTCGCGCGCCAGCGCCGGCGGCTCGCTCTTGGCGTAGGCCAGCGTCTCGGCGCAGAGCTTGGTGGCGCGCTCCAACGCCGACAACAGGCGCGGCGCCACCTTCGCCACCTGCGGATCGGCGCTGGCCTCGAGCCGGTCGGAGAGCAGCATCGCGGTGCCGAGGACGTTGCGAAGGTCGTGGTTGATCTTGCCGACGGCGGCGCCCAGCGCCGCGAGCCGCTCGCGTTGGCGCAGCGCGTCGCGGATGCGCGCCTGCATGCGCGCGGTCTCCGCCTGCACGACGCCGAGCTCGTCGCGGCGCGCGGTCGTCGCCACCGGCGCGTCAGGGTCCTCCGGGTTCTCGCGAAAGGCGGTGACGGACGCGGTCAAGCGCCGCAGCGGCGCCACGATCAGCCGCTGCAGGATCAAGAACAGCGATCCGGCCACGACGAGGGAAAGGAAGAGCGAGAGCGTCACGATGCGCCCGGAATAGGCCACCATCTCGCGCTGCATCGCGGCCTCGCGCATGATCAGGTCGACCGTGACGCCAGGATCGCTCGGCGACGGGCCGAAGACCCGCAGCATCCGCGTCTCGGGCGTCAGCATCGTGGCGAAGGCTGCCTCGATCTTGCGGGGGACGCTCTCGCCGGCGAGGTCGACGACGACGTCGACGGGCGGCATCGCGCCCAAGACCAGCGTGCGCGGCCCGTCGCGCACGACCACGGCGACGAGCTCGGCCTGGTCCAGCACCTTGCGCTCGGCCGCCGGGCCCACGTCCGCGTCCGGGTCGACCAACAGCACCGCGGTGGCCAGATGCGCCGCCGCCAGCTTCTCGCTCAGATACTGGACGCGAAAGCGGGAGATCGACGGCACGTAGATCATGACCTCGCCCAAGAGGAGGAGGAGCACGGTCAGCGCCAGCAGGCGTGCGCTCAAGCCGCGCGTCGCCGGCGGCATCGGGGGCGCGTGGTTGGTCGAAGACGAGGCGGGCATGCCACCACCGGCGGGCTGGGACCGCGCTCAGCGGTCGTTCAGCCGCCAGTCGTAGCGGTCTCGCGCGATCCCGTCGAACCGTTGCAGCCGCAGCGCGCGCTCGGGCTCGGCGAAGGCCATCAGGTGACGCAGGACCGCCCGCTCGCTGCCGCCGAAATCGTCCTGAAACCAGCGATAAAGGCTCGAGACGACGAGCTCGCCGTCCTCGATCGAGACGCCGCGCGGGTGGTTGACGTAGGCCATCGCGGCGGCGTCGAGGCGGGCGTCGATACCGGCGCCGGCGAAGGGTGCCGCCGGCAGGTCGGGGCAGCCGAGGCTGCCGCGGTGGAGCGCGTAGTGCAGACGCGGATCGCGCCAGTGGGAAAAGAGGATATCGTCCTCGATGTCGGCGAGGCTCAAGGCGACACCGCCGACCTCGAGCTCGGCGGCGGTCCAGGGGCCGTGCACGGCGGCGCGGGGATCGAGGTCGATGTCGCGCACGCTCGCCACCGGGTAGTGCGCGAGGACGACGTCGACCACCGCGGCGTTGAAGAGGTTGAGCCAGAAGGCGAGCTGCTCGTCACGGTCGAGCGCGGTCACCTCGACGTCGCCGAGCCGGTCGATATAGCGCTCGAGGCGGGCGGCGTCGGCGGGCGCCACGTCGGCGTAGCGCAGGCGCGCGACGCCGTCGGGACCGACGACGCGATAACGCGCGAGGAAGTTGGCGAAGGCGCCGTGGTCGACGCGCGCCTCAGCACCCGGGCGGTGGGCGGCGAAGCGATCGGTACGCTCCGTCGCGGCGGCGGGCGAGGCCGCGAGCAGGAGCAAAAGGGCGAACAAGAGGCGGCGCATGCCGCCATCACGACCGAGACGCCGCGGCGGCGCAAGCGAGACGCGATCACCGCTCGGTGAGGCCCGAGCGGTGGCGCCGTTTGACAGCGGCGAGCGCGCCACCTATACGCCGGAAGCTCGGAATTTCCGCTCGAGGTGACACCCGTGAAGCGCACGTTTCAACCCAGCCGGCTGGTCCGCAAGCGACGCCATGGTTTCCGCTCGCGCCTCGCCACCGTCGGCGGCCGCAAGGTGCTCCAACGGCGACGCGCCAAGGGGCGCAAGCGGCTCTCCGCCTGACGCGCCCGACGCCGCGCCCTCGCCCGCCGAGCGCCCGCCGGCGATCGAGCGGCTCAAGCGCCGCCACCAGTTCCTGCGCGCGGCGCGCGGATGGCGTGTGGTGAAACCCGCTTTCGTGCTACAGATCCACCGCCGCGACGACGACCGCATCGGCATCGGTTTCACTGCGTCGCGACGAATCGGCAACGCGGTGCAGCGCAACCGGGCGCGGCGCCGGCTCAAGGAGGTGGCCCGCTTGCACCTGCCGCGGCACGGCCTGGTCGGTCACGACCACGTGCTGGTGGCGCGCAAGGCCGCGCTGGATCGTCCCTTCGCGGCGATCGTCGCGGACTTCGTGGACGCCTGCGCCGCGGCGCGGCGTGGGTCGGCCTCGCGAGCGGCGCGGGAGGCGGCGCGGTGAGGCGGCTCTTGGCCTGGCCGTTGATCGGTCTCGTGCTCGTCTATCGCTACGGGGTCTCCCCGCTCCTCGGGCGACCCTGTCGCTTCCAACCGACCTGTTCCGAATATGCGCTCGAAGCGCTACATCGGCACGGGGCTTGGCGCGGCACCGTGTTGACGGTGAAGCGCGTCACCCGCTGCCATCCCTGGGGCGGCTCCGGCTACGATCCCGTGCCGCCCGTCCGGCCCACTCGAACCGATTGACCCGCGCGGCCCCCCGATGCCCGAGCAACGCAACCTCCTCCTCGCGATCGTCCTCTCGGTCGCCATCATCTTCGCCTTTCAGTACTTCTTCGAGCTCCCGCGGATGCAGGAGGCGCAAGAGGCCGCGCGCCAGGAGGCCACGACCCCGCAAGAGCGCGACGCCGGCGGGCCGCCTGCCGCGGAGGCGGAGGCCGAAACCGGCGCCGCCGGCGAGGCGCCCCCGCCCGATGCCGCGCGCATCGACCTGCGCAACGACCGCGTGAGCGGCAGCGTCTCGCTCGCGGGCGCGCGCATCGATCACCTCCGGCTCTCGGACTACGGCCGCACGCCCAACTCCGATAGCGAGCGCATCCAGCTCCTGCGCCCGGTGGACGACCCGTCGCCCTTTTTCGCCGAGTTCGGTTTCGTGCCGGACAGCGACGACGTCGCCGTGCCGGACGACCGCACGGTCTGGTCGTCGGACGACCGCGAGCTCGCACCCGGCGAGCCGGTGGAGCTGACCTGGGACAACGACGAGGGCCTCGAGTTCGCGCGCGAGATCGCGCTCGACGAGAACTACGTCTTCACCGTGACGCAGACGGTCACCAACAGCACCGACGAGCCGGTGACGCTCTATCCCTACGGTCTCATCAGTCGCTGGGGCACGCCCGACACCATGGGCATCTGGATCCTGCACGAGGGGCCGATCGGCGTGCTCAACGACACGCTCGAGGAGTTCCACTACGGCGATCTCCAAAAGGAGGACGGCACCGCCACGCTCGAAAGTGCCGGCGGCTGGATCGGCATCACCGACAAGTACTGGCTCGCGGCGCTGCTGCCGGATCAGGAGAGCGACTTTCGCACCACCGTGCAGCACATCGCCCGCGGCACGCAGGACCGCTATCAGACGGACTATCTACGCGATCCGATCACCATCGCGCCCGGCGAGAGCGCCGAGGTCACCGACCGCCTCTTCGCCGGCGCCAAGGAGGTGACGCTCCTCGATCGCTACAAGGAGGAGCTGAACCTGCCCTTGTTCGATCGCGCGGTGGACTTCGGCTGGTTCTGGTTCCTTACCAAACCTTTCTTCTACGCGCTGCACTGGCTCGCCGCCGTCTTCGGCAACTACGGCGTCGCCATCCTCATTCTGACGCTGGTCGTCAAACTCATTTTTTTCCCGCTGGCGAACAAGTCGTACAAATCGATGAGCCAAATGAAAAAGCTGCAGCCGGAAATGATGAAAATTCGCGAGCGCTACTCTGAAGATCGCGAAAAAATGAATATGGAGATCATGAATCTATACAAAAAGGAGAAGGTAAATCCGGCGGCCGGCTGCCTGCCGATCTTGATCCAGATCCCGGTATTTTTCGCGTTGTACAAAGTGTTGTTCGTCTCGCTGGAGATGCGGCACGCGCCGTTCTTCGGCTGGATCCAGGACCTGTCGGAGCCGGACCCGACGACGCTCGTCAACCTGTTCGGGCTGCTCCCGTTCACGCCGCCGGAGTTCATCCCCGCGCTGGGCATCTGGCCCCTGTTGATGGGCGCCACGATGTGGCTACAGTTCAAGCTGAACCCGACGCCGCCGGACCCGATGCAGGCACGGATCATGTCGTTCCTGCCGCTCATCTTCATCTTCGTATTCGCGACGTTCCCGGCGGGGCTCGTGATCTACTGGACATGGAACAACATCCTGTCGGTCGGGCAGCAGTGGCTCATCATGAGGAAGATGAACGTGCAGGTGGCCTGAGCGCGCTGGAGACGGCGGACCGTTTCGACACGCCCGAGCGGCTCGAATTCGGCCGCTGGCTCTTCGCCCAGGAGTGCCGCTTCGTGCGCGGTGTGGCCGAGCTCGAGCAGCTGCCCGAGGCGGTGCTGCCCGAGGTCGCCTTCGCCGGGCGCTCGAACGTCGGTAAATCGTCGCTCGTCAACGCGCTCACCGGACGCGGCACGCTGGCGCGCACCTCGAACACCCCCGGCCGCACGCAGGAGCTCAACGTCTTCCAGCTCGCCGGCCGGCTGGGGCTCGTGGATCTGCCGGGCTACGGCTTCGCCAAGGCACCCAAGGCCAAGGTCGAAGCCTGGACCGGCCTTGTGCGCGCGTTTCTGGCCGGGCGGCCGACGCTGCGCCTAGCCTGCGTGCTGGTCGACGCCCGCCACGGCCTCAAGCCCCTGGATCGCGACCTGATGGGTCTTCTCGCCAAAGCGGCGGTGCCGTACCTGGTCGTGCTCACCAAAGCCGATCTGGTGAAGCCACCCGCGCTCGCCGCGCTCGAGGCCGGGCTCGCCGACGAGCTCGAGACCAAGCCCGGCGCGCTGCCGGCGGCGCACGCGACCTCGGCCGCCAAGGGTGGCGGCATCGACACGCTGCGGGCACGGCTCGCGATGTTGGTGGAGACGCCGCTAGGGGACGCGGGATGAGCGAGAAGCACACGGATCATAACCGCGTGGCGGCCACGCTGGTCGAGGCCCTGCCCTACATGCGGCGCTTCAAGGGCGACACCTTCGTCGTGAAGTTCGGCGGCCACGCCATGGCGTCGCCCAGCCTCGCCCACGACTTCGCCCGCGACATGGTGCTGTTGAAGCAGGTCGGCATGAACCCGATCGTCGTCCACGGCGGCGGGCCGCAGATCAAGCACCTGCTCGACAAGCTGAAGATCCAGTCGAGCTTCATCGACGGCCTGCGGGTGACCGACCGCGACACCGTAGAAGTGGTGGAAATGGTCCTCGCCGGCAAGATCAACAAGGAGATCGTGGGCGCCATCCACGAAGTCGGCGGGCGCGCGGTGGGGCTCTCGGGCAAGGACGGGCGATTGCTGAAGGCGCGCAAGCTCACCCGCAGCAAGCGCGATCCGGACAGCAAGCTCGAGGAGGTCCTCGACCTCGGCTTCGTCGGCGAGCCCGACGCGGTCGACACCGCGCTCTTGGACAACCTCGTCAAGACGGACGCGATCCCGGTGATCGCGCCGGTGGGCTTCGGCGATGACGGCCACACCTACAACATCAACGCCGACACCGCCGCCGGCGCCATCGCCGCGGCGGTCAAGGCCCGCAAGCTCTACATGCTGACCGACGTGCCCGGCGTTCTCGACGGCGCCGGCGAGCTCATGCACACCCTCACGCTCGCCAAGGCGCGCACGATGATCGAGGCCGGCATCATCCACGGCGGCATGATCCCCAAGATCGAAACCTGCCTCAACGCGCTGGAGAAGGGGGTGAGCGCCGCCTATATCGTCGATGGCCGCATCGCCCACGTCATCCTGCTCGAGGTCTTCACCGAGGAGGGTGTCGGAACCGAGCTCCTGCCGGGCGAGCGCAGCTCGAAGGCGTGACGCTCATCGCGACTGCGCCGCCGCGACGAGGTCGTCGACGATGGCGAGCGCGTGGCGGCGGGCGCGCTTGTCGGCGTACATGTGCCGATCGGCTTCGGCGATGGCGTCGTCGGGGTCGACGACGCGGCCGTCGAGCCGCACCGCACCGATGCTGGCGCCGACGGCGACCCGCTCGGCACCGACCGCGACCGGCTCCTCGAGCACACGCCGCAACCGCGCGACCACCGGCTCGAGCGACTGCTCGGCGGCGAGGCTCTCGATCAGCACGAGGAACTCGTCGCCGCCCATCCGCGCGACCTGGTCGCTCGGGCGCAGGGCATAGCGCAACCGCCGAGCCAGCGCGCAAAGCAAAACGTCTCCCGCGGCGTGGCCATGGCGGTCGTTCACCACCTTGAACCCGTCGAGGTCGAGCAGCAGCAGCGCACCAGGCTCCGGCGCGGTTCGCCGCAAGCGCTGGTGCAGCGCCTCGTGAAAGGCGCGCCGGTTCAACAGCCCGGTGAGGGGATCGAGCCGCGCCGCAGCCTCGGCGGCGTTGAGGGCGCGGTGGTGTTGGGTGATGTCGGTGTGGACGACCACCGCTCCGCCCCCGGCGAGCGCGCAGATGTCGAGGCGAAACCAATAGGGCCGGCCGCGCCGTGTCCGGTAGTACTCGCGCGACACGGCCTCAGCTCGCCCGCCGAGCACGTCGCGGACGGCCGCAGCGATGCCCCCGGCAGCGGCGTCGCCGCGCGTCGCGGCAGCCTCGCAGGCCGCGACGTAGTCGTGGGCGGCGGCGGCGTCGGAACCGACGATCCACCGCTTCCAGGCCGCGTTGGCGCGGACCAATCGACCGCCGGGGTCCAGTTGGCCGACGGCCATGGGCAACGCGTCGAAAACGACTGCGTCCATGACCCGGTCTCCATGCGCCACGCGCCCGCTTGCTCCTGAAAAGTGTTGAACTTTAGCATGAGAGACCGGCCGCGGCAAGGACTCACATCGACGACCCTCGACGGCGGCGCCGCGTCACGCCGGCGGCGCAGCGGACTGCGGCAACGCATGGATGCCTTGCGTCGAAGCGGTACCACGCCTCTTGATTTTACGCTGCTGCAGCGCGATATGCGCGCTCTCCCTGAACGTTGGACTACCGGGCATCGGGAATGGCTCCCGAACGGCGGACGGATCGAGAACGGCGACACGCAGTTTCTCCCCTCCCTCTAGCGAGTTGTCGGATCCGCTCCGCCGGCCCGGGTTTTTCCAGCATTCTCTCGACCGCTTCACGCCGCGGAGGTTGGCCCGAGACGAGACGGTCTTGCGACCTTCCTTGAACTATGGCCTATACATAGGTTCAAAAACCTATGCTTGGGCGACCTGATGCGCAAGCTTTATCTCGAAGACGATCCGCTCGACGCTGAGGCGCTCCGGCGCGCGCTGGCCAGCCCGCGGCCGGAAATCCGACTGAGCGTCGCGGCGGCGCCCAACCACGCGCTCGCCCGCCTGCGGCAAGACGGCACCGAGGTGCCCTTCGACGTGATCGTCGTCGACGTCAGCCTGCCCGAGATGAACGGCTTCGCGTTCATCGACCGCCTCGCCGCCCATGGTCGCGGTGCCACGCCGCGCCTGCTCGTCTTCACCAGCTCCGAGCACCGCTTCGATCTCGAGGCGGCCGCGCGCACGAAGGTCGACGGTTATGTCGTCAAGACCGCCGACCCGCGCGGCTTCGACGACCTCGTCCGCGCCCTGGACGTCATCGGCGCCTGAGCCCGGCCGCGCCGGTGACCTCGGCCACGATCTCCGGCAGCCGGGCGAGCAGCGTCGCGCGATCGGCAGTGCAGCCCTCGGCCAGCCACGCCTGCTCGGCGCGGCGCAGCACGCGGCCGACGTCGGGGCCGGGGGACACGCCGGCGGCCACGACGTCGCCGCCCTTGAGCGGGAACGCCGGCACCCCGGCGGCATCGACGCGCGCGGCCAGGCGCGCGGCCGCCGCGCCGTCGACCCGGTCGCGGGCGAGTG
>JBKHCM010000098.1:0-12697 GCA_046541805.1 Alphaproteobacteria bacterium
GGCGAGATCGGCCGCGACGGTGCGACCGCCCGCAGCGTCGTCGTCGGCGGCGTCGGCGGTGTGAGCGGCGGCGAGGCGGACCTGCGGCGCGGCGGCGCCGGGCACCCAGAGCGCGGGCGCGGGCAGGATCGGGCGGCACGGCGCGGCATCGAAGGGGAAGGTGTCGGCGGGATCGCCCGAGGCGAGGGCGGCGTACTCGGCGCGCAGCTCGCGCTCGGCCATGTCCCAGTTGCGGACCGCCTCGAGCATGGAGGCGCAGGCGCGCGCCTCCACGGCGCGGGCGAGCGGCGGGTCGACCAGCAGGAGCCGGCCGTCCCGGCTGCCGTCGTCGCGGGTGGCGAGCTTCATGGCGGCGCTCCTTTGCTCGGTTGGCGCATCCGCTGAAGCACCCAATCGCCGTCGCCGTCTCGACGTTGCACCACCGCCGCGCCCCACCGTTGCGCTCTTTTCGCGCTGCCGCGATCTGAGGCACCATGGGCGAAAATCGGGAGAGACTCGAGATGGCAGCGATCGAGGTCGCGACGACGCCCTTCGCCGACCAAAAGCCGGGCACCTCCGGGCTCAGGAAGAAGGTCGGCGTCTTCCAACAGCCGCACTACGTCGAGAATTTCGTCCAGGCGGTGTTCGACACCGTCGACGGGCTCGCGGGCGGCCTGCTCGTGGTCGGCGGCGACGGCCGCTATTTCAACGAGCGCGCCGTCCAGACGATCTTGAAGATGGCCGCCGCCAACGGCGTCGCCCGCGTCCTCGTCGGCCGAGGCGGGCTGCTCTCCACCCCCGCCGCCTCCTGCGTCATCCGCGGTCGCGGCGCCGCCGGCGGCTTCATCCTTTCGGCGTCGCACAATCCGGGCGGCCCCGAGGGCGATTTCGGCCTCAAGTTCAACACCGAGGCCGGCGGCCCCGCGCCCGAGAGCGTGACCGCGGCGATCTACGAGCGTACCCGGACGATCGAGCGCTACCGGATCGTCGAGGCCCCCGACCTCGACCTCTCGAGCCCGGGGGCGGGCGAGCTCGCGGGCACGGTCGTCGAGGTGATCGATCCGGTCGCCGACTACGCGGCGCTGATGCGCCGGCTCTTCGACTTCGACGCCATCCGCGACCTCTTCGCCTCGGGCTTTCGCCTGCGCTACGACGCGATGAACGCGGTCACCGGCCCCTACGCCAAGGCCATCCTCGAGGCCGCCCTCGGCGCGCCGGCGGGCACCGTCGTCCGCGCCGAGCCGCTGGCGGACTTCGGCGGCGCCCATCCCGACCCCAACCTGGTCCACGCCAAGGACCTCTACGATCGGATGATGGGCGCGGACGCGCCCGACCTCGGTGCGGCCTCCGACGGCGACGGCGACCGCAACCTCATCATCGGCCGCGGCCGCTTCGTCACCCCCTCCGACAGCCTGGCGGTGCTGGCGGCCAACGCCCATCTGGCGCCGGGCTACGCGCAGGGCCTCAAGGGCATCGCGCGCTCGATGCCGACCAGCCGCGCCGCCGACCGCGTCGCCGAGAAGCTGGGCATGCCCTGCTTCGAGACGCCCACCGGCTGGAAGTTCTTCGGCAACCTGCTCGACGCCGGCCTGGCGACGCTGTGCGGCGAGGAGAGCGCGGGCACCGGCTCCGACCACGTCCGCGAGAAGGACGGTCTCTGGGCCGTGCTGCTCTGGCTCAACATCCTCGCCGCGCGGCGCCAGTCGGTCGACGAGATCGTCCGCGAGCACTGGCGCGTTCACGGCCGCAACTACTACGCCCGCTTCGACTACGAGGAGGTCGACGCCACCGCCGCGGCTGCGCTGATGGACGCGCTGCGCGGCAAGCTCGAGCATCTCTTGGGCCAGAAGGCCGGCGGTCACACCGTCGCCTACGCCGACGACTTCGCCTACACCGACCCGGTGGACGGCTCGACGGCGACCCAGCAGGGCGTGCGCATCCTCTTCGACGACGGCTCGCGCGTCGTCTTCCGCCTGTCGGGCACCGGCACCGTCGGCGCGACGCTCCGGGTCTATCTCGAGCGCTACGAGCCCGACCCCGCCAGGCAGGACATGCCGGTCCAAAGCGCGCTCGCGAGCGTCATCCAGGCGGCCGAGGAACTCGCCGGCATCGAGCGCCACACCGGCCGCACCGAGCCCGACGTCGTCACCTGAGCGTCGTCACCTGAGCGTCTGGGCCGCCGTCACCAGCCCTCGCTGCCGGGCGCGCCCTTGATCGGCCCGCGCAGCCGGGACGTCACCCAGCCGGCGTAGAAGCCGCCGGGCTGGGGGCGGACCCGCTCGTCGCCGACGAAGGCGGCGTCGACCCGGCCGGCGTAGAAGGCGAGCCAGCCTTTGATCTCGCCGTAGCCGCAGCCCAGGTCGTCGAAGGGGTCGGCGTAAGCGAAGGCCGCCGCCTCGCTGCGCCGCTCGCCGACGACGAGGTCGAAATAGGTCGCCACCCCCTTCCACTCGCAGACCGACCACCGCTCGGGCCGCGCCTGCAGCAACTCGGTGGCGACATCCGTGGGCGGGAAGACGTAGACCGGCGCGCTCGCGGTCTCGACGATGCGCCGCCCGGCGCGCGTCTCCGCCACCACCCGATCGGCGAATTCGACGCGCAACGGTTCGGCCACCGCCTGCACCGCGGGCGGGCGCGGAAAGTCCCAGACCGACTCCTCCCCCGGCCCCACCGGCTCGGGCGTCACCGGCGGCGTCCGCCGCCCCATCCCGGCGCGATGCCGCCGGGCGGCGGCGAGCAGATCCTCCTTGCGCGGCGGGCTCATGGGCGCCCTCTCCAGCTCATCTCGTGTCGAAAACAACGCCTCCGCCCCGCCTGCCGAGGCGCGTCGAGGCGTCGTGACGACGGCGGGTGACCCGCCGACCTCCACCTCCGAGTCTGGGCGCCGCCGCCGCCCTGTCCAGCCCGCCCGCCGAACGCTTCGCCACGCCCACCATCGTCGCACCTCGGCTCGGCGCACCGGCGGCATAAGCGGCCCGCGGCGCGCGGGCGCGCGTTCGGGCTTGGTCGGGCTTGGTCGGGCTTGGTCGGGGCGGTATAGGAATGAGCGCCTAGGCATGCTAGCCTAGCGTGGCGCCGCCGCCGCTTCGGGCCGGTCGGGGGCCGGGTGGGGCGCTCGACGACCAGCTTGGGAAATCGAACCCAAAGACGCTTTTCTCTTCGGTTTGTCAGCGGTTTATCGGGAATGTGGGGGGCGGTGTCAGGGCAGCAGGTCGACCAGGACGGCGTCCAGGAGCAGGCGGCCTTCGGGCGTCGCCTTGAGCCGGCCGTCCGCGACGGTGAGATGGCCGCGGCGCTCGGCGCGGGCGAGGCCGCGGGCATCCAGGGCGTCGCGCCAGGGCCGACCGGCGAGCTGCTCGATGCGGGCGAGCGGCACGCCCTCGGCGAGGCGCAGCCCCATCATGACGAGCTCGGCGAGCCGGGTGGGCGCATCCAGAGGCTCGAAGGGGGCGAGGCCGTGGCCATGGCGCTCGACCCGCGCCAGCCAGCGCTCGGGCGAACGCTCCGTCGCGGTCCCGACCCGGCCGGCGGCGAGGTCGAGCCGGCCGTGGGCGCCGGGGCCGATGCCGGCGAAGGCGCCGGCGCGCCAGTAGACCAGGTTGTGGCGGCTCTCCGCCCCCGGCCGGGCGTGGTTGGAGACCTCGTAGGCGGCGAGCCCGCGGGCGGCCAGGAGGTCCTGGCAGAGCCGGTAGAGCTCCGCTTGGGTGTCGTCCGGCGGCAGCCGCAGCCGGCCGCGCTCGGCCAGGGCGTGAAAGCGCGTGCCGGGCTCGAGGGTGAGCTGGTAGAGGGAGAGATGATCGCCCGCATGGGCGAGGGCGCGGGTGAGCTCCGCCTCCCACGCCCGCGCGTCCTGGCCGGGGCGGGCGTAGATCAGATCGAAGCTGAAGCGCGGGAAGGTGCGCGCGGCGAGATCGACCGCGGCCAGTGCCTCGGCGACCGAATGCTCGCGGCCGAGCGCGTGGAGGGCGGCGTCGTCGAGCGCCTGCACGCCCAACGAGACCCGGTTGACCCCGGCCGTGCGGTAGGCGCGAAAGCGCTCGGCCTCGACCGAGGTCGGGTTGGCCTCGAGGGTGATCTCCACCCCCGGCTCGGCGCCGAAGCGGGCGACCGCGCGGTCGATGACGGCGGCGACGGTGGCCGGCGGCATCAACGACGGCGTGCCGCCGCCGAAGAAGATCGAGCGCAAGGGTCCCGCGGCGGGCACCAGCGCGGCCATGTGGTCGAGCTCGCGCCGCAGGGCGCGGCGCCAGCGCGGCTGGTCGACCTCGGCGCGGACGTGGCTGTTGAAGTCGCAATAGGGGCACTTGGCCCGGCAGAAGGGCCAGTGGACGTAGAGCGCGAAGCCGGGATCGGCGACGGCCGACCCCGGCGCGGCGGTGCTGGCGGGTGCTGTGCTCACCGCCGCAACCTAGGCGGGCGCCGCCGCGCCCGCCAGGGTCAGCGGCGGTAGCCGCGCCCCCCCATGCGCTCCATGGGGGCGCGGCGGTCGTCGGGACCGATCGCGCCGTCGCCGTCGACGTCGGCGCGCCGCATCATGCGGTCGACCCGCTCCTCGAGCTCGGCCGCGGTGACGACGCCGTCGCCGTCGGCGTCGAGCGCCTGGAAGTGGTCGACCAGGCGCGGGCGCATCAGCTCGAGCCAAACCGGCTCGAACTCCTCGAGGTTGAGCGCGCCGTCGCCGTCGGCATCGAAGCGGGCGCGGCGCTCGTCGAGGGCGGCGTCGATCTCGGCGCGGGTGACGCGGCCGTCGTCGTCGGCGTCGAAGCGCTCGAACAGCACGCCACCGCGGTCGCCGGCCATGCCGCCACCCGCGGTTCCGAAGCCGCCGACGGCGCCGCCGCGGCCGGGCCCGGCCATGGCGTCGCCGGTGGTGGCGGCGAGCGCGAGGACGGCGAGGCCGGTGAGGATGATGGTGGTACGCATCGAAGCTCTCCTTCCGTCGGTTCGATGCGCGCATTCCAACGCCCGCGCGTAACCGCACGACGTCGCGCGCGGGGCGTCGAGGTAACGAAGCGTAACCACGTCGCGTTGACGAGGGCGGACCGGATGGTCGACCTTAGCGTCGATGCTTCGAGGGAGAGGGGCCATGCTGATCGCCGTCGATCCGAGCCTGGAGACCGAAGCGGCGGCCTGCGTCGAAGCGCTCGCCGTCGCCTACAAAGAGCCCGTCTCCGCCTTCGTGGCGCCCGCCCAGGCGCCGGAGCCCGGCCTCGCGGCGGCCCTGGCGGCGTCGCCGCCTTTGGTCGTGGAGGGCCCGAACCCGCCGGCGTGGCTCGGCGCGCTGCCGGCGAAGCGGGTGCGCGCGACCCGGCCCTTGGAGCCCGCCGCCCTGGTCGAGGCGGTGGCGAGCGCGGCCGGGCTCACCGCCAAGGCGGCACCCAAGCCCCACGCCGAGCAGGTGGCGCCGCTCGACGGCGACGCGCTCGCGGCCGGGCTCGCCCCGCTGCCGACCCGCTGGCGCCTCGAGGTCGTGCCGGCGCGCGCGCAGCCGCAGGGTCTCAAGGTCGAGCTGGTCGCGGACTTTCGCTGTCCGAGCTACGGCGAGGCCGCCGACTTCGCCCGGCTGGTGGCGACGATCGCCGACGAGCAGGACCACCATCCGACGCTGATCCACGACTGGCGCAGCGTGCAGGTGCGGATCACCACCGGCGCGGCGAAGGGCCGGCTCAGCGAGCGCGACCTTCGCTTCGCCCAGGCGGTGGACGCCCGCTTCGGCGCCTAGCGGGCCATCGCGGGCGGGAGGATGACCTCGTCGACGACGTGGATGACGCCGTTGTCGGCCTCGATATCCGCCGCCTCGAGCGGGGCGCCGCCGACGTTGATCGGGGTCGCGGTGCCGTCGATGGCGAGCGGGTTGCCGGAGCGCGTATCGACGAGCACCGCCCGGCCCTCGATCTGCTCGCTCGTCACCTCGCCCTCGACGACGTGAAAGAGCAGGACGTTGTCGAGCGGATCACGGTTCTCCGGGTTCAACAGGACGCGTTGCTCCTCGTCGGAGAGCTCGGCGAAGGCGGCGTCGGTGGGGGCGAAGACGGTGAACGGACCCGGCCCGCGCAAGGCCTCGTCGAGGCCCGTCTCCTTCAGCGCGCCCACCAGCGTGTCGAACTGCCCGTTGGACGCGGCGACATCGACCAGATCCTGCGCCTCGGCCGCGGCGGGTGCGCCCGAGGCGGCGAGGGCGAGCCCGAGCGCGGCGGCGCGGCCGACATGTCGACGGTGAAGCATGGCGTCGCTCCGGTTGGTTGCGGTCACGTCCCTGCGAACGTGCCGCGGCCGCGCCGGTTCCCCCCGCTCAGTAGGCGCGCGGCAGACCGAGGACCTTCTGGGCCAGGTAGGCGAGGATGAGGTTGGGGCTCACCGGTGCCGTGCGGTAGAGCCGGGCCTCGCGCCACTTGCGCTCGATGTCGTACTCGGTGGCGAAGGCGAAGCCGCCGAAGGTCTGCATGCAGGCCTCGCCGGCGTTCCACGCCGCCTCGCCGGTCAGGTACTTGGCCAGGTTGGCCGCGGGGCCGCAGGCCGCACCGGCGTCGAAGAGGGCCGCCGCCTTCCTCGCCATCAGTTCCGCCGCCTCGGTCTCGGCGTAGGCCCGGGCGAGCGGGAACTGGATGCCCTGATTGGCGCCGATGGCGCGGCCGAAGACCCGGCGCTCCTTGGCGTAGGCGACGGCCCGGTCGAGGAACCAGCGGGCGTCGCCCAGGCTCTCGCCGGCGATCAGGATGCGCTCGGCGTTCATGCCGTCGAGGATGTAGCGAAAGCCGCGGCCCGCCTCGCCGATCAGCGCGTCGGCCGGCAGCCGCACGTCGTCGAAGAAGACCTGCGTGGTGTTGTGGTTGATCATCGTCTCGATCGGCTGGATCGAGACGGCGGCGTCCTCGACCTCGCGCAGGTCGACGAGGAAGACCGAGAGCCCGTCGCCGCGACGCTCGACCGCCTCGGCCGGGGTGGTGCGGGCCAAGAGGAGCATCAGATCGGAATGGAGCGCGCGGCTGGTCCAGATCTTCTGCCCGCGCACCCGCCAGGCGCCGTCGGCCTCGCGCACGGCGCGCGTGGCGATGCCGCCGGTGTCGCTGCCGGCCCCGGGCTCGGTCACGCCGAAGGCCTGCAGGCGCAGCTCACCCCTGGCGATCGCCGGCAGAAAGCGCTGCTTTTGGGCCTCGGAGCCGTGCCGCAACAGCGTGCCCATGGTGTACATCTGGGCGTGGCAGGCGGCCGCACTGCCGCCCTCGGCGTGGATGGTCTCGAGGATCACCGCCGCGGCCCGCAAGGGCAGACCGCTGCCGCCGTAGACCTCGGGGATCAGGGCGGCGAGATAGCCGGCCTCGGTGAGGGCGTTGACGAACTCGGCGGGATAGGCGCCGGCGCGGTCGAGATCGCGCCAATAGGGCAACGGGAACCGGGCGCAGATCTGCGCCACGCCGGCGCGCAGCTCCGGCCAGTCGTCGCCGAGTTCGAAACCGCCGACCTCGCGCACGCCCTCGCCTCCTCGCTCGCGACCGCAGCACGTCTCCCTAACCACCATGCGCGCGGCGGTCGAGCCTGCGCGCGGTTTCGCGCGGTGCCCCGGCGCCCTATCTTGGCGTGGTGGCGCGACCACGGAGCTCGCGGTGAGCGACGACCAATTCTTCCAGTTCGTCTCGTTGTTGGCGGTGGCGCTCTTCATCGCCTCGGGCGCCTTGCCGCTGTCGCCCAGGCTGCGCCGCCTCGCCCGCGTCGGCGCCGCGGTCGTGCTCGCGGCGGGGCTCGTGGCGGCGCTGGCCCTGCTCGTGATGGGTTGAGCCGACCCGGCGCCGCGGGCGGCGTCGGGCTGCCGTCTACTTGTGCAGACGCTTGCCATGACGGCAGAGGGTTGGCGGCGGCCGCTCGCCTGCGGTCGCGGCGGGGCGCCGGCGGCGGAAGCCGGTGCGGCCGGCCACGGCGTTCACGACGCCGAAGACGGACGCGGCGCGTCCGCACCGGCGAGGGTTTCGCGCTGCTCCCGCCACCCGCGCCGCGCCTTGTGGGGCGGCACGGGCTTTGCTGGGTGAGCGCGGCTGTCGGAGCGGGGGAACGGCGATGGACGCCTATTGGCTCGACTGGCTGGAGCTCGTGCTGCGCTGGGCCCACGTCATCTTCGCCATCGCGTGGATCGGCACCTCCTTCTTCTTCATGTGGCTCGACGCCAGCCTGGAACCGCCGGCCGCCGACGCCGACCGCGAGGTCGGCGGCGAGAGCTGGCTGGTGCATTCGGGCGGCTTCTACCGCATGCAGAAATGCCGCCTGGTGCCCGCGCCGATCCTCCGCGGCCTGCACTGGTTCAAGTGGGACGCCTACCTCACCTGGATCACCGGCGCGCTGTTGTTGACGGTGCTCTACTACGTCGGGGCGCCGACCTACCTCGTGCCCGTGGGCGGCCCGATCGGACCCTGGGGCGGGGTGGCGGTGGGCGTCGCGGTGCTCGTGGTCGGCTGGCTCGTCTACGACCGCGCCTGCCGCGCCGGCTGGCTCGACGACGGCCGGGTGGCGACGGCGGCGGGGCTGGTCGGCGTCGGCGCGCTGGCCTGGGGGCTGACCCAACTCTTCACCGGCCGTGCCGCCTACCTCCACGTCGGCGCCATGCTGGGCACGCTGATGGCGGCCAACGTCGCCATGGTGATCATGCCGGCACAGCGAGCGCTGGTGGCGGCGACGGCCCGGGGCGAGCGGCCCGATCCGGCGCTCGGGGAAAAGGCCAAGCAGCGCTCGGTGCACAACAACTACGTCACCCTGCCCGTCGTCCTGATCATGCTCTCCAACCACTACCCGATGACCTACGGGCACGCGTGGAGCTGGGCGATCCTGGTGGCGCTGGTCGCCATCGGCGCCGTCGTGCGGCACGCGTTCAACCTGCACGATGCCGGCCGGGCGCGCGCGGCGGTGTGGATTCCGCCGGCGGCGGTGGTGGCGCTGGTGGCGCTCGCCTTCGTGAGCCAGCCACGGACGGCCTCCGCGCCGGCCGAGGCCGAGGCCGAGGCCGAGGCCGAGGCGGTGCGCTTCGCCGAGGTCGAAGCGGTGATGCAAGCCCGCTGCGTGGCCTGCCACGCCGCGGAGCCCGGCTTCGACGGCTTCGTCGAGGCGCCGCTCGGGGTGGAGCTGGAAACGCCCGCCGACATCCGCCGCCACGCCGACGGCATCTACACCCAAAGCGTGCTGAGCGACGCCATGCCGCTCGGTAACCTGACCGGCATCACGCCGCAGGAGCGCGCGCTGCTGGGCCGCTGGTACGAGAGCGGCGCCGCGGTCGACACCGCCGCCCGCTGACGCGACGCTTACGCCCAAAGAGCAAGAGACCGCCGCCCGGCTGCGACATATGGCGCGGGCCCGAGCTGTTGAATGCCTCGCAGCCCGCTATTGTGCACTGCAGCATGCTGCGTTAGGTCGCGTGCGGCCTCCGCGTCACCGCAAGAGAAGGGTCGGCATGAGCCACACCAACCATCTCTACGACGAGATCGAACTCGGCCAGGAAGCCTCGATCAGCCGCGTGTTGACGACGAACGACCTCATCGTCTTCGCCCACGCCTCGGGCAACCTGAACCCGATCCATCTGCCGGAGCTGGACGGTGACGGCGACGGCAAGCCCGAGGCGGTGGCGCCGTCGATGTGGGTCGGCTCGCTGTTCTCGGCGGTGCTCGGCAACGTCCTGCCGGGCATGGGCACGCTCTATCAGGGCCAGACGCTGCGCTTTCACGGCCGGGTGATGATCGGCGACGCCATCAAGGTGACGGTGCGGGTGCGCGAGAAGCGCCCCGAGCGCGTCGTCGTCTTCGATTGCCGCTGCACGCTCGACGACGGCACCGTCATCGCCGACGGCGAGGCCCAGGTGATCGCGCCCGAGCGCAAGGTGGTCCTGCCCGACCACCGCCTGCCGGAGCTCATGATCGAGCGCCACCAGCACTTCGAGCGGCTGCTGCGCGCCTGCGACGACGTCGAGCCGATCACTACCGCGGTCGCCGTCCCCGAGGACGACGCGTCGCTCGGCGGCGCGCTGCTGGCCTGGCGCGAGGGTCTGATCACGCCGATCCTCGTCGGCGACGGCGGTCGCATCCGCGAGGTCGCGCAGGGGCTCGGCGAGGCGCTCGACGGGCTCGAACTCGTCGACATCGCCGATCACGACGCCGCCGCCGCGCACGCCGTCGCACTCGTCGACGAGGGCCGCGCCGCGGCGATCATGAAGGGCCATCTCCACACCGGCGACCTCCTCGCCCACGTGACCAAGCGCGACGGCGGGCTGCGCGGCAGCCGGCGGCTCTCCCACGTCTTCGTCATGGACGTGCCGGGCCTGCCGCACCCGCTTTTGGTCACCGACGCCGGGATCAATATTTCGCCCGACCTCGAGGCGAAGGTCGACATCGTCCAAAACGCCATCGACATGGCGCGCGCCATCGGCATGGACCAGCCGCGCGTCGGCGTGCTCTCCGCGGTGGAGACCGTCAACACCAAGATCCCCTCGACCGTCGACGCCGCCGTCCTCTCCAAGATGGCCGACCGCGGCCAGATCAAGGGGGGCATCGTCGACGGGCCTTTGGCCATGGACAACGCCATCGACCTGCAGGCCGCACAGACCAAGGGCATCGTCTCGCTGGTCGCCGGCAAGGCGCAGGTGCTGGTCGCGCCCAACCTCGAGGCCGGCAACATGATGGCCAAGGAGCTCACCTTCATCGCCCACGCCGAGGCCGCCGGCCTCGTCCTCGGCGCGCGGGTGCCGATCATGCTCACCAGCCGCGCCGACGACGAGAAGTCCCGGCTCGTCTCCTGCGCCCTCGCCCAGCTCTACGACGCCTGGAAGCGGACCGGCCGCTCGGTCGTGCACGCCCACGAGGAGGAGGGTTGATGCGCCACATCCTGACCCTCAACGCCGGGTCGTCGAGCATCAAATTCGCCCTCTACGGCCTCGAAGGCGAGGAGCCCGAAGAGCAGGCCCACGGCCAGATCGAGGGTCTCGGCACGCGCCCGCGCTTCACCGCACGGACGCCGGCGGGCGAGGTCGTGGCCGAGCGCGAGCTCGCCGGCGGCGCCGACCACGACGCGGCGCTCGCGGGCCTGTTGCGCTGGCTGGAGGAGCGCTTTGCGGGGGTGGTGGTCGAGGCGGTGGGCCATCGCGTCGTCCACGGCGGGCCGGTCTATTCCAAGCCGATACGGCTCGACGACGACGCCCTGGCGACGCTGGCCGGCTTCAACGCCCTCGCCCCGCTGCACCAGCCGCATAACCTTGCCGGTATCCACGCCGCCCGCGCCGCCTTTCCCGAGGCCACGCAGGTCGCCTGCTTCGACACCGCGTTCCACCGCGGCCACCCCTGGGTGAACGACGTCTACGCCCTGCCGCGCCGATATTACGACGAGGGCGTGCGGCGCTACGGCTTCCACGGCCTCTCCTACGCCTACATCGTCCACCGCCTGCGCGAGATCGCCCCGGAGCTGGTCCAGGGGCGGCTCGTGGTCGCCCATCTCGGCAACGGCGCCAGCCTGTGCGCGATCAAGGCCGGCCGGCCGATCGCCTCGACCCTCGGCTTCTCGGCCCTCGACGGCCTGCCGATGGGCACCCGCTGCGGCGATCTGGATCCGGGCGTGGTGCTCTACCTGCTGCAGTCGAAGGGCATGGACGCCGCGGCGATCGAGACGCTGCTCTACAAGGAGAGTGGGCTCAAGGGCCTCTCGGGCATCTCCAACGACATGCGCGCACTCGAGGCGAGCGACGCCCCGGCGGCCAAGGCGGCCATCGACTACTTCGTCTACCGCCTCAAGCGCGAGCTCGGGGCGATGGCGGCGGCCATCGGCGGGCTGGACGGCCTCGTCTTCACCGGCGGCATCGGCGAGAATTCCGAGCTCGTGCGCCGCCGCGTCTGCGCCGATCTCGGCTTTCTCGGGCTCGCGGTCGACGACGCCAAGAACGCCGCCCACGCCGCGGACATCGCCGCCGCCGGTGCCACCTGCCGGATCATGGTCGTGCCGACCAACGAGGAGGCGATGATCGCGCGCGAGACCGTTGCCCTGCTCGCCTGACGCTCGGCCCACCTTCCGCACCTCGGCGACGGGCCGACGCAGCGAATAGGGCACGAGCGGGCCGCGGCCTGAGCGGACGACGACCTCCCGACGGCCTTCGCCGAGGCCCAGCGCGGCGGCGAAGGCCGGCCGGATCGCCGCCACCTCCGCCGGCTGGTTCGCGGGCCTGGCGGATCTGGCGCCGGGTCTTCTCCGAGCGCGAAGCGCCGACAGGTGCGCCCGACCGCGATCCCGCCCGCCGGGATGGCCGCGGGACCGCCGAAGACCGCGAGCCCGGCGCGGCTCGCCACCCCGCGCCGGCGCCGGGCGGCCTCGCCGGACGCGCTGCGCACGACCGGCAGGAGCGCGCGGACCAGCGGCCGCGCCGCCAGGCCTCGCCGGAGGCGAGCGCCTCGCCGTCGGTGCCGTGCATCCAACGGTAGAGCGCGCGGCGAAAGGCGCGGTGGCGCAGCTGCCGCCGCTCTCGGGGCTGCGGGTGCAGGCACGGCGGCGGATGGCGTCGCCGGCACCGTCGTCCGCCGCCGACGCCCGCGGCAGCGGCAAGGTGGCGCCCGCCACGCTCGGCTCGGCCGGGGCGTGGAAGCCCCGCGCCGGGGCCGCCGCGACGGCGTTCGTCCGCCGGTTTAAGGTTCGCTCAGACGCCGCGCGAGTGCCGAGCCCACCGTGCGGCGGGGCTCAGATGACCCGGCGGCGGATGGTGGAG
>JBKHCM010000190.1:0-2749 GCA_046541805.1 Alphaproteobacteria bacterium
CGCGCTTCGCGCCCCAACCGCTCGACCACCCGGCGGCCTCGTGGGCCGATCCGCACCCCGCTCCGGCGCCGGCCGCCCCGGCCCCGGCCGCGCCGCCGCCCCGGCAGGTCGATCGCGTCGACGTTGAAGTCGCCGCCGGCGACACACTGATGGGCATGCTCTTGGGGCTCGGGATCGCGCGGGCGGAGGCCCACGCCGCGGTTGAAGGGCTGCGCGGCGTCTACGACCCGCGCCGGCTCCGCCCGGGGCAGCGCCTCGAGGTCGAGACCGACGCCGCGGTCCGCCGGCTCCTGCGCCTCGCCTTCGCACCGTCGGAGCGCGAGCGCATCGAGCTGGTCCGCGCCGACGACGGCTTCGAGGCCGAGGTCCGCGAGCGGGCGACCGTCACCGAGGAGCGCCTGGTCGAGACCGTGGTGCGGACCAGCCTCGACGCCGCGGCCACGACGGCCGGGGTGCCGCCGGCGATCCTCGCCGAGATCGTGCGCATCTTCAGTTGGGACGTCGACTACCAGCGCGAGACCCAACCCGGCGACGAGATCGCCGTGCTGTTCGAGCGCAAGCGGGTGCCGGGTGGACCGGTCGTCGACGCCGGCGACGTCCGCTACGCCCGTCTCGACATCGGCGGCCGCGTCCTCGAGGCGTTCCGCTTCGAGCGCGACGGCGAGGCGGCGTTCTTCAGCCGCGAGGGCGAAAGCCTGCGCAAGTTCCTCTTGCGCACCCCGGTCAGCGGCGCGCGGATGTCCTCCGACTTCGGCATGCGCCGCCACCCCATCCTCGGCTACAACCGCATGCACCGCGGCATCGACTTCGCGGCGCCCACCGGTACCCCGATCCGCGCCGCCGGCGACGGCCGGATCGTCCGGGTCGGCCCCTACGGCGGCTACGGCAACTACGTCCGCATCCAGCACGGCGACGGCTACGCCACCGCCTACGCCCACCTCTCGCGCTTCGCCGCCGGCACGCGCTCGGGCCGACGGGTCGAGCAGGGCGAGGTCATCGGCTATGTCGGCTCGACCGGCCGTTCCACCGGCCCGCATCTGCATTTCGAGGTGCTGAAGAACGGCGAGCAGGTGGACCCGTTGGGCATCGCCCGGCCGCCGGCGGAAAACCTCGAGGGCGAGGCGCTGGCGGCGTTTCGACGACAGGTCCGCGCCGTGGAGACGCGCCTTGCCGACCTCGGCAGCCGCACCTTCGCCGCCGAGCGCGGCCGCGCCCTCGCCAGCGGTGGCTGAGGCCGGCGTCCCCGCTCAGGTCAGCGCGTCGATCTCCTCGGGGTCGAGCGTGCCCGGCACCAGCGTCACCGGCACCTTGAGCTCGACATTGCCGCCGATCAGGGAGTTCACGAGCGGGCCGGGTCCCTCCGGGCCCGTCGCGATGCCGAGCACCAAGAGCTTGATCTCGGGCTCCTCGTCGATGAGACTCAGGACCTCGTCGCGGCGCTTGCCGCTGCGGATGTAGATCGTCGGCATCGCCCCGGTCATCTCGAAGACCTCGCCCGCGAGCGCGTTGACCCGCGCTTCGACCGCGGCGCGCGCCTCCTCCTCCATGACGCGGCCGACGCCGACCCAGTGCTTGAACTCGCTCGGCTCGACGACGCCCAACAGCGCCACCTGGCCGTCGGTGTGCACCGCCCGCCGGCAGGCGAAGCGAAGGGCGTTGTGCATCTCCTGGGTCTCGTCGGCGACCACCAAAAACACCCGTCGATCGCCGTCCGCGTCGCTCGCCATGCTCACGTCCTCCTGAGCGCCGTCGCCGCCACCCAACCCGCCACCACCGCGAAGAGGATGGCCGCGAGCCCGTAGAGCGCCGCCTCGCGCCGGGCGAAGTCGGAGAGCCGCGCTTCGACCCCGACCTTCGTGATGATCAGCGCGCTCTGCTGCGCCGCGGTAATGCCGCCGTCGCGCACGTCGAACACCTCCACCACGTAGCGACCGGGCCGCACATTGGCCGGAAAGGCGATCGTGGTGCGAAACAGCCCGCCGCCGACGAACCGCACCGCCGCCGCTTCGCCGGGATAGAGGCCCGCGCGGCGCTTGTTGCGCACCAACCCCTCGCGAAACGCCACCGCCTCGGCCGTCGCCAACGGGTCGCTCGGCTCGAGCGCCAGCTGGTCGACGCCGATGCGGTGGCGCGCGCGCACCGCCGGCGGCAGCAGCGCGTCGACCGGTCCGCTCGCCGCCAAGGCGTAGAAACTCGGCACGTCGACGAAGCGCGCGCTCTCGGTGTTCAACCAGACCCCGAGCGTGCGGGTCTTGCGGCGCACCACCGCCGTCTCGAGCGGACCGCGCACGACCACGACGACGTCGGCGCCCTGCTCGACGGCGCCGAACAGCAAGACCTCCGTACCGTCGAAGGCGGCGGTGATGGCGATCAGATGCCGCGACAGGTCGGCGACCAGCGGCTGCGCCCGGGCCGAAGCGACCACGGCGACCACGAGCGCGGCCGCGACCGCCGCCACGAGACGGGCCGCCGCCGGCGTCACGTGCGGCGCACCCGGCGCAGCCGGCGCCACGCCCCGCCGGGACCCCCCGCGAGCATGAGCTTGAGCGCCAGGGTCGCGCCCGCGGCCATGCCGGCGAGGGCGAGCCACGCCGCCGGCGCCATCGTCGCCACCCCGGTGATCCCGGCGCCGACGGTGCAGCCGAGCGCGAGCGTGCCGCCCACGCCCATCGCGACGCCACCGCCGAGATGGCCGAGCACGTCGCCGCTGCCGGCCCAGCGCTCGCCGCGAAAGCGGCCGCTGCGCAGC
>JBKHCM010000015.1:0-39386 GCA_046541805.1 Alphaproteobacteria bacterium
CCGCCGGCATGGCCGCGCGCCGGGCGAGCGCGCAGCCCGCGCGCGAGGTTACCGCGGCCATCACCGTCCACCTCCACCACCGAGCCGGCGATCCGGCGGTCGCCGTCCGTGCCGCCGAGCTTGCGGCGACGCTGCGCGGGCCCGGCGCCAGGGTCGAGCTGATGGACGCCGAGGGGGCGGTGGTCAGCGCCGACCGGCTGCGCTTCTTCGTGCCGGACGACGCCGCGGCGGCGCGGCTGCTGGTGGACCTGGTGCCGGGCGTCGCGCTGCAGGACTTCACCCATTACGTCCCGCAGCCCGCACCCGGCATGCTGGAGCTCTGGCTGGCGAGCGAGCCCGAGGACTGACGCGCTCGCGCGGGCGGTGGTCAGGCGTAGACGATGCGCGGCGCCGGTTTGCGCTCGGCCCCTTCGAGCCGGGCGGCGACGTTGCGGGCGAGTTCCAGATAGGCCTGCGCCTGCGGACTTTCGGGCTCGGCCACGACGACCGGCCGGCCGGTGTCGGAAAGCTCGCGGATGACCGGGTCGAGGGGGATCTCGGCGAGAAAGTCGACCGTCATCGCCGCCGCCGTCTGCCGTGCGCCGCCATAGGCGAAGATGTCGGTGCGATGCCCGCAGTTCGGGCAACAGAAATAGCTCATGTTCTCGACGATGCCGAGGATCGGCACGTCGACCTTGCGGAACATGTTGACCGCCTTCTTCACGTCCAACAGCGCGATGTCCTGCGGGGTCGAGACGATCACCGCACCGGCGAGGGGGACCCGCTGCGCCATCGTCAGCTGGGCGTCGCCGGTGCCGGGCGGCAGGTCGACCACCATGACGTCGAGCTCGCCCCAATCGACGTCGCCCAGCATCTGCTGAATGGCGCTCTGCACCATCGGCCCGCGCCAGATCATCGGGGCGTCCTCGTCGACGAGAAAGCCCATCGACATGACCTTGACGGCGTGGGCGACGAGCGGGGCGAGCTTCTGCCCGTCGGCGGCGGCCGGCGGCCGCCCGGAGAGACCGGCCATGCGCGGCAGCGAGGGGCCGTAGATGTCGGCGTCCAGCAGCCCGGTGCGCAGCCCCAGCGCGGCGAGGCCCATGGCGAGGTTGATGGCGGTGGTCGACTTGCCGACGCCACCCTTGCCCGACGCGACCGCGACGATCGCGCGCACGCCCTCCGCGAGCGGACGCGCCTGCGGCGCCCGGGCGGCGGCCTCTTGCGTCGGCGAGGCGCGGCGCCCGCTCGCCGCGCTCGGGGCGGCGGCGGGGGCGGGGCGCTCGGCGGTGAGCACGGCGGTCACCGACGTCACCCCCGGAATGTCCCGCACGGCGGCCTCGGCGGCCCGGCGGACCGGCTCGAAGGCCTCGGCCTCGTCCGCGCTCACCTCGAGCGTGAAGCCGACGTTGGTATCCTTGACGACGAGCCCCTTGACGGTGCCGGCGGTGACGATGTCCTGCTCGGCGTGCGGCGGGCGAATGCGACGCAACGCCGCCAGCACCGCCTCGCGATCGATCGCGCTCATGGTTGAACCCCTTCAGCGGTCGTCCGATACTGGCTGCTCACGAGCGCTAGCGCATCAACTCTCGAACGACCATCGCGGAAGGACCGGGGATGCCCTGGAACAATCAAGGCGGCGGACGGTGGCAAGGTGGCCAGGGCCCCTGGGGCGGCCGGCCCACCGGCGGCGGACCGTCGGGTGGCGGCGGAGGTGGTGGGGGCCAACAACCCCCCGACCTCGAGGAGCTCATTCGGCGGAGCCAGGAGAAGGTCAAGAAGTGGTTTCCCGGTGGCGCCGGCGGTGGTGGGTTCGGCAACAAGCGGATCATCGCCATCGGTGCCGTCGTCCTGATCGGTCTCTGGCTGCTTTCGGGCTTCTACCGCGTGCAACCGGCCGAGCGCGGCGTCGAGCTGATGTTCGGTCAGTTCTACGAGGTGACCGAGCCGGGCCTGCAATACGCTCTGCCGGCGCCCATCCAGACCGTCATCAAGCCCGAGGTGGAGCGCGTGAACCGCGTCGAGATCGGTTTTCGCTCGGGCGGCGGCAACAGCAACTCGGTCCGCGAGATCTCCGGCGAGAGCTTGATGCTTACCGGTGACGAGAACATCGTCGACATCAACTTCGTCGTCCTGTGGAAGATCTCGGTGCCGCAGGACTTCCTCTTCAACGTCCGCGATCCCGAGGAGACGGTGAAGGCGGCGGCCGAGAGCGTCATGCGCGAGCTGATCGGCAAGACCCCGATCGCCGAGGCGACCACCCAGGGCCGCGGCGTCGTCGAGACCGACGCTCGCGCGCAGATGCAAAGCCTCCTCGAGGACTACGGGGCGGGAATCCTGATCACCGAGATCCAGCTGCAGAAGGCCGACCCGCCGGACGAGGTCATCGAGGCCTTCCGCGACGTGCAGCGCGCCCAGGCGGACCGCGAGCGGCTGCAGAACGAGGCCGAGGCCTTCGCCAACGACATCATCCCGCGCGCCCGCGGCGAGGCCGAGCGGCTGATCCAGGAGGCCGAGGCCTACAAGCAGACGGTCGAGGCGCAGGCCTCCGGTGAGGCGTCGCGCTTCAACGCGATCTACAACGAGTACGCCGACGCGCGCGAGGTCACGGCGCAGCGCATTTACCTCGAGACGATGGAAACGGTGCTCCGCGACATGAACAAGCTGGTGATCGACGGCGAGGCCAGCGGGGCCTCAGGGGTCGTGCCGTATCTGCCACTGCCGAACCTGCAGGAACGGCAGGTGCGACAGACCTCGGCGTCGGGCGACGACGGTGGCTCGTCGACGTCGGGCACGTCGAGCGACCGTGGAGGGCAGTGAGCATGAACCGTAACGCCATCATCGGGCTCGGCGTCGGCGCGGCGCTGCTCCTCACCGCGTTCGCCTCGGCCTTCACGGTCAACGAGGCGCAGCAGGCGCTGGTGCTCCGCTTCGGTGCGGTGCAGCGGACGGTGCAGCAGGCGGGTCTGCACTTCAAGATCCCGCTGATCGACAGCGTCACCTACATCGAGCGCCGCGTGCTTGCCTTCGACGGTCCGCCGGAGGAGCTGATCCTCGGCGACCGCAAGCGGCTCGTGGTCGACAGCTTCGCGCGTTACCGAATCGCTGACCCGGAGCTGTTCTTCCAGCGCGTGCGCACCGAGGCGGCGCTGCAGGGCCAGCTGCAGCCGATCCTGAACTCGGCCATGCGTAACGTCTTGGGCGAGGTGCCGCTGTTCACGGTGCTCTCGGTCAACCGTAACGAGCTCATGGACCGGATCGAGGAACGCACGAACGAGGCGATGTCGCAGTACGGCATCGAGGTTGTGGACATCCGCATCAAGCGCGCCGATCTGCCGGAGGAGAACAGCGAGGCCATCTTCCGCCGCATGCAGACCGAGCGTGAGCGCGAGGCGCGGGAGCTGCGCGCTCAGGGCGACGAGCTGGCCCAGCGCATCCGCGCCCGCGCCGAGCGCGAGCGCGCGGTGCTCCTCGCCGAGGCGCGTCGCGATTCCGAGGTGCTGCGTGGTGAGGGCGACGCGGAGGCGGTACAGATCTTCGCCGAGGCCTTCGGTCGCGATGCCGACTTCTTCGCGTTCTACCGTTCGATGCAAGCCTATCGAAACGCACTCGGGGCCGATTCCACGCAGTTCGTGATGTCGCCGTCGACCGAGTTCTTCCGCTACTTCGACAGCGGCGCGCTCGACGCGGTGGTGCGCGGCGGCCAGGACCCGGTGGTGCCCGAGGGCACGCCCGGCGACACCGAGGCGCTGCGCGCGCCACGGGACGACGGTGACGCCGCCGAGACGGGGTCGACCGAAGCGGAGGATCAGGCGCTCTTGCAACGCCTGCGTTCGGAGGCGGCCGATACCGTGTTGCGCGGAGGAGAGGCGAGCGAGCCGGCCGAGGCGCCCGCCGAGCGATGAGCCGGCCCGGTGACGCCACCGCGGGCCGATGACGGATCTCGCGGTGGCGCTCGCGCTGGTCCTCGTGATCGAGGGCCTGCTTTGGGCCGGTTTCCCGGATCGGATGAAGGACGTCGCGGCGCAGGCGGCGACACTGCCGTCCTCGCTCTTGCGCCGCGCCGGCCTCGTCGCCATGGCTATCGGCGTAATGGTGGTGTGGTTCTTGCGCGGCGGGTGAGGCACACCCGCCGCGTCGGCCCTCGGCTGGGGGGGGCGGTGTCGGCCGCACCCCGCAGCCGCGGTGTGGAGGAACGACCTCGAGATGGTAGCAGTGGTATCCATGGCGCACCGGTCGGCCAAGGCCACGGCCCGCTGGGCGTGTGTGGCGCTCGTCGCGCTCGCCGCCGCGGCCCCCCAACCCGCCCGGACGCAGGCGCAGCCACCGGTCGATGGCTTCGGCGATCTCGTCGAGCGGGTGTCCCCCGCCGTCGTCAACATTTCCTCCACCCGTGAGGTAGACGGCGTTCAGGGCCCGGAATTCCCGTTGCCCGAATTTCCGCCCCACTCGCCCTTCGAGGACTTTTTCAACGACTTCTTCGACCGTGAGCAGCGGCCCGACCAGATGCCCCGCCGCGAGAGCTTCTCGCTCGGTTCCGGCTTCGTCATCGATCCGGAAGGCTATGTGGTCACCAACAACCACGTGATCGCCGAGGCCGACGAGATCACGGTGATCTTCGCCGACGAGCGCGAGTACCCCGCGGAGGTGGTCGGCCGCGATCCGAAGACGGATCTGGCGCTGTTGAAGATCGAAGGGGAGGAGGCCTTTCCGTCGGTCGAATGGGCCGACAGCGACGCCGTCCGCGTCGGGGATTGGGTCATCGCCATCGGCAACCCCTTCGGTCTGGGCTCCACCGTCACCGCCGGCATCGTCTCGGCGCAGGGGCGCGACATCCGCGCCGGTCCCTACGACGACTTCATCCAGGTCGACGCCGCCATCAACCGCGGCAACTCGGGCGGGCCGAGCTTCACCGTTGGCGGCAAGGTGCTCGGGGTGAACACCGCCATCTTCTCGCCCTCGGGCGGCAATGTCGGCATCGGCTTCGCCATCCCGGCCAACCTCGCCGAGCCGGTGATCCGGTCGCTGAAGGAGACCGGTCGGGTCGCGCGCGGCTGGCTCGGCGTGCGGATCCAGTCGGTCACGCCGGACATCGCCGAAAGCTTGAACCTGCCCGAGGACGAAGGCGCGCTCGTGGCGAGCGTGACGCCGGGTGGGCCGGCGGACGAGGCCGACATCGAAGCCGGCGACGTCATCGTCGCCTTCGACGGCCAGAACATCGAGAAGATGCGCGGACTGCCCAGCATCGTCGCCGAGACGGAGATCGGCAAGGAGGTCGTCGTCGATCTCTGGCGCCGCGGCGAGCCGGTCGAGGTCAAGGTCACGCTCGGCGAGCTGCCGAGTGACGAGGAACTCGCCCAGATGAGCCGAAACGGTGCCGAGGGCGCGCCGACGGACCGCGCCGAGTTCACCTCGCTCGGCCTCACCGTGGCGACGATCACCGACGAGCTGCGCGCCGAGTTCGGTCTCGCCGGCGACGCCGAGGGTGTCGTCGTCCTCGACGTCGCACCCGAGGGCCCGGCGGCGGAACAAGAGATCCGTCGCGGGGACGTGATCGTCGACGTCGACCAGGATCCGGTGACCGCACCAGCCGAAATGGCGGCCGTGGTGGAAAAGGCCCGGGAGGAGGGGCGGCCGTCGGTTCTTCTCCTGCTCTCGCGCCAAGGCGACCACCGCTTCGTCGTGCTCCGGCTCGAGACCTGAGGCGCGCGGTCCGCGCCGGCACCGATCGGTCCCGTGCGCGGGCGCCGTTGCGTGCCCCGCGACCCGAACGCTCGCGGTCCGAGCCCGGAGCGCGCTCCACCCCAGGGTTGAAGGCGTCGTGCTGCGCGAAGCGCCTCGCGGCGTAGGTGCAGGACGACCGGCCATCCGACCAACCGGGAAGGTGATGGCCGGAAGAGGTCGGGTGCGCGGCGGACGGGGCGGGGTCGATGACGCCTTGGCGGCGAGCGCGGACCGCTCCGTGCGCCTCGGCGGTTGAGGCGGCTCGCGCGCTCGATGTTCGCGCGGGCATCGCCGGCCGCCGCAGCGCGCGCGGGCGCGACGGCCGGCGGCGGCGCAGTCGGCGGTGAGGCGCTCGGCAATGTCGCCCCGCTTCGTCGAAATACCGGACCGGACCGCGATGCAGCGAAAAGGGCACGCCGCGGGCGCGGCCTCGAGGCTCGTGGCGTTGGCCGCCGGGTGGACCGACTGGAGGAAGGACAGGTTCTCGAAGACGGCCCTGCAGAATGGCGAACTGAGCCTCCTCCTCGCGGAAGAGCCGGACCTTCGCGCCCGAGCCGGCGGAGTTGATCGCCGACATGCCGATGCCGTGGTCCGGCGGCAGCGTCACCTTCGTCAGCGTCGCGAGGGCGATGCCGACGGGGTCGTCGGTGCCGCGGATCGAGGCGGTCGACAGGATGTCGTTGCGCGCATCCCAGGCCTGAGCGCCGCCGCCGAAGGCGAGGGCGCCCGCGAGCAAGCCCACGGCCGCGGTGGCGCACCGCGTGTGACGGCGATTCATCTCGCCGCCCGTCATGCGCGACGATACCGGCCCGCCGTTGCCGGACCTTTGTTGCCCAGCGACCAAAATCGCGGCCCGATCCGCGCGCTTGGGGCCAAGACCGGGCCGTGCGAACGCGAAACGGCGCGCGATCTTGCGATCGCGCGCCGCCGAGCCCGCTGCCGTCCTCGACGTGAGAGGTCAGTCGGCGTACGCCGCTTCCTTCTCCGCCCGTTCGGCGACCACGTCGTCGGCATCGCCGACGTCGTCGGGCCGCGCGCATACCGCCACCTTGCGGCGGCGCTGCTTGCTGTAGTCCACATCCGCGGCGAGTTCCGGGCGCTCCGCCTTCTGCCGCTGGATCTCTTCCCGCGTCAGCACCTTGGTCTCGTCGAAGCCGAGGTCGACCTCGGTCGAGAAGCCGCCCTTGTACTTCAACCGCTCCAGGTCGTAGAACTTTTTGGTCGCCGTCGTCTTGGCGAACGCCTTCAGGCAGCCGAGCATGTACTTCCGCTTCTCCTTGTCACGGATCCACGGATAGCTCAGGAAGGTCTTGCGCATGTAGAAACGCGCGTAGTTCTTGAGCACGCCCTTGAGGACCTGCTCGCGGGTCATCTCCTCGGGCTGGATGATCGGTGTAACGAAATTATATTTGGAATAGTCGCGCACCTCGACCTTATCACCAAGTTCCTCGAACAGCTCGGCGAATGGCCAGGGCGTGTACATGTTCCAGTTCGCCATGTCGACTTTCCAGTCGAGGGCGAGGCGGTAGGTCTCCTCGATGGTCTCGGGGGTCTCGCTCTCGAGTCCCATGATGAATTGGGCCTCGGCGACGATCCCCTGATCGCGCAGGAGCTTGATGGCGAGCTTGTTCTGCTCGATCGTGGTCTGCTTGCGGAAGCGGTCGAGGTTGAGCTGGGCGGCGGCCTCGGTGCCGAGCGAGACGTGGATGAGCCCGGCCTCGCGGTAGAGCTTGAGATGCTCGCGGTCGCGCAGGATGTCGGTGACCCGGGTGTTGATCCCCCACTGCACCGGCAGCTGCCGCGCCTTCAACTCCTCGCACAGGGCGATGAACTTCTTGCGGTGGATCGTCGGCTCTTCGTCTGCGAGGATGAAAAATTCGACATTGTAGTCGCGCACCAGCGCTTCCACCTCGTCGACGAACTTCTTCGGATCGCGAACGCGATACTTCCGCCAGAACTTCCACTGCGAGCAGAACCGGCAGGTGAAGGGGCAGCCGCGGGCGAAGTTGGGGACGGCGACCCGGCAGTTCTTCGGGATGTAGATGTACTGATCCCAGTCGAGCAGCGACCAGTCGGGGGTCAGGCTGTCCAGGTCCTCGATCACCGGCTCGGCCGGGGTCGAGATCACCTTGTCGTCCTCGAGGAAGGCGATGCCCTTGATGTTGCGACGCTCGGCGAGAACGGTACCGTTCTGGATGGCGGAGAGGAGGTTGACCGCGATGCGCTCGCCCTCGCCGCGGACGATGTAGTCGATCCAGGGCGCTTCGTTGAGCACCTGCCCGTACATGAAGGTCGGGTGGATTCCGCCCAGGACCGTCACGCAGTCGGGCATCGCCTCGCGGGCGAGCTCGAGCGTGCGCTGGGCCTTGTAGATCATCGGCGTGATGGCGGTGGCGAGGACGACATCCGGCGCGTTCTTCTCGATGATCGCGCGGAGGTCGTCGTCCTTGATGTCGTTCGTCATCGCGTCGATGAAGCGGACGTTGGTGATGCCCGCGTTCTTCAAGGCGCCACCGATATACGCGACCCAGCCCGGCGGCCAGTTGCCCGCGATCTCGGCACCGCCGGCGTGATAGTTCGGCTGGATCATCATCACGCGCATGGTGCGCCCCCCTTTCGACGGCTACGACTGGGCGGGAACGCTAGTGGGCGGCGCCCCCGCAAACTTTGATCCAGGGCAAACCTACACCTGTCGTGGCCGCCTGACGTCAGGTTTTGGTGACGGACATAGGTCTAAGGGGTGGACCACGAAGGACGATGGCGGTCGATGGCCCTTCCCGAAACGCTGCGCCGGCGGCTGCGCTTTTCGCTGGTGGGCGCGCCGACGTTGCGGGTCTCCGGCATGCCGGCGCGCGGTCGCCCTTCGCGCCGGTCCGGGAAATCCGGCGCTGGTTCGACCATCCGCCGGTGCTCGGCGGCGCCATCGCGACGGGTGAGAGCGGCCTCGCCGCCGCGGCCCCGATCGCCGCGCCGACGGCGACGGTCGCGAGGTCTGGCGCGACATCCCGAGCGCGGGGCAGGGCATCGGCGCCGTCGACGCGGTGAAGCCCGCCGGTCGCGATCGCTGCGAGCGTCGTCGTGTACACCGTCGTCATCGGCGTCGCCATCCGCCTCATCACCTGATCGTGCGGGTGCCGACGCCCGCCCGATCACCGTAGGTTGCCGCGAATTCCGGTGCAGCCTGGGAGGCGCCGATGAAGCCGATCGTCACGCTGACGTTGAATCCCGCCGTCGACGCCTCGAGCGCGGCGGACAAGGTGCAGGCGGTGCGCAAGGTGCGCACCTCCAACGAGCGCTTCGATCCGGGTGGCGGTGGCATCAACGCCGCCCGCGTCATCGAGGAGCTGGGCGGGCGCGCCTTCGCCGTGTATCTCGCCGGCGGCAATTCCGGCAACGTGCTCGACGAGCTGCTCGACGATCTCGGGCTCGTCTACCACCGCGTCCACATCAAAGAGCCGACGCGGGTGAGCCACGTCGTGTTCGAGCGGGCGAGCGGTCAGGAGTTCCGCTTCACGCCGACCGGCCCGACGCTGGACGAGTGCGAATGGCGCTCGGCGCTGGAGTTCCTCGATCTTTTGGACTTCGACTATCTGCTTGCGAGCGGCAGCCTGCCGCCGGGCGTGCCGGACGACTTCTACGTCCGGCTGCACCGGCTGGCCGCCGGCAAGAACGCCAAGCTTGTGGCCGACACCTCCGGCGAGCCCTTGAAGCACCTGCTGGAGACCGGTGCGCATCTGGTGAAGCCGAGCGTCGGCGAGCTCGAAGCGGTCGTCGGCATGAACCTGCGCGAGCCGGCGGCGCTCGAGGCAGCGGCCAAGACGGTGCTCGAGCGCGGCAGGCTGGACATGATGACGGTAACGCTCGGGCGCGACGGCGCGCTCCTGGTCACGCCCGACTTCACTCGCCGGCTGCCGTCGCCGGATGTCGAGGTGAAGAGCGCGGTCGGCTCCGGCGACAGCTTCTTGGCGTCGATGACGCTCGCGCTTGCGCGCGGTGAGAGCCCGCTGCACGCCTTTCTCGACGGCATCGCCGCCGGCGCGGCGACGGCGATGACCGTCGGCACCGAGCTCTGCCACCGCGACGACGTGCGTCGGCTCCGGCGCGACCTCGAGGCGCTGCTTTGAGCAGCGTCCTACGGCCGCCATCTCTGGAAGCCGTATTATGTAAAATAAGCCTCGCAGGCCTTCGGCTTCGCTCCGGTCGCGACCATTCGCCCTCTGGTACCGGTCTGTCGATGACGTCGCGTTGCTTCCTGCCCGTTTCGACGGCACTATCCGTATCGTTGGGTCACGCGCAGGGAGCTAAGCATGAGGGAAGCCGGACACGGCCTGCACTACAAGGGCTTTACCGCCCGCATCTACTACGACGAAGACGAAGCACAGGTGCTGGGTCACATCCCGACCACGAAGGGCGGCATCGACTTCCGATGCAGTTCGCTGGGCGCCGTCGAACAGGAACTCCACCGCGTGGTGGACGACTATCTTCGCCGGCATCCGGACGCCGCACCGCTCGAACCGAAGCACTGAGCGCCGATCGCGCCCCGCCGGCGGTCCTTCGGGTCCGCCGCGCGGATGCTTTGGCGGGTGCGCGCGGGGTCTGGACGAACGCCGCGCTCCGCGCGACACCTCCCGGATAGGCTCGCCGACCGCCGGCCCACCATAAGCGTTCCGGGAGACCCGCCATGGCCTCGCCCACCCGCCGCCTCGCCCCCTGGCTCCTCGCCGCGGCGCTCACGCCGACGGCGCTCGCCGCCGAGGAGCTCGAATCGGTCACCCTCGCCGTGGTCGGCACCTGGAGCGGGCTGCCGCTCCACCAGGAGTTCGAGCGGCCGTTCTGGACGGAGCATCTGCCCGAGGCGTCCGGGGGCGCCGTCACCGTCAACCTCACCACCTTCGACCAGATGGGCGTCGACGGCGCCGACGTCTTCCGCCTTCTGGACGACGGCGTCTTCGATATCGGTGCCACGGTCGCCGACTACACCGTCGCCGACGCGCCGGAACTCGAGGGTCTCGACGTTCCTCTCGTCGCGACCGAGGCGACCGCGGCGCGCGCGATGGTCGAGGCGGCGCGGCCGATGGTCGAGGACATCATGGCGGACCGCTTCGGCGCGCAGCTCCTGGCGATCGCCCCCTACCCGCCGCAGATCGTCTTCTGCAACACCGAAATCGCGACGCTCGCCGATCTCGAGGGGCTCGAGATCCGCGGCTCCGGCCGGATGACCACCAACTTCCTCGAGGCCCTCGGCGCCGAGGGCATCAACCTCGACTTCGCCGAGGTGCCGGGGGCGCTCGAGCGCGGCGTCATCGACTGCGCGATCACCGGCTCCGGCTCGGGCTACAGCGCCGGCTGGTGGGAGAGCTCGACGCATTTGATGACGCTGCCGCTCGGCGGGTGGGATGCGGTCGTCACCGCGATGAACAGGGAGCGCTTTGAGGAGCTGTCGGACGACATGCAGGCGTTCCTCGCCGAGCAGATCGCCACCGCGTTCGAAGCGCCCGCCTGGGACGCCGCCGCCGGCGCGCTCGAGGAGGACATCGCGTGCCTCACCGGCGACGGCGACTGCCCGCGCGGCGAGGCGGCCTCCATGGTACGGGTCGAGCCGACCGCGGAGGATCGCGCCCTCGCCCGACGGGTACTCGAGGAGACCGTGCTGCCGCAATGGGCCGAGCGGGTCGGCGCGGACTGGGCGCGGCGGTGGAACGAGAGCGTCGGCGCGGTCGTCGACGTCGCCATTCCGCTCGACTGAGCCGGCTTTGCGGTCGCGCCGCGTGGACCGGCTGATCGCGGCCGTGACCCGCGTCAACCGCGCCATCGCGCGGCTGTTGGGGCTCAGCCTGTTGGCGATGGTCGGCCTGATCCTGATCGAGATCGCGCTGCGCCAGATCGTGGGCAGCGCGCTCGGCGGCTCCGACGAGATCGCGGGCTACGTCATGGCGGCGGTCGCCACCTGGGGCTTCGCCTACGCGCTGGTGGAGCGCGCCCATGTCCGCATCGACCTCGTCCAGCGCCGGCTGCCGCCGGCCGGCCGCGCTTGGCTCGACGTCTTCGCGCTGGCCCTGCTGACGGCGGTGGCCGCCGGGGTCACGGCTTATGGCTGGCGGGTGCTCGCCACCACGCTGGCGCGCGGCTCGACCGCCAACACCCCGCTCGAGACGCCTTTGTGGATCCCGCAGTCGATCTGGCTCGCAGGCTGGGCGTGGTTCACCGCGACGGCGGCGCTGCTCCTCGCGGCGGCCATCGTTTCCGGCGTGCGCGGACACCACCGCGCGGTGGAGCGGCTCGCCGGTACCGGCGGCGACGCCGGCGAGGGTGACGAGCCGGCATGATCGCCGCCACCACCACCGTGCTGTTGGTCGGCCTCGCGCTCTCCCTGCCGGTGGGAGCGGTGCTCTTCGTCCTCGGCGTCGGCATCGACCTCTTCTATTCGCCCTTTCCCCTCATCCGCGGCCTCGGCCAGGTGGTCTGGTCGGCGACCAACAGCTCGCTTTTGATCGCCATCCCCTTCTTCGTGCTCCTGGGCGAGATCCTGGTGCGCGGCGGCATCGCCGAGCGGACCTATCGGGCGCTCGACGCCTGGCTGGCTTGGCTGCCGGGTGGGCTCGTCCACGCCAATATCGGCACCGCGACGCTGTTCTCGGCGACCTCGGGCTCGTCGGTGGCGACCGCCGCCACCGTCGCGACCGTGGCCATGCCCCAGGCCCGGACGCTCGGCTACGACCCGCGGCTCTTCGCCGGTGCGATCGCCGCCGGCGGCACGCTCGGGATCATGATCCCGCCCTCGATCAACCTGATCGTCTACGGCTTTCTGACCGAGACCTCGATCCCGCGGCTGTTTCTGGCGGGCCTCGTGCCGGGTCTTCTGTTGGCGCTGGGCTTCATGGCCGTGTCGGCGCTGTTGTGCGCGGTGCGGCCGACCCTCGGCGGCCCGTCGCGGCGGGCGAGTTGGCGCGAGCGCCGCGCCGGCCTCGGCGATCTGGTCCCCATCGTGCTTCTCTTCGGCGTCGTCGTCGGCTCGATCTACCAGGGCTGGGCGACCCCCACCGAATCCGCCGCCATCGGCGTCGCGATGGCCTTCGCGATCGCCCTCGCCCGCGGCAGCCTCACCACGGCCGCGGTGATGGCGGCACTCCTCGGCACCATCCGCATCACCGCGATGATCATGTTCGTCATCGTCGGCGCCTATTTCCTCAACTACACGCTGGCCTCCGCCGGTCTCGGCAACGCCCTGCGCGACCTCCTGGCCGATCCCGCCTTCGGCCCCTACGCCACGCTGTTGTTCATCGTCGCGCTCTACATCGTCCTCGGCTTCTTCATCGAGACGCTGTCGCTGATGGTCGCGACCATCCCGATCGTCGTGCCGATCGTCGCCGATCTCGGCTTCGACGAGGTGTGGTTCGGCATCCTCTTGATCCTGCTGATCGAGATGGCGCTGATCACCCCGCCCGTCGGCCTCAACCTCTACGTCGTGCAGGGCGCGCGGCGCGACGGCCATCTGGGCGAGGTCATGCTGGGCGCCCTGCCCTTCGTGGCCGTCATGGTCGCGATGGTGGGGCTGTTGATCCTGTTCCCGGGTCTCGCGCTCTGGTTGCCGGGCGGATGAGCCGCTCAGCCGACGCTGTGGCAGACGGCGACGCCCCGGTGATGCGCCAGGACCGCGGCGAAGGCGGAGCCGGCGACAGCGACGTCCGCCGGGGCGGCGCCGGCGGGCAGGATCACCGCGAGGCGCCGGGTGTCGACGATGGCGGCGAGCGTGAGCGTCAGCCAGGGCGGGCCGTCGTCGCCGGCGTCGACCGCGGCGACGGTCGCGGGCGTGGTCGGATCGAGCAGCCGGTCGCGGGCGGCGAGGGTGTCGGCGAAGGCGCCGAACTCGCCGCGCTCGTCCACCTCCAAGAGGGTCAAGCCGAGCGGTCGCGCCAGCCGGGCATAGGCCCAGCCCACCGCGCGCGCGTCGTCGCCGACATGGGTGCTGCCGCGCCACAGCGCGACGCGGCCGGGGGCGTCGGCATGTGCCGCCTCCGCCGCCAGCGACCACCGCCCCGCCACCGGCAGGCGCACGCAAGGTGCTGCGTCCCGAGGCCAGCCGGTGCGCGCCCGTGCCGCCGCCGCGGCCACCAGCTCGCCGTCGCTCGCCACCCAGCCGGCGGCGCCGGCCGCGTTGCGGCAGGCGAGCGCGCGGATGCGATCAACGAGCGCGTCGACGAGCACGCTGGCGTTGCGGTGGCGAACCAGGCGCAGGCGCGTCAGCGCGGGGGCTCCAGGGCGAGGGCGGCCGCGACCTCGGCCTCGTGGTCGCTCGCCGGAGCCGCCGCCTCGCGCTCCGGGCCGTCGTAGAGCGCCTCGCGCAAGCGGTCGCGCGCGCGGCTCACCCGGCTCTTCACGGTGCCGACGCGGCAGCCGCAGATCCGCGCGATCTCCTCGTAGCTCATCCCGTGCAGGACGGCGAGCACCAGGGCCTCGCGGTACTCGGCGCGCAGCTCGGCGAAGGCGCGGCGAAAGGCGATCATCTCGAGCCGGCCGTGCTGGGGCGCGGGACCGGTGACGATCCGATCGAGGTCGTCGTCGGGATCCTCGGCGCGGATCCGGCGGCGCTTGGCGAGGCTGCGAAAGCGGTTGCGCAGAATGGTGAAGAGCCAAGCCTTGAGATTGGTCCCCGGCGTGAACTGCTCTTGCGCGCGCAGGGCATTGACGCAGGTGTCCTGCACCAGGTCGTCGGCGAGGGCCTCGTCGCCCATGGCCAGGCTGCGCGCGAACGCCCGCAGGCTCGGAACGGTTCGGGTGAGTTCCTCGCGGAAAGCGTCCAAAGAGGTCTCCTTTGCGAGTGCGACATGCCACCGGCGAACGCACCCCATGTTGAGCCGACCCTGCGTCCGGGAAAGCCCGCCCACCGGGAAGCAGGCCCCGCCCGGACGCATTGCGCAGACCAACGCCGCGAAAGGGCTGGTGTTCCGGCATCGATCACGAACGCGTGAGCGCGCCGGCGACGACGTGGGCCCGCGACCGCCATGCCCGCTTGATCGCCGCCCCCCGGTCGGCTACGACCACGGTGACGCGGGCGTAGCTCAGGGGTAGAGCGCCAGCTTCCCAAGCTGGATGTCGTGGGTTCGAATCCCATCGCCCGCTCCATCACCGCCGCCGCCTCCGCCACCCCCGTCATCGGGCGCTCGGCCCGATCCGGCCCCGCACATTCCGGCTAAACGCGTACGACGGCACGAGAAATCGACGCTCTGGCTTCGTTTTCCCATTCCCGCTCCGTCGACCCCGTTCCCGCGCAGCGCGGATCTTCGTCCGGGTTGTAGGATAGTTGACCTATGCGCCGGGCACAAGCGCGCCCCGGGCGCGCCGCCGCCCTCCGGCGCCAACGGTCGCACCCCCCATCCGCGCCCGCTGGCCCGCCGTATCCCGCGCGATCACCGTGTCGGGAGACCGCCCGTGCCGATGCCCAGATGGCTCGAACGCCTGCGCTGGTACCACGTCCTCGCCGCCCTGATGGGCGCCTCCGCCGCCGGCGGCGGCGCCGCCGTCCTGCTCGACGGCGTGCTCACGCTCTTGGCCTGACGGGCCGGCGGCGACGCGGCGCGGGCGCTTACACAGCTGGAAAACGGCGCCGCCGAGCTCGGCGGCACCGATGACGTGCGCCCCGCTGACGCGGCCGTCCTGGCGCGCCTGGGCCTTGGGCGCGGCGTCGGGGTCGTGGACGAAGCGCCCCGGCGACGGCGACGTCGCGCGTTCGTCCGGCGCCCCCTCACCCCGCGGCCGAGGCCCCCTCCCTCACCTCGACCTCGAAGGCCGCGGCCAGCAGCGCCTTGGTGTAGGGCTGTTGCGGGCGTTCGAAGATGTCCTCGCGCTCGCCGGCTTCGACGACGACGCCGTCCTTCATGACGATGACGCGGTTGCACAGCGCGTGGACGACGCGGAGGTCGTGGCTGATGAAGAGATAGGCGAGCTGGTAGCGCTCCTGCAGGCCGCGCAGGAGGTCGACGATCTGCTTTTGCACCGAGAGGTCGAGGGCGGAGGTGGGCTCGTCGAGGACGACGAAGCGGGGCTTGAGGACCATTGCCCGGGCGATGGCGATGCGCTGACGCTGGCCGCCCGAGAACTCGTGCGGGTAGCGGTCGATCGCCGCCGGGTCGAGGCCGACCTCCTCGAGCGCGGCGACGACGCGGGCGCGCCGCGCCTCGCGGTCGGTCTCGCGCTCGTGGAGCTGGAGCCCCTCGCCCACGATCTCGCCCACCGACATGCGCGGGCTCAGGCTGCCATAGGGGTCTTGGAAGACGATCTGCATCTGCCGGCGCAGGGGGCGCAGCTGGGAGAAGCTCCAGCCCTGGACGTCGCGGCCCATAAAGACGACCGGCCCTTCGCTCTTGATCAGGCGCAAAAGTGCCAGGCCGAGGGTGGTCTTGCCCGAGCCGCTCTCGCCGACGACGCCCACGGTCTCGCCCTCGCGCACGGTGACGGTGACACCGTCCACCGCCTTGACGTGGCCGACGGTGCGCTTCAAGAGCCCGCGCTGGATCGGGAAGTGGACCTTGAGGTCCTTGCTCTCGACGACGAGCGGGGCGTCGCGCCGCGGCGGCTTGGGCGTGCCGCTCGGCTCGGAGGCGAGGAGGTGGCGGGTGTAGGGGTGCTGCGGCTCGCGGTAGAGCCGCTCGGTCGCGCCCTGCTCGACGATGCGGCCCTCGTGCATCACCGCGACCCGCTGCGCGATCGAGCGCACGATCGTGAGGTCGTGGGTGATGAGCAGAACCGACATCTTAAGACGCGCCTGCAAGTCCCTCAACAGGTTCAAGATTTGTGCCTGGATGGTGACGTCGAGGGCGGTGGTGGGCTCGTCGGCGATCAGGAGTGCGGGGTCGTTGGCGAGCGCCATCGCGATCATCACCCGCTGGCGCTGCCCGCCGGAGAGCTGGTGCGGGAAGGCGTCGAGCCGGCTCTCGGCCTCCGGCAGCTGGACGAGCTTCAAGAGCTCGAGCACGCGGGTGCGCGCGCTCGTGCGGGTGAGGCCGCGGTGCAGGAGCAGGCTCTCGGCGATCTGCTTCTCGATGGTGTGGAGCGGGTTGAGCGAGGTCATCGGCTCTTGGAAGATCATGCCGACGCGGTCGCCGCGGATGCGCTTCAAGGTGCGCTCATTGGCGCCCACGAGCTCGGTGCCCTCGAAGGTGATCGAGCCCGTGGGGTGGCTCGCCGCCGGATAGGGCAGCAGCTGCAGGATCGAGAGCGCGGTGACGGACTTGCCCGAGCCGCTCTCGCCGACGAGCGCCATGGTCTCGCCCGGCTCGATGGCGAAGCTCACACCCTTGACGGCGTCGACGTCGCCGCCCTCGCCCCGGAAGCGGACGGCGAGATCGCGGACGTCGACGAGGCTCATCGAAACACCTTTCGCGGATCGAAGGCGTCGCGCACGCCCTCGAAGACGAAGACCAGAAGCGACAACATCACCGCCAGCACGACGAAGCCGGAGATGCCGAGCCAGGGCGCCTGCAGGTTGTTGCGACCCTGCTGCAGCAGCTCGCCCAGGGACGGCGAGCCCGGCGGCAGGCCGAAGCCCAGAAAGTCGAGCGAGGTCAGCGTCGTGATCGAGCCCGTCAGGATGAAGGGCATCAGCGTGATCGTGGCGACCATCGCGTTGGGGAGCACGTGGCGCCACATGATCGTGGCGTTGGACACACCGAGTGCCCGGGCCGCGCGGACGAAGTCGAAATTGCGCGCGCGCAGGAACTCGGCGCGGACGACGTCGACCAGCGACATCCAGGAGAAGAGCAGCATGAGGCCCAACAACCACCAGAAGTTGGGGGTCACCACGCTCGCCAGGATGATCAGCAGGTAGAGTGTCGGCAGGCCCTGCCAGACCTCGATGAAGCGCTGAAAGCCGAGATCGACCCAGCCGCCGAAATAGCCCTGCACCGCGCCGGCGGCGATGCCGATGATCGAGGACGCCACCGTCAGCGTGAGCCCGAACAGCACCGAGATCCGAAAGCCGTAGATGATGCGCGCCACCACGTCGCGGCTCTGGTCGTCGGTGCCGAGCCAGTGCTCGGTGGAGGGCGGCGACGGCGCCGGGCCGGAGAGCCCGGTGGCGTAGGTGTCGTAGCTGTAGGGGATGGGCGGCCACAGCATCCAGCCGCCCGCCTCGATCAGCTCCTCGACCGCCGGGTCGGTGTAGTCGGCCTCGGTCGGAAAGACGCCACCGAACGTCCTCTCCGAATAGTTCACGAAGACCGGGACATAGGGCGCGCCCTCGAACCACACGAAGATCGGCTTGTCGTTCGCCAGAAACTCGGCGAACAGGCTGAGCCCGAAGAGCAAGAGAAAGAGCTTGAGCGACACGTAGCCGCGCGTGTTGCGCTTGAAGTTGGCGAGCCGGCGCTCGTTGAGCGGACTGAGCCTGAGGCGCACGCCCAAAAAGCGGATGCCGGCGCGGGGCGGCGGCGCCGGCACGGGGCGGTCTTCGTCCATCAGGCCGTCCGCCGCTCGAAGTCGATGCGGGGGTCCACCACGACGTAGGTGAGATCGGAGATCAGCTTTACGACCAGCCCCAACAGCGTGAAGACGAAGAGGGTGCCGAACATCACCGGATAGTCGCGCCGGAGCGCCGCCTCGAAGCCCAGAAGGCCGAGACCGTCGAGCGAGAAAATGATCTCGATCAGGAGCGAGCCCGTGAACAGAATGCCGATGAAGGCGCCGGGAAAGCCGGCGATGATCAACAGCATCGCGTTCCTGAAGACATGGCCGTAGAGGACGCCGCCCTGGTCGCAGCCCTTGGCGCGGGCGGTGAGCACGTACTGCTTGTTGATCTCGTCCATGAACGAGTTCTTGGTGAGCATGGTGAGCCCGGCGAAGGCGCCGATCGAGAGCGCCAGCACCGGCAGCGTGATGTGCCAGAGATAGTCGAGGATCTTCATCGGCCAGGAGAGGTCGGCCCAGTTGTCCGAGACCAGCCCGCGCAGCGGGAACCAGTCGAAATAGGAGCCGCCGGCGAAGAGGACGACCAGCAGGATGGCGAACAGAAAGCCCGGCACGGCGTAGCCGACGATGATCAGCCCCGAGGTCCAGACGTCGAAGCGGCTGCCGTCGTGCACCGCTTTCGTGATGCCGAGCGGGATCGAGACGAGATAGGTCAAAAGCGTCGTCCACAGGCCGAGCGAGATCGAGACCGGCATCTTCTCGAGGACGAGGTCGACCACGGGCTTGTCGACGAAGAAGCTCTCGCCGAAGTCGAAGCGGACGTAGTCCCACATCATCATGATGAAGCGCTCGTGCGCCGGCTTGTCGAAGCCGTACATCGCCTCGATCTCGGCGATGATCTCGGGATCGAGGCCGCGCGCGCCGCGATACTCGCCGCCCTCGGCGTCCTCACCGCCGGCGGCTTCGCGCCCCTGCTCGCCGGTCGCCTGGGCGGTCACCGAGACCCCGGTGCCGCTCATCTGCGAGACCATCTGCTGGACCGGCCCGCCGGGAGCCGCCTGCACGATGACGAAGTTGACCACCATGATCCCGAACAGCGTCGGGACGATCAGCAACAGACGGCGGACGATGTAGCCGAGCACGGGGTGCCGCTCAGTCGCGGTCGCGGCTGCCGGCGAGCGCGTCCACCTTGTCGGGCGCGATCCACCAGCTCCAGAGATCGACGCCGTATTTGGGCATGACTTCCGGCCGGCCGAAGACGTCCCAGCGCGCCACGCGCTCCGCGGTCGTGTGCCAGTGCGGGATGACGTAATGGCCCGAGAGCAAGGCGCGGTCGAGCGCTCGTGTCGCGGTGATCAGGTCCTCGCGCGAGGGCGCCTGGATGACCTCGTCGATCAGCGCGTCGATCGGCTCCTCGCAGATGCCGGCATAGTTGCGCGAGCCCGCCGTCTCCGCCGCCGCGCAGCTCCAGTAGTCGCGCTGCTCGTTGCCGGGCGACAGCGACTGCCCCCAGACGTTGACGATCATGTCGAAGTCGAAGTCGGTGAGACGGTTCTCGTACTGCGCCGGATCGACCGTGCGCACCCGCACCTCGATGCCGAGGCGCTCGAGGTTCCTCACGAACGGGTTCACGATGCGCTCGAAGGCGGGCGAGACCAAGAGGATCTCGAAGCGCAGCTCGCGGCCGGTCTCGGTGTGCGTCAGCGTGCGGCCCTCCACCTCCCAGCCGGCCTCGGTCAAGAGCGCGAAGGCGCGCTCGAGCTGCGGGCGGATATTGCCGCTGCCGTCGGTCTCGGGCGGCGCGTAGGCCTCGGTGAACACCCGCTCCGGGAGCTCGTCGCGCCAGGGCTCGAGCAGCTCGAGCTCGGCCTTCGACGGCCGTCCCTCGGCCGCCAGCTCGCTGTTGGAGAAGTAGCTCTCGGTCCGGGTGTACTGCCCGTAGAACAGCTTCTCGTTGGTCCATTCGAAGTCGAAGGCGTAAGCAAGGGCTTCGCGTACCCGCGGGTCTTTGAAGATTTCGCGGCGGGTATTGTAGACGAAGCCCTGCATGCCGGTGCCGCCCTGCCGCTCGATCTCCTCCAGCACGATGTCACCGGCGGCGACCGGCGGTCCCTCGTAGGCCGTCGCCCACAGCCGGGCGGTGTTCTCGAAGCGGAGGTCGTAGGTCCCGGCGAGGAAGGCCTGCAGCGCGACGTTGCTGTCGCGGAAATACTCCAGCGTGATCCGGTCGTAATTGTAGCGGCCGGTGTTCACCGGCAGGTCCTTGGCCCAGTAGTCCTCGACGCGCTCGAACACCACCTGCCGACCGCTGTCGACCTCGGCGATGCGGTAGGGCCCGCTGCCCAAGGGCGGCTCGAGCGTGGTCGCGTCGAAGGGACGATCGGCGTAGTAATGCTCGGGCAGGATGGGCAGCTGACCGATGATCAGCGGCAACTCGCGGTTCATCGTGTCGTCGAAGGTGAACTTGACGCGACGCTCGCCCTCGATCGTCACCTCGGCGACGTTGGCGTAGTAGGAGCGATAGAACGGCCGGCCGGCGTCGCGCAGGACGTTGAAGCTGAAGACGACGTCCTCGGCGGTGACGGGCTCGCCGTCGTGCCAGCGGGCCTCCTCGCGCAACTCGAAGGCGACCCAGGAGCGGTCCTCCGGGATCTCGATCGTCTCCGCCAACAGGCCGTATTCCGAGAACGGCTCGTCTTCGCTCTGCACCGTCAGGGTGTCGAAGATCAGCCCGAGATTGGCGGCGGGCGTGCCCTTGAGGATGAAGGGGTTGAGGCTGTCGAAGCTGCCGACCGCCGCGAGCTTGAGGTGGCCGCCCTTGCGCGCGTCGGGATCGGCATAGTCGAAGTGCTCGAAGTCCGGGCCGTATTTGAGCTCGCCGTACATCGACGCCCCGTGGCGCGGCTCGGCGGCGTGGCCGGCGGCCGTGGGGACGGCGGCGAGGCTCGAGAGGGCGAGCAGGAGCGTGAGGTGGCGGACGACGCGCATGAACGGCTCCCCGGGCGTAGCGATGAGGAAATGGCACCGCAACGCCCGCCAGTGAAGACCGCGCCGGCTGAACGTGGGTTCAACCGGCAAGGCGGGCGAGCGCCGCGGCGTGCAACGCCGCATCGCCGGCGGCGCAGATGCGGCCGTCGCTCTCGAGGTCGAGCGGCCGGCCCTGCCAGTCGGTGACGCGCCCGCCGGCGCCTTCGACGATCGGTGCCAGCGGCGCGAAGTCGACCACCTTGTGGTCCATTTCGACGACGAGGTCCACGAAGCCGGCGGCCAAGAGGCCGAAGGCGTAGGCGTCGCCCCCCCAGCTGCGGTAGGCGACGGCATCGGCCACCCGCGCGAAGGCGGCGCGGTCGGCGGCGGCCTCGAAGAGTTCCGGCGCCGTCGCGGAGAGCACCGCGCGCGCCAAGGGCGTGCCCCGGCGGCTGGCGAGCGGGCGGCCGTTGAGGGCGGCGGCCCCGTCGTGGCCCACCCAGCGTTCGCGCAGATAGGGCTGGTCGACGAGCCCCAGCACCGGTGTCGTCGCCTCGACGAGGGCCACGAGGGTCGTGAAGGTCGGCTTGCCCGCGGTGAACGCCTTGGTCCCGTCGATGGGGTCGAGCACCCAGGTCCGGCCGCTGCGCGTGGCGACGGGCTCGAACTCCTCGCCCAAGACGCCGTCCTGCGGACGCGCCTCGGCGAGCAGCGCCCGCATCGCCTGCTCGGCGGCCCGGTCGGCCACGGTCACCGGCGTCAGATCGGCTTTGATCTCGACCTCCGCCAGCCGGCGGAAATGGGGCAGGATGACGGCACCGGCCGCGTCGGCGAGGCGGTGCGCCAGCTCGATGTCGCGGCGATCGACCATCGCGTCGCTCAGCCGCCCGGCGCGGTGGTCTCGCCGGCCACCTCCTCGAGCGGGACCGGATCCTCGGCGAGCGAGCGCAGATAGGCGATCACCGCGGCGCGCTCGTCGGCATCCTCGATGCCGGCATAGGCCATCGTCGTGCCCTCGGCCCACGCCATCGGATCGGCCAGCCAGGCGTCGAGCTTTTCCAGCGTCCAGACGCCCTCCGTGCCGGCGAGCACGTCGGAATAGCCGAAGCCCTTGCCCGCGATGTCCGCGCCGACGACGCCCCAGAGGTTCGGACCGACGCGGTCGGGCCGGCCCTGCTCGGCGGTGTGGCACGCCGCGCAGGCGCTGAAGGCGCTCTCACCGTCCGCCACCGAGGCCGACGCGACCCGCCTGACCAGCCCATCGCCGGCGCCGCCGTCCGCGGCATCGCCGTCCGCGGCATCGCCCTCCGCATCGGCAGCGTCGGCATCGGCCGCGTCGGCACCGGCCGCGTCCGCGGCGGCGTCGGTGGCCGCGGCCGTCCGGGTCTCGTCGTCGTCGCTCGCCGCCTCCGTCGCCTCGCCGCCGTCGGCCCCGGCGCCGTCCGCAGCCCCGGCGTCGTCTGCGGCCCCGGCGTCGTCCGCGGTCGTGGTGTCGTCGCCGTCGTCGGTCGCGGCGGCGTCAGCGTCCTCCGCGGCCGCTTCCGGCTCGGGCAACGGCGCGGGCTCGTCGGCGAGCGAGCGCAGATAGACGATCATGTCGGCGCGGTCCTGGGGATCGCTGATGCCGGAATAGCTCATCGAAGTGCCGGGCGCCCACCCGTTCGGATCGGCGAGCCAGGCGTCCATCCGCTCGTAGCTCCACTCGCCGTCCTTGCCGGCGAGCGCGTCGGAGTAGTCGAAGTCGTCCCGGCCGCCGATATCGGCGGCGACGACGTCCCAGAGGTTCGGCCCGACGCCGTGCGCCCCACCCTCCTCGACGCTGTGGCAGGCGGCGCAGGCGCGGAAGGCGCCCTCGCCGGCGGCGGCCGAGGCGGAGGCGAGCCGGACGGGCAACGGCTCGACTTCCGGTTCGGCCTCCGCCTCGGCGACGTCGCTCGTCTCGTCGGTGCGCACCGGATAGGCGGGCTCGGCCAGCTCGGTCGGATGGTAGAGCAGATCCGAGAGCACGCTCGCGCCGACGAAGATCACGCCGGCGGTCAGCACGCCGGCGATGATCTTGTTCGCTTCGAGCGGTGCCGCCATGCCCTCTCTCTCGCTCGTCGTTGCTTTGCGTTGCGGTCGCTCGGTTGCCTTGCCGCCGGTTCGTTTGCGGACCGGCAATGGACGTGTCAAGTTGGGAACTCGTCCCGCCCAAGCGCCGCTGCAGCCTTAACCCGTCCGTCATCGCGTCGCATGTCCACCGACCCCAAGGTCCTCATCGTCATCCCCGCGCGCCTCGCCGCGACCCGCCTGCCGCGCAAGCCCCTGCTGGACATCGCCGGCACGCCGCTGGTCCTGCACGTGCTCGCCCGCGGCGTCGAAGCCGACCTCGGGCCGGTGGTGGTGGCCGCCGCCGACCCGGAGATCGCCTTCGCGGTGGAGAACGCGGGCGGCCGCGCGGTGCTCACCGACCCGGCCCTGCCCTCCGGCACCGACCGGGTGCTGGCCGCGGTCGACGAACTCGATCCGGGCCACGCCTTCGACCTCGTCATCAACCTGCAGGGCGACATGCCGGAGATCCATCCCGCCGACCTCGGCAAGGCGACCGCGCCGGTGGTCGAGGACGGCTGCGACATCGGCACGCTCGTCGTGCCGACCACCGACGCCCGCGAGGTCCACGATCCGAACTGCGTCAAGGCGGTGGTGAGCTTCGTCGACGAGGCCGAGACCCGCGGCCGCGCGCTCTACTTCACGCGGGCGGCGGTGCCCTTCGGGCCGGGACCGGTGCAGCACCATGTCGGCATCTACGCCTTTCGGCGCGACGCGCTCGAGCGCTTCTGCGACCTGCAGCCCAGTCCGCTCGAACGCCGCGAGCGCCTCGAGCAACTGCGCGCGCTCGAGGCCGGCATGAGCATCGGGGTGCGGCGGATCGACGGCGCCCCGCCGGGCATCGACACGCGCGAGGATCTCGAGGCGGCGCAGCGCCGGCTGGCGCGCAAGCGCGCGGCAGGCGCGCCTTGAGCCCGCTCGCGACGGCCCGCCGGGTGGCGTTTCAGGGCACCGCCGGGGCCTATTCGCACCTCGCCTGCCGGGAGACCTTCCCCGACGTCGAGGCGGTGTCCTGTCCGTCCTTCGAGGACGCGTTCGCGGCGGTGCGCGAGCACAGCTGCGACCTCGCGATGATCCCGATCGAGAATTCCGTCGCCGGCCGGGTCGCGGACATCCACACGCTCATGCCCCAGGGCAACCTCCACATCGTCGCCGAGACGTTCTTGCGGGTGAACCACCAGCTGGTGGCCCCGCGCGGCACGACGCTGGAGCGGCTCACCCACGTCCACAGCCACGAGCAGGCGCTCGGCCAGTGCCGCCGGTACCTGCGCCGGCGCGGACTCGCACCGGTGGTGCACGCCGACACCGCCGGCGCTGCCCAGATGGTCGCGCGCGAGCGGGTCCAAGGCCACGGCGCCATCGCCTCGATCCTCGCCGCCGAGATCTACGACCTCGCCGTGTTGGCGAGCGACATCGAGGACGCCGAGCACAACACCACCCGCTTCGTGGTCCTCGCGGCCGAACCGTGGCTGCCGCCGGCCGACGGCCCGTGCGTGACCACCTTCGTCTTCCGCGTGCGCAACGTGCCGGCGGCGCTCTACAAGGCGCTCGGCGGCTTCGCCACCAACGGCGTCAACATGACCAAGCTCGAGAGCTACGTGGAGGCGGACTTCAACCAGGCGCGGTTCTACGCCGACGTCATCGGCCACCCGAAGGAGACACCCCTCGCCAACGCGCTCGAGGAGCTCGGCTTCTTCTCCGACGAGCTGCGCGTGCTCGGGACCTATCCAGCGCACCGCTTTCGCCGGCTCGCTTGACGGCAGCGCGCGGCGGCGACGGTACGCGCGCGGTGACGGCACGCACGCGGTGACGGCACGCACGCGGTGACGGCACGCACGCGGTGACGGACGAGTTCCCGATCGCGGCCCGTGCGGGTCAGTCGAGGGGCTCGTCGGCGACGATCTCGATGCCGAAGCCGCCGAGGCCGACATACTGCCGTTGGCTCGTCGTCAACAGACGGATCGCGTGGACGCCGAGATCGCGCAGGATCTGCGCGCCGACGCCCACCTCGCGCCAGCGGTCGCGCCGCGCCTGCGCGCTGGCGTGGTCCTCGTCGGCGAGGCTGTCGGGCGGCTCCGGCACGCGCGGCGGCACCGCCAGACCGTCGCGGAGATAGACCAGCACGCCCCGGCCCTCCTTGGCGATGCGGGCGAGGGCGCGCCGCGCCGGCCCGCCGGCGATCTCGGCGGTGAAGAGGTCGGCGATCACCTGCTCGCGGTGGATGCGGGCGAGCACGGGCGCGCCGTTGACGACGTCGCCGAAGACCAGCGCCACCTGCTGCAGCGCATCGAAGGGCGTGCGGTAGACGTAGGCGGTCGCCGGCCCGTGCGCCGTCTGGACGTCGAACTGGGTCACCCGTTCGACCAGGTGCTCGCGCCGCTGGCGGTAGTCGATGAGATCGGCGATCGAGACGATCTTGAGGTCGTGCTCGGCGGCGAAGGCGCGGCAGTCGGCGAGCCGCTTGACGGTGCCGTCGTCGTTGACGAGCTCGGCGATGACGCCCACCGGTGCCGCCGCGGCGAGGCGGGCGAGATCGACCGCGGCCTCGGTATGCCCCGAGCGGATCAAGACGCCGCCGTCGCGCGCCATCAGCGGGAAGATGTGGCCCGGGCGGACGAAGTCCTCCGCGCCGCAATTGTTGTTGGCGAGCGCGCGCACGGTCGCGGCGCGCTCCTCCGCCGAGATGCCGGTGGTGAGGCCGTGGCGGTAGTCCACCGAGACGGTGAAGGCGGTGCCGAGGGGCGCGTCGTTGGCGTTGACCATCGGGTCGAGCCTGAGCCGCCTGGCGTGCTCGGTGGTCAAGGGCGTGCAGAGGATGCCGCTGGTGTGGCGGATCATGAAGGCGATCTGCTCGGGCGTGGCGCGGTCGGCAGCGAGGATGAGATCGCCCTCGTTCTCGCGGTCGTCGTCGTCGACGACGATGACCATGCGGCCCTCGGCGAGCGCACGGATCGCGTCGTCGATGCGGTCGAGATCGGACATCGGCTTTCCCGTGACGATGATCCGCTCGACATATGGCCTCGCGCCGGCTTTCGCCAGGACCGGCGTGCCGCCCGGTGCGGCCGCTGGTCCGAGCGTCAGGGCGCGTGGGTGCCGGCGCGGGTGGTCGCGATCAGCCAGTCGACGACGGCGTTGAGCGCCTCGTCCTTGCCGGCACCCGCGACGATGCGCGCCTCGTAGATGTTGAGCTGGTGGTCGGCGGACGTCCCCTCGGCCGCGATGGCGCGCACCCGGCGCATCGCCTCGGCGCCGCCCAGCCGCTCGGCCTCGGCGCCGACGAGCTCGACCAGCTCGTCCACCAGCGTGGTGAAGGGCTTGAGGCGGCGGCAGCCGAAATCCGCGAGCGCGCCGCCGACCCCGTAGCGCTGGGCGCGCCATTTGTTCTCCTCGATCAACAGGCGGCGATAGTGCCGCCAGGACTGGTTGTTGCGCCGCAGCCGGTGCAGCGTGGCGATCAGCGCCTGAAAGAGCGCGGCGATCGCGATCGCGTCGTCGACGCGGGTGCAGACGTCGCAGATCCGCATCTCCAACGTCGGAAAGTGGATCGACGGCCTGAGATCCCACCAGACCTTCGAGCCGTCCTTGCACAGGCCGGTGTCGGCGAGGGTGGCCAACAGCTCCTGCCAGTGGCGGTCGTTCTCGAGCGGCTCGGGGAGCCCGCTTCGCGGCAGATCGCGAAAGACCGTCGGCCGATAGGCCATGAGCCCGCTCGGCTCGCCCTGCCAGAACGGCGAGCTGGTGGAGAGCGTCAACAGATGCGGCAGGAAATAGGTCGCCTGGGTCATCAGATCGACCCGCTCGTCGGGGTCGTCGACGCCGACATGGACGTGCATGCCGCAGATCGCGAGCCGGTCGGCGAGGATGCGCAGATCGCGGGCGAGCTCGTCGTAGCGCTCGCGGGTGACGCGCTTGAGCGCGCGCCAGTTGGCGAAGGGATGGGTCGAGCAGGCGATCACGGCCATGCCGTGTTCCGCCGCCGCCCGCACGACGCCGCCGCGCAGGCGGCGCAGCGTGCGGTCGAGCTCGGCGATGTCGGCGCAGGGCGGGGTGTCGATCTCGACCTGGGATTGGAGCAGCTCGTGGGCGACGCAGTCGCCGAGCGCGGCGCGGCAGCTCTCCATGAAGCCCGGCTCCGGCGACGCCACCAGATCGCGCGTCGTCGGATCGACCAGGAGGTATTCCTCTTCGATGCCGAGGCTGAACTGGCTCATCGGACGCGCCGCCTCCCCGCCTCGTCTTCGGGCCGCCGCCCGCCGGGCGCCCGTCTGCGTGCTTGCACCGCCGCGCGATCGTTGACAACCGGGCGGGCGTCGGTAGGTTACGCGCTCACCGCCGGCTCCGGCGGTCCATCCTTATCGACGTTCGGTCCAGTGATGTACGCAGTGGTGAAGACGGGCGGCAAGCAGTACCGCGTGGCCGCCGACGATGTCATTCAGGTCGAGCGCCTCGACGCCGCCGCCGGTGACGAGGTGACGCTCGACGACGTCTTGATGATCGGCGGCAACGGCGCGGTGACGGTCGGCACGCCGCGCGTGGACGGCGCCGCCGTCAAGGCCGAGGTGCTCGAGCAGGCGAAGGGCCCCAAGCTCGTCATCTTCAAAAAGCGCCGGCGCAAGAACTCGCGCCGCAAGACCGGCCACCGCCAGCAGCTGACGGTGCTGCGGATCAAGGACATCGCCGTCGCCTCGGCGTGACGGCGCGAGACTAGGAGCGGATCATGGCGCACAAGAAGGCGGGCGGCAGCTCGCGCAACGGCCGCGACAGCGAGGGCAAGCGCCTCGGGGTCAAGAAGTTCGGCGGCGAGGCGGTCATCCCCGGCAACATCCTCGTCCGTCAGCGCGGCACCAAGTTCCATCCCGGCGCGAATGTCGGCATGGGCCGCGACTTCACGATCTTCGCCAAGGCGCCGGGCCGGGTCGTCTTCAAGCGCGGCTTCAAGGGCCGCACCTTCATCGGCGTCGAGCTCGAGGCCGAGGCGGCCGAGTAACCATTTCGAGGCGAGCCGCGCGGTGCCGACCGCCGCGGCGGGGCGGCACGGTGTCAGCGGTGCCGGTCGCCCGGGCGATGGGCACGGGGTGAGACGGGCGTGCGCTTTCTCGACGAAGCCAAGATCTTCGTGCAGTCGGGCGATGGTGGCCGCGGCTGCGTCAGCTTCCGCCGCGAGAAGTTCATCCCCGACGGCGGTCCCGACGGCGGCGACGGCGGCCGCGGCGGTGATGTCCGGGTGCGCGCCGACCCCGCCCTCAACACCCTGATCGACTTCCGCTACCGCCAGCACTTCAAGGCCGAGCGCGGGCGCCACGGCATGGGCTCGGACCGCACCGGCAAGAGCGGCGCGCCGCGCGTCATCGCCGTCCCCGTCGGCACCCAGATCCTCGCCGAGGACCGCGCGACCCTGCTCTTCGATCTGACCGAGCCGGGTCAGGAGGTGCGGCTGTTGCAGGGTGGCGACGGCGGTTTCGGCAACGCCCGCTTCAAGACCTCGACCAACCGCGCGCCGCGCCGCGCCGATCCCGGCTGGCCGGGCGAGGCGATGTGGATTTGGCTCCGGCTCAAGCTGTTGGCCGATGTCGGGCTGATCGGCCAGCCCAACGCCGGCAAGTCGACGCTGCTCGCCGCCGGCACCAACGCCAAGCCGAAGATCGCCGACTACCCCTTCACCACCCTCGCCCCGCAGCTCGGCGTCGTCGAGATGGACCACGAGGCCCTCGTCCTCGCCGACATTCCGGGGCTGATCGCGGGCGCGAGCACGGGCACGGGCCTCGGCGACCGGTTCTTGGGCCATGTCGAGCGCTGCGCGGTCCTGATCCACCTGGTCGACGCCACCGCCGACGACGTCGTCGCCAACTACCGCACCGTGCGCGAGGAGCTCCAGGCCTACGGCCACGGCCTCGCGGCCAAGCCCGAGCTCGTCGCCCTCTCCAAGATCGACGCGCTGACGGCGGACGCGGTCGACCGCCGCGCGACCGCGCTCGAGGCCGCGGGCGTGGCGCGGGTCTTTCGCCTCTCCGCGATCGCGCGCACGGGGCTGGCGGCGCTGTTGCGCGCCGCCAAGCGCGAGGTCGACCGGGCGCGCGCCGCACCGGTGGCGGCGCCGGTGCGGGAGTCCGCCCCGGAGTCCGCCTCTTGAGCGACGTCCTGCGCGGCGCGGAGCGCATCGTCGTCAAGATCGGCTCGTCGCTCTTGGTCGGCGATGACGGCGTCTTCCGCACGAGCTGGCTCGCGGGCTTCGCCCAGGACGTACGCGGCCTCGTCGCCGAGGGGCGCGAGGTCATGGTGGTGAGCTCCGGCGCGGTGGCGCTCGGGCGCGCCGTGCTCGGCCTGCCGCCCGGCACGCTCCGGCTCGAGGAGAAGCAGGCGGCCGCCGCCGCCGGTCAGATCGCCCTCGCCCACGCCTACAAGGCCGCCCTCGCCGAGGTCGACCTCGCCTGCGCGCAGATCCTCTTGACCCTCGACGACACCGAGGAGCGCCGGCGCTACCTCAACGCCCGCGCCACCGTCGACACGCTCTTGAAGCTGGGCGCGGTGCCGGTGGTCAACGAGAACGACACCGTCGCCACCACCGAGATCCGCTTCGGCGACAACGACCGCTTGTCGGCGCGGGTGGCGGTCATGGCGGGCGCCGATCTGCTGCTCCTGCTCTCCGACGTCGACGGGCTCTACACCCGCGATCCGCGTATCCACGCCGATGCCGCCCACATCGACGAGGTGCCGGAGATCACGGCCGAGATCAGCGCGATGGGCGGCAGCGAGGGGTCGGCGGTCGGCACCGGCGGCATGGTCTCGAAGCTCGACGCGGCACGGCTCGCGACCCGCGCCGGCTGTGCCGTCGTCATCGCCGACGGCCGCGCCGAGCGACCGCTGCAGCGGCTTTCCGACGGCGCCAAGCGCACCCGCTTTCGCGCCCGCACCTCGCCGCGCACCGCCAAGAAGGAGTGGATCGCCGCCTCGATCGGGCCCATGGGCGCGCTCGTCGTCGATGCCGGAGCGGTCAAGGCGCTCGAGGACGGGCGCTCGCTCCTGCCCGCCGGCGTGCGGAACGTCGAGGGGCAGTTCGCCCGCGGCGACGCCGTGCTCGTGCGCGACCTCGACGGGCGCACCGTCGCCAAGGGCCTCTCCGCCTACGACGCCGACGACGCGCGGCGCATCGCCGGCCACCGAAGCGAGGACACCGAGACCATCTTGGGCTTTCGCGGCCGCGACGAGATCATTCACCGCGACCATCTCGTCCTGCTCTGAGGCGCTCCGCGGCGCCGGCCGCTGGCGCGAACGGTGCGACCGGCTCGGATTTTCTCCGATCCCATCGGCAAAAGGCGGTTGAGCCCGCGGCGCCGGATCTTTATATACCGCGCGCCCGCGATCCTGCGGGGACATCTGCTGGTTGGGGAGGACGCCATGTCGCCAGACGCCCTCTTCCAATTGGGGATGGGTTTGGATCAGCCAAAAACCTCCCAAACGGAAGCTCTCGACACGCGTGACGGCACCGCCGAGATGGCGGACCGCTTGGACTTCTTCATCGAGCGCGACGGCGTGAAGTGCGCCGGGGCGCATCTGATCATCGATCTCTACGGAGCTTCCCGGCTCGACGACATCGACCATGTCGAGCAAACGCTGCGGGATTGCGTCGACGCCGCCGGCGCGACGCTGTTGCACATCCACCTGCACCCGTTCGAGCCGAACGGCGGGGTGAGCGGGGTCGCGGTGCTGGCCGAGAGCCACATCTCGATCCATTCCTGGCCGGAGCGGAGCTACGCCGCGCTCGACGTCTTCATGTGCGGCGACGCCGAGCCGACCAAGACCGTGGCGGTGCTCGAGCGCGCCTTTAGGCCCGCCGAGACCGCGGTGAACGAACTCAAGCGCGGCGCCAACGCGGCGTGAGCGGCGAGCGTTGGTTCGAGGAGACCCTGCACGACGACGTGCGGCTCTCCTTCCGCGCCGACGAGGTGCTCTACGAGGACAGAAGCGAGCACCAGCATCTGGCGCTCATCCGCAACGCCACCTTCGGTGAGGTGCTGCTGCTCGACAAGGTGACCCAGGTCACCCTGCGCGACGAGTTCATCTACCACGAGATGCTCGCCCACGTGCCGCTGCTGGCGCACGGGGCGGCGCGCGAGGTGCTGATCGTCGGCGGCGGCGACCTCGGGCTCGCCGAGGAGGTCCTCAAGCACCGTGGCGTCGCGCGGGTGACGCTGGTCGAGCTCGACCGCGCCGTCGTCGACTTCGCCAGGGATCATTTCGCCGCGATGAACGCGGCCGCCTTCGCCGATGCGCGCCTCGACGTGGTCATCGCCGACGGCTGTCGGTTCGCGGCCGAGACCGAGCGCCGCTTCGACGTCGTCCTGATCGATTCGACCGATCCGATCGGGCCGGGGGCGGTGCTCTTCACCGAGGCGTTCTACCGCGACCTCGCGCGCATCTTGAACCCGGGCGGCGTCGTCGCGACGCAGAACGGCGTGCCGTTTTTGCAGCCGCGCGAGTTCCAGATGGGGCTCGGCAACCTGAAGCGGGTGTTCGAGGACGCCACCTGCTACGTCATCGCCGTGCCGACCTATTTCGGCGGGCACATGGCGCTCGGCTTCGCCGGCGCGCCGACGCCGCGGCCCGATCCCGCCACGTTGGAGCGCCGCTTCGCCGCGGCCGCGATCGCGACGCGCTATTACACGCCAGAGGTCCACGGCGCGGCCTTCGCCCTACCCCGCTTCATCCGCGATCTCTGCGACGAGGCCTAAGCCGCTACGCTCGAAGCAAAAAAAAGGGACGCGTGGCGAGGCCACGCGTCCCTCTTCCCAACCCGTCCAGGGGTCTTATTCCGACTCGGCGTCCGCCACCTCGGGCATCTCGCCGCCGATCTCCGCGGAGATGCGATTGTTGAACCGGCCGATCATGCCCAGCGCCTCCTCCCGGTTGGGCTCGCTCTGCGCCAGATGACGGCAATAGGCGGTGCTGAGGCCGAGAAGGGCGGTGCCGGCGTCGACGTCGGGGAACTCGCGGGCGTAGTATTCGACGGCCTCGGTGATCTCCTCGTCGGTGAAGCCCTGCTCCGACAGCTCGCCGATATAGGTGACGAGATCGCCGTCGACCTGCGAGCGCGGCAGGTTGGCGCACATCGCCTGCCAGGGATCGTCCCCCATGACGTCCGTCGCCTCGAGCCGAAGCTGGCCCACGAGCCTCGCCGTCGTCCGCTCGGACGCGTCGTTGCCCCAGGCGGTCCGGACGTAGCGGGTGATCTCGGCGATCTCGACGTTGCTCAGCTGATCGATATAGGACGGCATCCCGCCCCATTCGTCCTCCGGCGGCAGGCCCCGGAGCATCGCCATGATGACGTTGTTGGGCTCGGCCGCGGTCACCGCGCTGTTGCCGGCGAGCGCCGGCGCCGCGCCGGGCACGCCCTCGCCGTCGCGGCGGTGGCAGCCGACGCAGTTGGTGATGTAGAGCTGCTCGGCGTCGGCCAGCTCGGAGTAGTCGCGGCTGATCGAACCCGGCAGGTCGCTCTCATCGGTCGGCCGCAAGTCCTTGAGGTAGACCGCCATGGCGCGGACGTCCTCGGTGCGGAGCTTGGCGAGGCTTTCGTGGACGACCTCGTCCATCGGCCCGAACGACGTCTCGTTGTCGGAGGTCTCGCCCGACTGCAGATAGCTGGTGAGCTCGTCGACGCTCCAGTCCTCGATCAGCGAGGTGTCGCCGGCGGTGATGTTCGGGGCGTACCAGCCGCGGATCTCCGCGCCTTCGAGGGTGCGGTCCTCGTCGCGGGCGAAGGCGACGTTGCGCGGCGTGTGGCAGGCGCCGCAATGGGTGACCGCCTCGACCAGATAGGCGCCTCGGTTCCACTCCTCGCTCTTGTCCGGGTCGGGCTCGAAGCGGGCGTCGGGATCGTGGAACACCGCCTGCCAAGCGGTGAGGCCGGCGCGGATGTTGTAGGGGAAGGAGAGCCGGTTGACCTGGACCTCGTTCTCGACCGGCTCCAGCGACTGCATGTACGCCCAGATCGCGGCGATGTCCTCGTCGGGCATCTGGCTGAAGAAGGTGTAGGGATGTGCCGGGTACATCGGCTCGCCGTCGCCGTTCAACCCCTGGCGCATCGCCGCGACGAAGTCCGCCTCGCTGTAGTCGCCGATGCCGGTGGCCTCGTCGGGCGTGATGTTGGGCGAATGCAGCACACCGAACGGGGTCTCGACGGGGAGACCGCCGGCAAAGGCTTCGCCGTCTTCCGCGGTGTGACAGGACGCGCAGTTGGCAGCCGTGGCCAGGTACTCGCCGCGTTCGACTCGATCGTCGTCCTGAGCGGCCGCAACCCCCGCGAACGCGGTGAGGGCGGTACCGGTCACGAGGCCGGCGCGCGCGATCCGGTCGAGCGGCAAGGGGTTCACCATAAGCTCCTCCGTAGCTGCCCCCCGCGCAACCGTTACGCGGTTCCACGCTGGTAATCAAGGCGGGGCTGCGACGTTCCGACCGCAGGTCGAAAAAAATCACAGTAGCGGGGGCGACCTTTCGGCCATATCGGCCATAGGCGGACTCGCGGCCGAAAAGGGTCAGCCGGTGGGTCGGCGCAGCCGCTTGAGGAGGCCGTCGTAGATCTGCGCATCGCCGATGGTGCCGATGACGCGCTCGTCGGCGTCGACCACGACGAGCGGCGCGCCGGCCTCGCGGCGGTGCTCGATGATGCCGCGCAGCGTCGTCGTCGCCGCGACGCGCCGGCGCCCACCTTGGGCCTCGCCGCCGACCGTGACGCGCGCGCCGCCGGCGGCGGCCGCCACCTCGCGCACCGGCGCCATCACCACCCGGGCGGTCAGCACGTCGAGCGGGTTCAGGTCCTTCAAAAAGTCGGCGACATGGGCGTCGGCGGGGGCGGTGACGATCTCCTCGGGCGTGCCGACCTGGCGGATCGCGCCCTCCTCCATGATCGCGACGCGATCGCCCAGCTTGACCGCCTCGTCGAGGTCGTGGGAGACGAAGAGGATCGTTTTCTCGAGCCGCGCCTGCAGAGCCAAGAGCTCGTCCTGCAGCCGCGTGCGGATCAGCGGGTCGAGCGCCGAAAAGGGCTCGTCCATCAGCAGGATCGGCGCGTCGGTGGCGAAGGCGCGGGCCAGCCCGACGCGCTGCTGCATGCCGCCCGAGAGTTCGTCGACCGGCGCGTTCTCCCAGCCGTCGAGGCCCACGAGCTCGAGCATCTCGGCCACGCGCCGATGCCGCTCGGCCTTGGCGACGCCTTGGAGTTCGAGCCCGAAGGCGACGTTGTCGGCCACCGTCCGCCAGGGCAGCAGCGCGAAGGCCTGAAAGACCATGGCGGTGTCGTGCCGTCTCAGCCGCCTGAGGTGGCGACGCGAGCAGGCCGCCACCTCGACGACGCGGCCGTCGGAGCCGGTCACGCACACCCGCCCGCGGGTCGGCCGGTTGAGGCCGTTGACGCAGCGCACGAGGCTCGACTTGCCGGACCCCGACAGCCCCATCAGCACGCAGATCTCGCCGGCGGCGACGTCCAGCGTCACATCGTGCACCGCCAGGACCTGGCCGGTGGCGGCGCGGATCGCGTCGCGATCGGCGCCCTGGTCGAGCGGGGCGAGACCCCGAGCCGGGCGGTCGCCGAAGAGGAGATCGACGTGCTCGAAGCGGATCGCGGTCACGGCTGCACCTCCGGGCGGCGGCGCCGTGGCACGCGCACGGCGCGGTCGAGCAGGATGGCCAAGAGCACGATGGCGAGACCGGCCTCGAAGCCCATCGCGATGTTGACCGTGTTGAGCGCGCGCACGACCGGCTCGCCGAGGCCGTCGGCACCGACCAGCGCGGCGATCACCACCATCGACAAGGACAGCATGATGCACTGGGTCAGCCCCGCCAGGATCGAGGGCGCGGCGTGCGGCAGCTCGACCTTGACCAGCCGCTGCCAGCGGGTGGCACCGAAGCTGTCCGCCGCTTCCATCAGCTGCGCCGGCACCGAGGCGACGCCCAGATGGGTGAGCCGGATGGCGGCCGGCACCGCGAAGATGATCGTCGAGATCAGCCCCGGCACGACCCCGAGGCCGAACAGGATCAGGGTCGGGATCAGATAGACGAAGGGCGGGATCGTCTGCATCAGGTCCAAGACCGGCCGGATGCCGGCGTAGAGCCAGCGCCGGTGCGCCGCGGCGATGCCGACCGGCACGCCCAAGGCCATGCAGAAGAAGGTGGCGATGAGGACGAGGGCCAGCGTCTCCACGGTCTCGCGCCAGTAGCCGAGGTTGAGCACCAGCGCGAAGGCGGCGGCGGCGGCCACGGGCAGCCGCCAACTGCGATGCAGGAGACCGATGGCGGCGGCCAAGAGCACGATGGCGGCGAGCGGATGCAGCCACAACGCCGCCTCCGTCACGCCTTCGATCAGCCCCTTGAGCACCTCCGAGACGCGGTCGAAGCCGCCGCGGGCATGGGTGTTGACCCACTCGACCGCGGCGGCGATGGCATCGCCCAGCGGCAACGGCGGTGGATCACGCCAGTCCATCGCCCGCCCTCACCCGGCCGCGAGGCCCAGATGCTCGCGCACGGCGGCGAGCCCCGGCGACCCGTCCACCGTCGTCACCCCCGCGAGCCAATCCTCGAGCACCTCGGGATGGTCGCTGAGCCAGGCCTCCGCCGCCTCGGTGGGCGTCGCACCGTCCTGGAGGATCGCGCCCATGATCGCGTTCTCCATGTCGAGCGAGAAGACGAGGTTCTCCAAGAACGTCTCGAGGTTGGGGCATTCCTCGCCCAGGCCGGCGCGGGTGTTGGTGTAGACCGTGGCCCCGCCATAGTCCGGCCCGAAGATGTCGTCGCCGCCGGCGAGGTAGGTCAGGTCGAACTCGTTGTTCATCGGATGCGGTTCCCAGCCGAGAAAGACGACGGGTTCTTCGTCCTCGACGGCGCGGCGGACCTCGGCGAGCATACCCTGCTCCGAGCTTTCGACGAGCTCGAAGCCGCCGAGACCGAAGGTGTCGGCCTCGATCATCTCGCGGATGAGCCGGTTGCCGTCGTTGCCGGGCTCGATGCCGTAGATCTCGCCGTCGAGCTCGGCCTCGAAATCGGCGATGTCTTCAAAGTTGGTGAGGCCCTGTTCCGCCAGATAGCTCGGCACCGCCAAGGTGTACTTGGCACCCTCGAGGTTGGCGCGGACGACCTCGACCTCGCCGGCCTCGCGATAGGGCTCGATGTCGGCCTGCATCGTCGGCATCCAGTTGCCGAGGAAGACGTCGACATCGCCGTTGGCGAGGCTGCGGTAGGTCACCGGCACCGCCAGCGTCTTGGTCTCGACGTCGTAGCCGAGGCCCTCCAGAACGAGTTCCGTCGTCGCCGTGGTGGCGGCGATGTCGGTCCAGCCGACATCGGAGAAGACGAGCTCGCGGCAGGCCTCCGGAACCTCGGCCGCAGCCGCCGACGGGAGCGCGACGACGGCCGCGGCGGCGAGCGCGGCCTGGCCGCGACAGCGGAAACGACGGAGCATCGGGGCCTCCTCCTTGGTCCTCCTCATGCTCCGCAGCTTGGCCCCGTGCCCGTCGACGTCAAGACTCGTTCTTTTTTGATTGACCGACCAATAAAAGACGATCAGTCATCGCGCCATGCCCAAGCTCGGAATGCAGGACCTGCGCCGTCGTCAGCTCATCGACGCGACCTTCGCGACGGTGCAGCGACACGGCCTCGCCGACACCACGATGCAGCGCATCGCCCGCGAGGCGGGCCTGTCGGCCGGCATGATCCACCATTACTTCGCCGACAAGAACGCCCTTTTGGCGGCCACCATGCGCGCCCTCCTCGGCGAGTTGCGCGGCGACGTCGTCGCCCGGATGCGCGCGGCCCGAACGCCGCAAGCGCGCCTGCGCGCGGTGCTCGCGGCGTGCTTCGCGCCGGCGCAGTTCCGCCCGGCCCTGGTGGCGGTGTGGCTGGCGTTCTGGGCGCAGTCGCCGCACAGCCCCGAGCTCGCCCGGCTGCGCCGGCTCTACGACCGCCGCACCCGCAGCAATCTGCTCGCGCCCTTGACCGCCCTGTTGCCCCGCGCCGAGGCCGAGGCGACGGCGACCACCCTCGCTGCGATGATCGACGGCTTTTGGCTCCGGGCCGGGGCGAGCGAGGCCGGCCTCGCCCGCGCCGATGCCCTCGCCCATGTCGAGGCCTATCTCGACCTGCGGCTCGCCGCCCGCGGCGCGTCCCTCATCGCCGTTGGCGCCAGTCCACCCGATAGAGATCGAAGCGGCGGTCGTTGAGGTTCTGCACCGTGCCGTCGGCGCGGGCCTGCTCGAGGTCGGAGAGCCGGACGTCGGCGAAGGCCACCGCCTCGACGTTCGGGCTGGTGTCGGCGGCGACGCCGTCGCGCGCGAAGGGAAAGTCGCACGGCGTCACGATGCAGCTCTGGGCGTATTGGATGTCCATGTTCTCGACGCCCGGCAGGTTGCCGCAATTGCCGGCGAGGGCGACGTAGATCTGGTTCTCCACCGCGCGCGCCTGACAGCAGTAGCGCACGCGCAAATAGCTCTGGCGCTCGTCGGTGCAGAACGGCACGAACAACAGCCGCGCGCCCTGGTCGACCAGGTGCCGCGGCAGTTCCGGGAACTCGGCATCGTAGCAGATCAGGACGCCGATCGGGCCGCAATCGGTCATCACGGTCTCGAGCCGGTCGGCGCCCTCGATGTTCCACCAGTAGCGCTCGTTGGGGGTCGGGTGGATCTTGGCCTGCTCGTGGATCGAGCCGTCGCGCAGGCAGATGTAGGAGATGTTGTGGATCGCGCCGTCGCCGACCCGGGTGGGGTGCGAGCCGCCGATGATGTTGATGTTGTAGTCGACGGCGAGCCGTGAGAGCAGCTGCTTTAGGGGCTCGGTGTACTCGTCGAGCCGCGCGATCGCCTCCGGCGCCGGGATCCGCGCGTTCTCGATCGACAACAGCTGCAGCGTGAACAACTCGGGAAAGACGACGAAGTCGGCCTTGTAGTCGGCGACGACGTCGACGAAATACTCGACGTTCTGGCCGAACTCCTCGAACGAGCGCACCCGCCGCTGCTGGTACTGCACGATGGCGAGCCGCACCTTGTCCTTCAAGAGCGAGGACGAATAGGCGCCGGGCGCGCTGGCGGCGTGGTGCGGGTTGCGCCAGACGAGATGGGCGGCGTGGCCCAGGCTCTCGCGATCGCTCGGCAGATAGTTCTCCAGGACACCGATGACCTCGAAGCCGTTGCGGAGCTGAAACGACAGAACCGGGTCGCGGGCGCGCTTTTCCACCACCGCTTCGACATAGGCCTGCGGCGAGCCGAACTGCTTGATGCGGCGGTGCAGGCCCGGCAGCCGCCCGCCGAAGACGATGCCCTTGCAGCCCAGCCGCACGCAGAGCTCCTTGCGCGCCTGGTAGAGCCGCTGGCCGATGCGCGAGCCGCGAAAGTCCGGATCGACGAAGACCTCCGCGCCGTAGAGCCAGTCGCCGTCGGGCACGTGCCGCGAGATGTACCCGCCGCCGGTGATCTCGCCCCAGCGGTGCCGCCCGAGCGCCAGATGCTCGCGGACGCGGAAGGTCGAGCAATAGCCGATGATCCTGCCGTCGAAGACGGCGACGAACTGGCCTTGCGGGAAGTTCTGCATCTGCCCTTTGAGCTGGGCGGTCGAATAGGGCGGCTCGTCGCGATAGACCTTGGTGCACAGGGCCCGGATCGCTTGAATGTCGGCGAGCGTCGCCCGGCGCACCTCGAGCCGCGGCGCCTTGTCGTTCATGCTGGTCTCTCCGTGCCCGGCGGTTCGCGCGCGACAACGATGACGGGCGCCCAACCGCCGCGGCAAGGGCGCGCCTCCTCCCCAGGCGACAACGATCGGGGCGAGCGACGCGGCGGCCGTCGCGGGCGTCACCCGGTCGCTTGGCGACCGCGAACGCGCGCGCCGCTGACGGCCGCGGTGCGCGGGCTGGAGACGCTCGCCCGCACCGACGCCGACCCGGCGCCGGGCGCCCACGGCCGCGGCTTTCTGCATCCGATCGCGCGCCGGTTCAAGTCTCGACCGCGGCCCGGGCCGCCGGCCCCTTCCACGTCGCCGACCTCCCGCCGGCGCGCCCCGCGCGGCGGCCTGTGGCCGATGACGCAGCCGGATATGGCATCGTGAGATTTAGCGTTCGTTAACCAAGCTTCGCCCTGGCGAAGGCGTAAACGACCGCTAACCTTCGCTGTGACGGATCACCGATCCTCGGAGACAGGGGGCGATGGACCGAGGCGACGAACTCTGGCTGCCCGACGGCCGCGTCATGCCCTATC
>JBKHCM010000099.1:0-12485 GCA_046541805.1 Alphaproteobacteria bacterium
CGTCGTGAGCCCGCTCGCCGGCACGGTCGTGGAGGTCCACGTCAAGGCCGGCGATCCGGTGACCCAGGGCCAACCGGTCGTGACGCTCGAGGCCATGAAGATGAACACCAGCGTGACCGCGTCACGCAGCGGGACGGTCAAGAACGTCGCCGTGCAGGCCGGCGAGTCGGTCGCTGAGGGCCAGCTGCTCTTGAGCATCGACTGACCGCTGCCCGAGGGGAGATCGCCGCCGATGGACGCGCTCGCCGAACTGGTCGCGCTCACCGCCTTCGACGACGTGACCTGGCGCATGGTCGTCATGTGGGGCATCGTCGTCGGGCTGCTCTATCTGGCGATCGCCAAGAACTTCGAGCCGCTGTTGCTGGTGCCGATCGCCTTCGGCGCGCTCCTCGCCAACCTGCCGACCCAGGGCATGGTGAACCTCCCCGAGGGCGACCATCCGGGCGGGCTCTTCTACTACATCCAGCAGGGCATCCACCTCGAACTCTTCCCGCCGATCATCTTCATGGGCGTCGGCGCGCTCACCGACTTCGGACCGGTGATCGCCAATCCCCGCATGTTCCTTCTGGGCGCCGCGGCGCAATTCGGCGTCTTCGCCACCGTCATCGGCGCCACCGTCATCGGCTTCTCGATGAGCCAGGCCGGGGCGATCGGCATCATCGGCGGCGCCGACGGGCCAACCTCGATCTTCCTCGCCAACGCGCTCGCGCCCGATCTGCTGGCGCCGATCGCGGTGGCGGCGTACTCCTACATGGCGCTGGTGCCGCTCTTGCAGCCGCCGATCATGCGCGCGCTCACCACCGAGCACGAGCGCAAGATCAAGATGATGTCGCTGCGGCAGGTCAGCCGGGTCGAGAAGCTGGCCTTCGCGCTGGTCGTCACCGTCATCGTCATCCTCCTGGTGCCGGCCGCCTCGCCGCTGATCGGCATGCTCATGCTCGGCAACCTTCTGCGCGAGTGCGGCGTGGTCGAGCGGCTCTCGAAGGCGGCGCAGAACGAGATCATCAACACCGTGACGATCTTCCTCGGCACCTCGGTGGGCATCACGATGACCGGCGAGCGCTTCATTAATGTCGAGACGCTGAAGATCCTCGGCCTGGGCGTCGTCGCCTTCGGCATCTCGACCGCCAGCGGCGTGCTGATGGCGAAGGCGATGAACCTGGTGAGCGCGCAGAAGATCAACCCGCTCATCGGGTCCGCCGGCGTCTCCGCGGTGCCGATGGCGGCGCGCGTCTCGCAGGTGGAGGGCGTCCGCGCCGATCCGTCGAACTTCCTCTTGATGCACGCGATGGGCCCGAACGTGGCCGGCGTGATCGGCACCGCCGTCGTCGCCGGCTACTTCATCGCCAAGCTCGGGCCGGGCTGAGGACCGGCGGGCGGCGGATCGAAGCGGACGGCGAGCAGCGCCTGCGCGAGCCGCTGCAAGAGGCGCGTCTCGGGATCGGCGACCATTCGTCGAGGAAGGCTTCGGCCGGTCGCCAGCTCACCACCTTGGCGATGACGATCAGCCCCTCCACGAACACGGCGTTGCCGGGCGTGGGCGACCGTGGGGCTGCAACCTGCGCCCTGACCACCCAGGCGGTGAGAAAGGCGAGGCTGATCCGGCCCTCGTGAAAGAGCCGTCGCCACCGGCGGGACGCGCGGCGGACGGGGCCGGCAAAGTGGCTTTCGACGGCCGCCGCCCCCGGACGCTGCGCCCCGGCGCGTAGGTCCTTCGGCAACGGGCGCCGGGTCGAGCGCGTCGTCGAGCCGGCGCGGGTCCGCGACGCCGCGCGATCTTAGCCGCGTCGTCCACGCGCGCGCGTCTCAGCTCGACTGATACGCCGCCTGGCGCCGGCGCAGCGCGACCTGCTGCTCGGAGACGCGCAGGGCATCGCCGAGGGTCCGGATACCGTCGGCCTCGAGCAGCGCGAGCAGCCGCAGGAAGACATAGGCGGTGGCGCGGGCGTCGCCGAGGGCGGTGTGGCGCTCGTGCTCGGGCAGCGCGACCTCGAAGCGCTCGACCAGCGCGTCGAGCGTCAAGCGCTCGCCGGGGCCGAAGACGTGCGCCGCGAGGAGCACGGTGTCGAGCACGGGCTGGGTGAAGGTGACGCCCAGCCGGCGCTGGTGCTTGCTCAAAAAGCTCATGTCGAAGGCCGCGTTGTGCGCCACCAGAACCGCGTCGCCGACATAGGCGTGGAAGTCGGGCACCACGACGTCGAGCGTGGGCGCGTTCTCGACGTGCTCGTCGGTGATGCCGTGCACGCGCGTCGACGCAGGCGGGATGCGCCGGCCGGGATGCACGAATCGGTTGAACGACTCGCCGGTGAGCACGCGCGCGTTGACGATGCGCACCCCACCGATCGAGACGATCTCGTCGTCGCCCTGGGGTTCGAGGCCGGTGGTCTCGGTGTCGAAGACGACGAAGGTGAGCTGGCGCAGCGGGGCGTCGGCGAGCGCGCTGCGCCCGCCGGGGGAGAAGAGGTCGAAGTCGTAGAACTCGGGGCGCGACGAGAAGGTGGGGGCCGTGGTGCGGGGGCGTCGCCCGGCGGCCTCGCCGCGGGCGAGCGGCAGGCGCAGGGCGACCTCCTCGCGTCGCCGCGCCACCGACCACAGCGCGGTCTTGTGGCGCTCGAGCACCTCGCGGGCGGTGAGCCCGGCGAAGCCGGGGCCGAGCGACTCGTCGAGCCACCCGTCGAGCTCGTGCTCGGCGACCGCGCGCCCCTGCCAGACCAGGTCGAGCACGACCCGGTGCGGGCTCGCGCGCATCTCCACCAGCACCTGCTGGGTGCGATCGCCCGCCGCGAGGTGCCGCACCAGATGCTCGAGGAGCGCCAGCATCGTCGCCCCGTCGCAGCGGATCCAGAGATCGCTCGGGATCTGCGCCGTGTTCAGCGCGCAGGTGCCGGCGACGCGGTCGCCGAGGAACGCGATCAGGGTCGAGGCGTAGATCGGCGCCGTTGGCCAGGGCGTGGCGTGCTCGTCGCGGGTCACGGTGTCGAGGCGGTCCAGCGCTGCCGACAGCGCGCTGCGGGAACGCTCGAGCTCACGGGCGACGGCCTCGCGGTCCGCGTCCTCGCCGCCGGCTCGCAGCGCCAGCTCGCTCAACCCGAGCACGGCGCTCACCCGCCGGCGCACCTCTTCGGCGCCGTCGTGCAACAGCCGATCGCGCCGGGCGGCGTGGTCGATCTCCTCGGTGGCGTCGTCGAAGGCGATGACGTAGCCCATCGGCGTCGTGCCCTGGGCGTCGAGCGTCAGCGCGACGCGCGCCTTCAAGGTGGCGCGACGGTGGCGGGTGGTGACGACGGCCAGCGTGGTCAGGCCGTCGGGATGATCGCTCCAGCGGTCCTCGACGAAGCGCCGGCGCAGCCGCTCGAGGGCGAAGCGAAACGGCTCGTCGCCGACCAGCCCGGCGAGCGGCCGGCCGAGACCGAGATGGCCGCAATCGTGCAGGATGCCGGCGGCGCGCTGGTTGTAGAGCAGGATCTCGTGGTCGAGGTTGCAGATGATGACGCCCTCGGTGAGATCCCGCAGCACCGCTTCCAGCCGCGCCCGTTGGCGGTCGGCCTCGGCGGTCGCCTGGGTGACGCGCTCTTCGGTCTCGGCCCGGGCGCGTTCGAGGGCGCCGGTGATCTCGTCGACGGCGGGCGCGAGGAACCCCAGATAGCGTGCGCGGTGGCGGACTTGACCGTCGCCGCGTGCACCGGCGTGGACGACGGCGCGGACGTGCTGGCCGACCGCGAGGATCGGCTTGGCGACGTGCTCGTCGAACTGCAGCCACACCCACATCGCAAGACCGGCGACCGCGAAGCCGGCGCCGCCGAAGGCGAGCACCAGGGTCGGCTGCAGCGCCGCATCGGCGCGCGAGGCCGTCAGCGCGAAGCCGAGACACAGGACCGCAATCGCGCCCAGGGCGATGAACGCGAAGAAGAGAAAGACCCGCAGGCGGAGGCCCCAACGCGCCACGCGCTCAGGCCTCGCCCGCCGGCACGAGCCCATCCAGCGCCCGCTTCAGCGTGGCGATGTCGAACGGCTTGCGCAGATAGCCGTCGGCGCCGACAGCCTCGCCGCGCTGGCGCTCGTCGGGTCGCGTGCGCGCGCTCATCATCAAGATCGGCAGGTCATGGCGGCCGCAGCGCTCGCGCAGCCGGCCCACGAAACCGTAACCCTCGCCGTCGTCGAGGACGACGTCCAAGAGGACCACGTCCGGACGTCGAGCCGCGACGCGGGCCAGGGCTTCGGCCCGGTCCGCCGCGGTCATGACCTGAAATCCCTCCGCCTTGAGCAGGTGCTCGAGGCAGAAGCGCATGGTCGGCTCGTCGTCGACGACCAGCACCGCTCGCGTGCGCAAGGGCGCCTCCCTGTGTCTGTCGGCCCCTATCCGTCTTCTTCGGATTGCTTATGAATGGGTGATCCTAAAACCTGTTCAAGCCGATGTCTGTATGCGAAAGGTGGCGGCCCTCAGCGAGACGTCGCACCGGCGAGATCGAGGGTCCGCCCGGCCAGCCGGCACGCCGCCAGGCGGTGCGGGTCGTCGGCGGCGATCCTGCGCCAGTCGCCGTCGAGCGGACGCCCCTGGTCGTCGAAGCGGGTCTCCGCCGCCACGTCGAGCCGGCGCGGCTGGTCGCAATCGTAGAGCTGGCCGACATTGGCCGAGCCCGTGAATCGATCGACGAGCCAGAGTTCGACCCGCACGAGATCCGCGCCCACGGGCTCGACGCTTGCCTGATCGATGGCGCTGAAGCGCACGACCTGGGGGCGGATCAGCGACCAGGGCTGCCACCACGCCCTGCGGCTATGGGTCTCGACGACGACGACGCGCTCGGAGAGCTGGTTCGAGATCCGCTCGAACCACGCGTACTCCATCCAGATGGAGAAGCCCAGCATCGCGACGCCGCCGGCCAAGGGCGGCGCCCAGCGCGGGGCGCGCCGCCCGGTGATGCGAAAGGCCAGCATGGCGACCCCGGCGGTGCCCAGGCCCAGCGTGATCGTCCCGAACAGGAGGAAGAAGCTCAAGGCGCTGCCCCCTAGGTGGCGCTGCGGTAGTGGGCCAGCGCCGCTTGCAGCGACTTGACCACGCCGAAGGCGTCGCGCAGATGACCGCGCTCGAGCGCGGAGAGGCTGGAGGGCGCCATGAAGTTGTCCGGCTTTTCGCCGCGCCGGACTTGGCGCGCCTGGTGCTCGAGGCGGACGCGGGCGATGGTGTCGTAGGCGTCGGCGAGGTCGTCGGCACCCGACGCACTGAGGCTGCCGGCCTCCTTCGCCGCGACGATGCGGTCGCGGGTGTTCACTTCCTCGCGGCCGGCGTCGAGGGCGTAGACCCGCGCCAGGTCGACGATCGGCACGACGCCGTTCAGCTTGAGGTCGAGGGTGTTCTTGTGCTCGCCCGAGCGGATCAGCGCGAAGCCCCGCAACAGGCTCAAGGGCGGCTGGTGGCCGAGCGAGTTCGCCACCAAATGGGCGCGGAAGATGCTGTTCTTGCGCGCCGCCTCGACGGTCTCGTGCTTCAGGCCCTCGAACAGGCGCAGATCGCCGGCGACCGGGCGCAGGTCGAACATCACGCTGGCCAGCATCTGCGCCTTCGGACTGGGCTTGGCGATCCAACCCTGGAAGTAGTTGCGCCAAACCTCGAGCGGCTGACGCCACTGTTCGTTGGTCGCCATCATCTCGCCCGGGCAGTAGTAGTAGCCGCACCGGTCGAGTCCGTCGCAGACGTAGCGCGCCAGCCGCTCGAAATACTCGCCGTGGGCGGCGGCATCGTAGGCATCGGAAAGGATCAGACAGTTGTCCTGGTCGGAGATGCCGGTCTGCTCCCGGCGGCCCTGCGAGCCGCAGACCAGCCAGAGATAGTGCACCGGCGGCGGGCCGAGCTGGGCCTCGGCGAGCTGCAGGAGACGGCGGGTGAGCGCGTCGGCGATGCTGGTGATGACCTGGCCGACCCGCTTGGGGGTGACGCCGGCACCGACGAGCTGGAGCAAGAGCTGGGGCAGCTGCGCGATCACCTCGGCGAGCTCGTCCAGATGCTCGCGCGCGGCGATGTCGCCGATCATGAAGACGCTCGAGATCGACTGCCGGCGGATCATGTTGGTGCGGGTGACGATGCCGACGGCGCGGCCGCGGTCGACCACCGGCAGATGGCCCACGACCCGCTCGCTCATCACCAGCATGGCGTCGAACAGCAGCGTGTCGGGCGGCAGGGCCGTGGGCCCCGCGGTCATGACCTCGCGCACGGGCACGTCCGCGCCGCGGCCCTCGGCGACGACGCGGCGGGCGAGGTCGTTGGTGGTGAGGATACCGACCAGGCGGCCGTCCTCCTCGACCAGCACGCAGGAGATGCCGCGGTCGCGCATCAAACCGGCGGCTTCGCGGATCGTGACGTCGGGTGCCACCGCCACCGGATCGGGGGTCATCACCTCCTTGAGCGGGCTGGCGATGACGGCCTCGGCGGGGTCGTTGCCGAGCGCCGCGGGCCGGCGCCGGCCGACCGCCTTCAAGCGCTCGTAGAAGGCGGCGAAATCCGGGTTGGCGTCGACGAGGTCGATGAACAGCGCGCGCGGGATGCGCAACAGGGTAGCCGAGCGGTGCGCAACGGCGCGGTTGGTCGACGCCTCGCCACGGAGGATGGCGCGGCCGCCAACCCCCTCACCCATGCCGCGGTGCTCGACGACGACGCCCTCGGGGCTGATGACGTCGACGGCGCCGTTGCGGACGACGTAGAGGTGATCGGGCAGCTCGCCGAGCTCGTGGATGACGCCGCCCGTCGGCACCTCGATCTGCGAGGTGTGGTCCAAGAGACGCTCCACCGCGTCGGCCGGCAAGAGGTCGAAGGGGTGATGCTGAGCGAAAAAGCGCCGGAAGACGTCGCGCTGGGCATCCATGGCCGGGGTCTCCACCGGGCCGCCGCGGCCCCGGAAAAAACGAAGCGGACCCCGCCTTGCCGGCGGGGCCCGCTCGCGTCAACGCCTCAAGACATCCTCAGTCGTCGCCGCCGGGCGCCTGGCTCGCCCGCGGGATGCGGATGCTATCGACGAGCTCCTGGATCTCCTCCGGCGGTGCCTCGGTCGCGTTGGAGACGACGTAGGCGACCAGGAAGTTCAGCGCGGCACCGACGGCCCCGATCGACAGCGGCGAGATGCCGAAGACCCAGTATTCCGCGGTGTCCGGGAGCTGGTTGGTCTCCGGGATGAACAGCCATCCCTTGTAGACGAAGATGTAAACGACGGTGAAGATGAGGCCGCTCAACATCCCGGCGACCGCGCCGACATTGTTGATACGCTTGACGAAGATACCCATCATGATGGCCGGGAAGATGGACGACGCCGCTAGGCCGAAGGCGAGTGCCACGGTCTGCGCCGCGAAACCGGGCGGATTGAGCCCCAGATAGGTGGCGAGCGCGATGGCGCCGGCCATCGACAGCCGGGCGGCCATGAGCTCGCCGCGCTCGGAGATCCGCGGGTTGATCGCGCCCTTGATGAGGTCGTGCGACACCGCCGATGAGATCGCGAGCAACAGCCCGGCCGCCGTCGACAGCGCCGCCGCCAGGCCGCCCGCCGCCACGATCGCGACGACCCAGTTCGGCAGGCCGGCGATCTCCGGGTTGGCCAGCACCATGATGTCGTGGTCGATGCTGAGCTCGTTGCCCTGCCAGCCGTACTCGCTGCTGGCCCGCTCCGCGAACTCCTCGTTGTCCTCGTTGTAGTACTGGATCCGACCGTCGCCGTTCTTGTCCTCCCACTCGACGAGACCGGTGACCTCCCAGTTCCGCATCCAGTCCGGACGGTCTTCGTATTCGATGAAGGTGGGCTCGCCCGCGGTGCCGACCGGGTTCATCTGGACGGTGTCGACGAGATTGAGGCGCGCCATGGCGCCGACCGCCGGGGCGGTGAGGTACAACAGCGCGATGAAGACCAGCGCCCACCCCGCCGACCAGCGCGCGTCCGCCACCCGCGGCACGGTGAAGAACCGGATGATGACGTGCGGCAACCCGGCCGTCCCGATCATCAAGGACACCGTGAACAGCATCATGTTCAAGGTGCTGTCGTGCTGCTCGGTATAGGAGTTGAAGCCGAGATCGGTGATGACCTGGTCGAGCCTTTGCAGCAACGGCACGCCGGAGTCGACGTGATCGGACCACAGACCGAGCCACGGCAGCGCCACGCCGGTGAGCTCGAGCGAGATGAAGACCGCCGGGATGCTGTAGGCCGTGATCAGCACGATGTATTGCGCCACCTGGGTGTAGGTGATGCCCTTCATGCCGCCCAAGACCGCGTAGACGAACACGATGCCGGCGCCGATCAACAGACCGAGCGTCTCGCTGACCTCCAAAAAGCGTGAGAAGGTCACGCCGACGCCGGTCATCTGGCCGATGACGTAGGTGATGGAGGCGACGAGCAGGCAGATCACCGCGACGATGCGTGCCGTCTGGGAGTAGAAGCGGTCGCCGATGAACTCCGGCACCGTGAACTTGCCGAACTTGCGCAGGTACGGCGCCAGCATCAGCGCCAGCAGGACGTAGCCGCCGGTCCACCCCATCAAGAAGGCGGAGGCGTCGTAGCCGCTGAACGCGATGAGGCCGGCCATCGAGATGAACGACGCCGCCGACATCCAGTCGGCCGCCGTCGCCATGCCGTTGGCCATCGGGTGAACGCCGCGGCCGGCGGCGTAGAACTCGCCGGTCGACGCGGCGCGCGCGTAGAGCGCGATGCCGATGTAGAGCGCGAAGGACGCGCCGACGACGAGGTAGATGAGGGTCTGTTGGTCCATGGCCGCCCCCTTACTCCTCGTCCACGCCGTACTGGCGGTCGAGCTGGTTCATCCGGATGGCGTAGAAGAAGATCAAGACGAGAAACGTCAGGATCGAGCCCTGCTGGGCAAACCAGAAGCCCAGATCGGCGCCCCCGATCGGAATCCCGGAAAGCAACGGCCGCAAGAGAATGCCGAAGCCGAAGGACACGAGTGCCCAGATCACGAGCAACGTCCGTACGAGACGGATGTTGGCTCGCCAATAGGCCTCCCCAGCCTGTCTATCGATGCTCATGGCGGAACCTTTCCTGAACGATGCCGACCAACGCCTGGCGCGCGTGGCGGCTCAGGGTCGTGTCGAAGGTCGAGACGAAACCGGCGACCCCGACCGCGAGCCGGCGGATGGCCGCACGATTACGAGCTGGTCGTCGCTACCTGGGCGTTGCGGTGGTTAGTACCCCCCTTGGCGTTCGCAGCGATCGTCTGTCGCCTTGCAATCGGGTAACGCCATACCCGCGGGGCGGCGCGCGAGCAAGGCGCGCAACGTTGATTTCCGCCATCTTCGACCAACGCGCAGCCAAGAGCCGATCCTCGACCGCGTTAGGCGCGCAGCAAGTCCCGGATCGCCTTGATCCGGCGGCACCGCAACCGGCGACATGGAGCCGCCGACCGCGACAACGAACGCGCCGGCGGCCGGCGAAGCCCGCGCGCGGTTCGCGCTCGACTTGACCGATCACCCGGCCGGCGGCCGGCGGCCGATCCGGTGCGCGACGTCCGCCTCGTCGGCGCCGGTCGGAGCAGATGGGCGCTCGCCTTTCAGCTGCTCCGCGCCACGGTCACCGACCGCCGCGTCGTCGCCCGCACCCGCGCCGGCCGCGCGGGCCCCTGGCGCCGCTTCGCGGGGTTGTCGACGCCGCGGAGCCCCCGGACCGTGAACGGCCCGGACCTCGGCGTGCCGTCCTCGACCTACCGCGCCTGGCACGAGGCCCGTTTCGGCGCCGCCGCCCGGCGGGGCCTCGAGACGATCGCCCAGGCGCTCCGGGCGGACGACGTCGACCGGTTTCGTCGCAGCCTCGACCCGCCCGTGGCGAACGGCGTCGCGCCGACCCGCCTTCGCGACGGTGGCGGGGGCGTGACGGCGGACGGCGCGCTCGCGCCGGCGACGCCGTGGGGCACCGTCGCCGCCGTCGTGATCGCCGGCACCGGCCTCGACGTCGATCCCGCCGCGCGCCCGGACCTGGCCGAGCTCGCTTCCTTAGACGGCTTTTCCGAAAAGGAGCCGGTGACGGCGCCGGCCCGCGGCCGCGGCCACGTCTTCAACGTCGGCGCTGAGATGAGCTTCGGTCCGTGCGGCTCGTCGATCCACGCCCCGAGATCGCGGCGCCGAAGCTGGCCCTGGGCTGCACCCGCGCCCGCTGCGTGGACGACGTCGAGCCGCACTGGCAAAGCGTCCTCGCCGACGGCGAGGCCGTGGTCGACATCGCCGAGCGAAAGGACTGAATTCGTGCCGATCGTGTTCTTGACCGACATGTCCGCCGAGCGCGAGGCGCGCTGGCGCGACGTCCTCGCCCACGCCCTGCCGGAGGAGGAGATCGTCGCCGGCCAGGCCGTCGGCGCCGACGGTCGCGACCCGGCGGTGTTCGACGTCGCCATCGCCGCCAACCCCCCGGCGGCGGCGCTCGCGCGCTTTCCGGCGCTGCGCTTCGTGCAGTCGCTTTGGGCCGGCGTCGAACAGCTCGTCCACAACCCGGCACTCCCGCCCGACGCCCCGCTCGCCCGGCTGGTCGACCCCAACCTGGCGCAGGCCATGGCCGAGGCGGTGGCGGCCCACGTGCTCAGCCTGCACCGCGACCACGGCCACTACGCCCGCGCCCAGGCCGCGGGGCGCTGGGCGCCGGAGCCGGTGGTCTTGGCCCGCGACCGCACCGTCGCCTTTCTGGGCACCGGCGAGCTCGCCCGCGCCTGCATGCGCCAGCTGGCCGGCTTCGCGTTTGCACGGCTCGGCTGGTCGCGCCGCCGGCGCGACGTCGACGGCGTCGAGACCTTCACCGGCGACGACGGCCTCAGGGCCATGCTCGCCCGCACCGACATTCTGGTGAACCTGCTGCCGCTCACCACCGCGACCCGCGGCCTGATCGACGCGCGCCTGCTGGGTGCGCTCAAGCGCGGGGCGGCGCTCGTCAACGTCGCCCGCGGCGGCCACGTGGTCGACGCCGACCTCCTCGCGGCGCTGAACGCGGGCCAGCTGCGCGACGCCGTCCTCGACGTCTTCCACGAGGAGCCGCCGCCGGCGGACCACCCGTTTTGGCGCCATCCGCGGGTGCACGTCTTCCCGCACGTGGCAGCACCCACCGACCCCGAGAGCGCCGCCGCGATCGCCGCCAGGAATATCCGCGCCTTCCGCACCGGCGGTGCCATCACCGGGCTCGTCGACCGTAGCCGCGGGTATTGAACTGCGCTCCGTCCTCGCCGCGGCAGCGACGCCACGGCGGATCCCGTTTTCCACACCCGTGCGATGTCGCGCGGCCGCATCGCCCGGTGGATGATGGCGCCGGTCGGCGTGCCTCACGAGGCGCGCCCGGTCGCCCAAGGATGCGAGATGAAGAGCGCCGCGTCTGTCGCGCTCGACCCGATGGGCAAGGTGGCGACGCGGGTCCAAGGCGACGTCGTCGGCACCGAGACCGCCGCCATCTGCGCCTCTCGCGCCGACGGCTGGCGCGAGGCGAGGCGGGCGCCGCCGGCGGCGCGCCGTGGCGCCTCCCACCGCTGGCTGTTCTTCGGCCCGGCCCGCTGCCGGCGGCGGCGCTCAACACCGCGCCCGGCTTCACGACCGACGGCGCGAAGCGGGAGCGCATGCGCGGCTACGGCGCGGTGGAGCGGGGGATCGAGTTCGGCACGCTGCCCCGGCGGCCGGAGCTCGAGGACCAAGCGGCGCGGGCGCGCGACCGCGACCACGGCAGGCGATGGCGCGCCGATGGCCTCCGACCCCGGCTGACCATGCGCAATTCTTGAGCAGCGCCGCCCCGCTGCCCATATGCCGAAAAGCGCTGCGCGGACGCCGCTCGCGGGTCCGGCGCGGCCGCTCGCCACCGTGGGAGCCAGGAGACACGCGATGCAGTTCGACACCTACACCGACCGCGCCAAGGGGTTCATCCAGTCCGCCCAGGGCGTCGCGCTGCGCGAGGGCCATCCGCAGCTCTTGCCGGTCCACCTGTTGAAGGTGCTGTTGGACGACCAGCAGGGCTTCGCGATGCAGCTCATCCGCGCCGCCGGCGGTGACGCGCAGGCCGCGCAGTCGCAGGTCGAGCACGCCGTCGCCAAGCTGCCGCAGGTCTCCGGCGGCGGCGCGTCCGGGCCGTCCCTCTCGCCCGCGCTCGCCCGTGTCTTCGCGCAGGCCGAGCAGGCCGCCCAGAAGGCGGGCGATCAGTACGTCACCGTCGAGCGCCTGCTGCAGGCGATGACCGTCGGCGACGACCAGGACGCCGCCAAGATCCTCAAGGCCGCGGGAGTCACACCGCAGAACCTCGAGCAGGCCATCGCCCAGGTCCGGAAGGGCAAGACCGCGGATTCCGCCGGTGCGGAGGAGAGCTATCAGGCGCTGGAGAAGTACACCCGCGACATCACCGGCCTCGCCCGTGACGGCAAGCTCGACCCGGTCATCGGCCGTGACGAGGAGATCCGCCGCGTCGTCCAGGTCCTCTCCCGGCGCACCAAGAACAACCCGGTGCTGATCGGCGAGCCCGGCGTCGGCAAGACCGCGATCG